>DLLA01000162.1 GCA_002479035.1 Bacteroidales bacterium UBA7574 | reverse complement strand
TTATCTATCGGTTATCCTTCGAGGAAGACAGAAGATTAAGGGTGCAATCAGAGAAAAGAAAGAGAAAAATGCAGAAAAACGCTATTTTTTTCGCGAAAGATTTGGTGGTTTCCTCAAAAAGCAGTACCTTTGCACCCGCTTTCGAGAAAGTAAGAGCATTCTCAAGTGTGAGTGGTGCGATGACGATTTTCTAAAAGCATGATAGTGAAAATTAAGTACAACTTTGGTGCGGTAGTTCAGTTGGTTAGAATACCGGCCTGTCACGCCGTAGGTCGCGAGTTCGAGTCTCGTCCGCACCGCAAAGTTCGCAGATAGCACATTGTTTATCAATGGGTTGCCTGCGAATTTTGTTTTTGCACATAATAGCAGACAATAGCCAATCAAAAACACTTACCTTGATTCTTGAGAGCATCGTATTGATTCAACAATTCATTAACATCAACAGGAGCCGACCAACTATTTCCAAAGAGTATGAGAATCCTGAAACTATCCAAAGACACAGAAATTAAGGACACAGCCTACAATCAGACAACAACTTGCCAATAAATACTTTGAATGAACGGACGGCTACGCCGTATTGTCATAAATCAGTTCGTAAATCGCATTATTGAGTGCGGTTGTGTTGATACAACCTTATTTTTGTGTTGCACAAATGGGGAAAATACAGTAACTTTGCAGTCCTTTTTCGCAGTAGATAGCAATATAAGAGATAGCAGAAGTATGCAAGCCATAGAGGATATTCATATCGGTGACGAAGTCCGGTTCCTGGACTCGGTGGGCGGAGGGCGTGTGGCACGTATCGATGCCAACAAACACCTTATATATATAGAAGACGAGGACGGTTTTGAAATCCCTACCCCACTCCAACAAATCGTGACAGTGCAACCTGCCCGACAAGCACCCGTTGCCCATACACAGGTGACCCCTACCCCGCGTGACGTACAGGAAAAAGCGGCAGGAACGGCTACTATCCCGTCAGCCATAGAACGACGTGCCAAAGGCAAGAAAGAGGCAAAGCGAGAAGATATACAGGAAGTGGATTTGCACATCAGTGCGCTTGCCGATAACTGGCAATGTATGGAACGCAGTGAGATGCTTCACCTCCAAATGGACGTATTCCGACGCACCATGCGCGACAATATCCGCTACAAAGGCAAGAAGATTGTCTTCATTCACGGACGCGGTGAGGGTGTGCTGAAAGCGGCTATCGGGTCGGAACTGCGTCAGCACTATCCGAATTGCGAATACCAAGACGCTTCGTTCGCCCAATACGGCTTCGGGGCTACCATGGTGATAATCAAATAAAAGAGACCGTTGGTATGTCGCATAGACTGAATACCGTAAAGGCTTTTGCAGACCGCAACGCATTGGTGCTCGCGATGCTGACAGGGGCTGCGGGTTACCCATGGTTCCGTCATTTGACATGGTTGCTACCCCCGCTGATATTCCTGATGTTGTTCTTCACGTTCTGCAAGGTCAATCCCCTGGACCTTCGGCTGCATGCGTGGCATTGGATAGTACTCGCCCTGCAGATGGTGCTGACCGCCGCGGTGTACTACGGACTACTCTACGGGCTGAACAGCATTGCGGACGCATGGGGGATTACGGAGAATGACATAGCGGTTATCACGCAGGGCATCATGGTATGCGTGATTATGCCCACTGCCACTGCCGCCCCTATCATAGCGGGTAAGTTGGGCGGCAGCATACAGAACCTGACCACTTTCACACTGCTCTCCAACATAGCCACGGCGATTGCGGTACCTGCTTTCTTCCCCGTGGTCAACCCTACGTCTGGGATACACTTCGCCGAGGCAAGTTGGCTGATACTCTGCAAGGTAGGTCCGCTATTGTTGGGTCCGTTCTTAGCGGCATGGTTACTACGATTAGGGTATAACGGTTATCAGCATCACAAAGGGAGCAGCAAGACATTCGCCCTATCCCGCACTTGGGCAGCCATGCCGTTCTACCTATGGGCGGCAACGCTGGTGGTACTGATGGCAGACTTAACTTATACGCTTGTAACCCAGCATTATAATTGGTGGACAGTGGTTGTGCTGTGTGCGGGCGCACTATTGACTTTCCTGCTGCAATTTATGATGGGTCGTTGGGTAGGCTACCACTATCCTGCGCCCAACCGCGGGGAGGACTATCACGACGTATTGGTAACCCCAGAGGCAGCCCACTACACCATGCCTCAGGTGAGCAGGATAACGGCAGGACAAGCCTTCGGGCAGAAAAACACCACCCTCGGAGTGTGGATGGCACAGACTTACCTGCAACCGATGTCCGCCATAGGTCCGGCTGCGTATATCATTTGGCAGAACCTGATAAATTCCATTCAATTGGTAGTGGCGGCAAAGAAGAAACCTGCCCAAAAGTAAGAAGCATAGAAAAGGGTGATGTTTTTTATGTTTTTGAGGAAAAAGCAGTGCCAACTTGTATATATTCGGAAAAAGCAGTACCTTTGCGGGCTGAAAGATTTGCGTTTGCGGTGCAAACGTAAATCAGTAATAAGTAATAATTAATAG
>DLLA01000176.1:24748-29050 GCA_002479035.1 Bacteroidales bacterium UBA7574 | reverse complement strand
CCTTGCTCATCCCTTGCGTATCCCTTGCTGTTTGACACAAGGAACGGTTGGAGAGAACATGGGGTACTATTGGTTAATAATATGTTTCTTTCCGTTTTGGATATACACCTGACGGGGTTGCTTCGCGGTGGCAGGACGCCCCAAGAGGTCGTAGGTTGCCGCATTAGCAGAATCGGTTTGTGGGGCATCATCCACTGCGGTGTTTTGTCCCTTGACAATAGCGAGACGGTCGAGGAAGATTTCGCCTGTGTTGCAAAGGATTGGCTGCACGGAGGTACGTACGATACTCAACCCAGTGAACTGGAAGTCCACACCCACGGGGAGGTCGGTTTGGCTCAAATCAAGCGTGACAGTCTTCCAACCTATGAAGTCGAGGTTGCAGAGTTTGTAGGTATGGATATCGCCCGCAGTGGAGAACTCGGCATAGACATCGTTCATGGTAAAATCACCATAGATATCTATGACCAATTTGTCGCGCGAAGTGAATATATGCGTAAGGTCAAGCGGCTTGAGGAATAGTTGCGCATCGGGTTCGTCGGGGTCAAACGTATAGATAATATCGTTGGAACCTGTACCCTCGGTGCGTTTGGTAGAACCACCGGTGCGAATCGTCTTGTCTTGGAGTGCCGTCGTCTTATCAGGCTCTACGGAGAAGGCTACATCATCGAGGGACATGATGAGTTCACCCTCCTTGTCCGCTACGGCTCCGCTACCGGTAGTGAAATTCAAGACAAAGGGAGTGGAGAGTATGATATTGTCGGTATCCTTGACAGTAGGTTCGACTACCACTTTGTATTGCGTATTGGGCTGCAACTCGGTGGTAACATCAATTTTCACAGAGCCATAGGGAGCATCCACGGTGTTCTTCTTGAAGTTGCGGGAAGCAGGTACAAAGACAACACTGCTATCGTTGGCAATGGAGAAAAGTTTGTAATTAGATGCCGAGTGCAGTTTCTCATCGAAGAGCATGAAGATAGACGGCTTGAGGTCTATGCCCGTTTCGCCCTCTGCGGGATAGGTCTGCATGACGCTCAGGCAAGGACGGTTCTTGGTGCGGAAACGGAAAGTGAAGTCCTCGGCAAGGGTGTTGGGGTAGTTGGTATCGGGGTGTGCCGCCGTCTTGACAAGGGTAACGGTGTACTCAGTGTCGGGCGCATAGACAGTCTTGGGGGTAAAACGGAGGGTGCGCTGCGAGTTCTCGAAAGTGAGGGTCCCCTCAACAGCGGGCGAGATAGAGAATGCCTTGCGAGTAGGCTCTTCCCACATATCCCAATTGAAATTGAGGATGATAGGTTCAGCCACGTTGACACTGTCGGTAATGGCAACGTTGGGGCTGTAGGAAGTGACCTCGGGACGTGTCTCACGGCGCATCTGGAGCATCATGTCCTGGTAAACGATGGTGTTCGCCACGACGGTGATGGTGGTGTCCATAGTGTAGTAGTGGTCCACATCGGCATGGAGGGTATATTCGCCCGGCTCCAAATCCCAGAAGAAGAACACACCATTGTAGAGGGTGTCGGTGGTATAAGAAGCAATTTTCTTACCATCCTTGAGCAAGTCAACCGTAGCACGGTCGATGGGCAGGAGTTCGTCGCGCGAGTTACGAATCTTGGTGATAGCGGGGAAGAGCATCTTGTTGAATGCATCGCGCACTTGACCGCCGATAGCACCCGTGGGCATACCTGTATGGCAGAAATACTCGAGGAAGACCTTGCGGAAATAGAAAGACTCCTTGTACTTGTAGTCCATATTCATGAGACGATAGGTCTCGGGGTGGTAGTCATGCATACAGCCCTCGGAGATAACACCCGGTACGCGGAGACCGCGGAGGACACCATAACCGTTGCTCCAGCCCATGGCGGTGCGGGCGAAAGTCTTGTCACCGGCGATACGAGGCACAGAAGATGTCCAAGTAGTGATGCCGTTCTCACAGAAATAGTTGCCTATAAGGGTAGATATTTCGCGGCTCTCATCGGAACAGGGAGTGGGTGTAGGATACGTCTGCTGCGTGTCATCAAGGTCGATACCAGCATAGAGCATGAGGACATAGTTGGACGGTCCGCCCGCATTGGAGTGGATGGAGAGCATATAGTCGGAGTTCCATGCATTGGCTTCCTCTACGATAGCCGAGAGTTCGCGGTCGTCAATCTCGCGGTTGAGCACACGCGACATCTTGGTTTGGAAGCCGAGTTCACGAAGCATGGTATCAAGTTTGAGACCTTTGTGGAGGTTGGAAGTACTCTCATAGAAACCAAGGGTATCACCCTGTGCAAAAGGATAGATAACTATATTGCGGTCGTCGCTGGTGTATCCGCCGTGCCCCGGATTGATGTAGATACGGAAATCGGAAGGCTTGGCATCGGTTGCCGCGCGACGACGCTGCGCAGCAAACATCTTGGAGCGTGAGTCGCGTAGTGTCTTGAGCGCAGGTGCTTGACGGCGAACGGGTTGCTCGGTGAGGTTGAGTTGGAGCATACGGATGTCACCATCAAGGGTGTTGTATGCTATGCGTCCTGAGACTGCGTCCACTGCGGGGTACATACCGAACTCTGCGGGGTCGGTGAGTGTTTGGCGTATGGTGCCATCTATGGAGGCAATGACGATAGACGATGCCGTATATTGGTGGCTGTCGGAGCAGTCGTTCATACCTACGATGTAGTCGTTGCCATACCATACGGGGGCATCCAAGCCCTTACCGAAGTTGATAATCTCACGCCCGCGTAGGTCGCAGACAGCGGTACCACGCATGGTATTGAACAGGATATACTGCTTGTTAGGCGAAAGCGATGCCCAGATATAGTTGACATCGGTGCCGTGAGGTGTGAGGACGGTCTTGACACCGTTGCGGTAGAGGTTGAGGGTAAGGTCCTCGTTGTCCACGCGCAGGGCTTCACCAGAGATGACAGCATCGTAGCCTGCGTTCTCCTCGGAGAAACAGGTGATGGTTTGGTCGTCTGCAAAACGGGGATAGTAGCCCTTGCCAAGTGAGGTATTGCTGACAACACGGATGTCGGCATTAGCAAAGATACAGAGAGCCGTGCAGGCAAAAAGAGTAAAGATACGTTTCATAGTATGACTTAATTTACTTTGGTTCCTAAGATATTGTATATTTGTCCGTTGCGGATGACATAGAGTTGCCCGTCTTGTATGAACTTGGTGGTTTTGACATTCCTATGTGCAGTAGTATTCTCCACCGCAGATTCCGATGCACCATTGTAGGTGAGGTAGATGCCATCAACAGGAATGTTGTATTTTTTCTTCTCCGCATCGGCATTGAGATAGAATGTAATGAACTCAACAGTTACAGGGTAAATAGAGAGGTCTTTCTTCACACCGAACAGGCTATCCAACGGGATATTGATGGTCATAGGTGTGTCAGGAGCAATGTTCTCAACGGAGTAGATGGTGTTGCGACTTGCATTGTTGGCACGCAGACCGACAGACACCGACTTGATAAGGTCGCCCTGCGGTGTGAAGCAGAAACGGAAATCATTAGGCGCGGAGAAGAGAGGTTGTCCGGAGGCAAGACGTATGTTGGCATTGCGCCCCGCCGTATAATCCATAGAGAGAACAGCCTTGCCTTCTGCATCCGGTGTTATGGCAGCGTTCCACTTTGTATTGGACGCTTTCAATGTCCAACGCGAGGAGTAACCCTGCACAAAGTCGTCAAAATGCAAGGGGTTTGCGGCAGGTATTGCTACACGAACCGCAAGAGTGTCTATATGTCCGTCGAGAGTACCATAGACCTCGGTAATGCCGTCTCTGAGGCCATTGAGGATGCCATCTTCCGTGATAGCGGCTATAGTCGGGTCTGCCACCGCCCATGTAAGCGCAGACGGCTGAATAAGGATATCGTTCTTGCCTATGGTGGAGATAACTTCCACAGGATAGTCGGAGTGGTCGTAGATTACGGCGGTGTCAAGTCGCATGCGGATGTCTGTATTGGGGACTATGCGGATACGAACCACACCCGAGGCATTGCCCTGCTGCATACGCAATTCACCCTCACCCAAGCAGACAAAAGCACTATCGCTATTGATGTAGCCCACTGCAGGGTCGCATGAGAGTGTAACACCCTGTACATCGGGATTGAGAAGCACACCATACTTGTTGTAGCCCAGCACTTTGGGCTTGTGTACACCATACTTAGGAAGTCGCAGTTCTGTAGAATAGCCTTGCAGGAGCGATATGGTATTGTCCACTTCGGGCAGGTTTGCTACGGCGAACATACCATTGGCAACGGCACGCTCTGTAGATTCGCAACCTGCATTCATAAGTCCGACATTGTTGAGCCAAAGGTGG
>DLLA01000176.1:16106-24712 GCA_002479035.1 Bacteroidales bacterium UBA7574 | reverse complement strand
CAAGGTGGCTGCTACCTCCGCCGTCCCAGTTGAGAGCCTTGTAGGCACCAAAGTAATGCATGATACCGCCAAGTGCTTGCGTGTTGCAGCCAATAGAGAGATGACGTCCGTCCACCACACAGAAGATGATGGTATCGCCTGTTACAGACTGCCCGAAGGCTGTACGCGGGTGCAGTTCGTTCCAGAAATTGGATTCTACCACTTTCCCGTTGTCCACAATGAGGGCGTAGTTGTCACCCGCTATACACTGGCTGATGTTCTGCTTAACGCCATCAATCTTAAACGTGAGTTTGACAGTAAGTGTATCACCTATATTGACGGCATTGAGGTGCTCTGCCATGGTGCCATGTGCAGAGAGCACTGTCTGCCCATCGGGAATCGTCATATTACCTTTGTCTTGCTCTTTGGCAAGTACTACAGCGTGTACGGTACAGTTGGTATGCCAAGCGTCTCCCTCGGCGAGAGCGAGAAGGAGTTCCGTGCCATATTCGTTGGTATTGGTAGAGGGACCATGGTGGCGGTTGAACAGAACCAATTGGTCATCGCCTCTGTTGTAATTGATATGGTGCAACTTCATCGTGTCTGTGCCATAGATGACTTGTCCCGAAAATGCGCCTACACTGCCTATAGCACCACGCATCTGCTCGTTGATAGCACCCAGACGACGGTCTCCACGGTTGTCAGGGACACGGGCAAACTCATTGTTGATAATAGCAAAGCCAATAGGCAGTCCTACATCGCCTTTGGTGGAGAAGAAATCGCCATTGGTTCCGCCAAAGAAGATACGCTTGTCGGACTCCTTGTTTTTGCGGGCACCCATAGCGGATACCGCCTCGGTACCCACGAGTTTGTCGCCGCCCATGACCTCTTCGAATGATATATAGGGGTTGTTGGCATCCACTTTCATAAGGAAAGCGTCCAAGCGTCCGCCACCGTCACTGACACGGTGCATACGGACTGAGATGTACTGACTGCCAGGACCACATTGGAAAGTCTCCAACGTATCTATGGTATGGGGCACGCCGCTCAACGTGATAGTGGATTGTGCACACAGAAGAGCGGGGATAAACAGCAGAGAGAATGCAATGAGTAGATTTTTCTTCATACGTATCAATACTTTATAATACTATTAACTTCTTCTACAGGGCGTCCCAATATATCAAACCATCTATTGCCTTTACGAATAAGGATGCCCCCAGCGGTACACACCTTGCAGACATCTGTCATAGCAGTATCCGCCGAGACAGGAACTACACCTGAAGGCAATGGTGCCACCTCTCCGAAATGGAGATACCAACCATCAATGGGAATACGATACTGCTGCTTGGCAGCATCTTTGCTGAAAGCAAACGTAGCGAACTCAAGACGGACGGGATAGATGGCCTGGTCGTTGTCGCGCCACTCTTGTTCGGAAGCAAGGGCATCTGCGCGAAAGATGCTGTCGAGATCAACCACCAAACGGTTGATTAGCCCTGCTTGCAGGTCTGTGGTGCTATGAAGCAAGGTCTTGGTGCTGCCATTGGCACGGACACCAATAGTAACCGATTGGATTAAGTTATCTTGCGGCGTGAAGCGGAGTTCGAGATAGTCGGGGTCAGAGTAGATGAGCCGGTCGGCAAGGAACTTGATGTTTGCCTGTCGTCCACCCGTATAGTTCAACGATAGGATTTGCGCATCCATAGTGTCCACCATCTGCGCTTTCCACGCAGAGGAAGAAGGCTTGAGGGTCATATCCTGCATGCCAAGCACCCAATGACAGGGTTTGGCGTCCACGTTCTGCACATGTACAAGGATGGTGTCGGCGAACTCACCGAGTTGCCCAACCACAGCGGTGTAGCCATTTACAAGCCCCGTAAGGATACCCCGCTCGGAGACTACCGCAACAGCGGGGTCAGCCACCGTCCATGTGAGGGCTTCCGGTTGGAGTGTAATGGAGTTGTTTCCGATGATACCGTCCACCTCAATGGGGTACTGCGTCTCGTCGGAGACAAGAACTGAGTCAAGACGAACAGCAATAGGAGCGTCTGCCACCATAGTGATATGCAACGTTGTGCGGATATTGCCCAACGAGGCTACAAGGTCACCAGAGCCTTGGCAGACAAAACGCCCTTCGGCATCAATGTATCCGACAGCGGGGTCACATGAAAGGGTAACACCCTGTTGGTCAGTGTTGAGGAGCATATCGTATTGGTTGTAGCCCAAGAAACGAGGGCGCAACATACCATATCGGGGCATAGATACAGAGGGTTCGTAGACCGCTATCTTGGCAACCACCTCATCATCAGGGGCACTGCTGACAGCAAATATACCTTGGGACTCGGCACGCTCGTGTCCGTCGGAGGGGACATTCATCACTCCGTGCGAGGCCAGGTACATAGTACTGGAGCCACCGCCCTCCATATTCATGGCATTGTAGGCACCAAAGAACTGCATGATTTCCGCCAATTCGCCCGTAGTGGCACCGATGGACTTGCCACGCCCATCAACCACACAATGTATGATAGTATCACCCGTAACGGAGAATCCGAGTCCCGTTCGGGGATGACGTTCGTCCCAGTTGTTGTCCACTACGCCATTGACCAGCATGAAGGTGCGGTCCTGCCCGCCAAGGGCAGCCTTGAAGTCGGCATAGGTGCCATTGATAGAAGTGGCTATCCGCAGGCGTATTTGCTGTCCCTCGGTGAGGGCTTTGAGATGCTGCTGCATATCGTCACGGGCAGAGAGGACGAAGCAACCGTCCTCGATATGCATATTGCCTTTGGCTGATTCGATACGCACCACTTCGGCTTGAAGGGTGGTATTGGTACCCCAAGCGGAGCCAGGGAGGATACGGCATAGCACCTCGGTACCACTATTGTCGGTGTGAGTGCAAGTGCCGTTGTAGGAGTTATACAGGACCAGTTCGTTCTCATAGCGAATGTCATTGACATGTGAGCAACGGACTGAGTTGTTGTCAGTTTCAAGCCAGACATCGGTGAAGAAATCGTGTCCGTAGTAGAGGCTATCGTTTTGGTCAATAGCGCACATAGCCAAGGTGGCACGCCCGTTCTGGGGCGTGATGGCAATAGTGTTTTCGGTAACGAAGGCACCTTCGGGTACGCCAGGTCGGTCGGTGGACCACCAGTCGCCATTGGTACCGGCAAAATAACGTTGCCCCGCTTGGGACTTACGCTGCGCCATGTGGGAGGGTTCTTCTCCCTTCTCAATAGAGTCGTTGGCAAGGACGGTATGGACAGACACATAGGGATTGCGCCGGTCCACTTGGAGGATATAAACGTCGCGTCTGCTGCCTCCGCCGTCACTCAGGAAGAGACGCACTTGGGTATAGTAAGTACCCGGACCCACCATATAGCGGGTCAGGGTATCTACGGTATAAGCACTACCACCCAACGTTACCTCCGCCCTTAGGGATAAGGGCAGAAGTAACAGGGTGAGGGTGAATAGATGCAGTATTCGCTTCATTGTTTCAAGTTTTGTACATCGGTTAATCTATGGTGAGGGTATCGGTATGCTCACGGGAACAACCCGTTAATAACCCGATAACAACCCGTTAATAACCCGATAAAGACTCGATAACGTAACGAACTAAAATTGGTTTATTTCACTACGCTACCCATAACGGAATAGCGAACGCCATTGCGGATGATATAGAGTTGTCCGTCAATCATCTGCTTGTCGGCACCAACAGTCTCAACTTTGGTGTTCTCAACGCCCGTGCCAGCCTTGGCTGTGAAGGTGTAAACGCCGTAGCCGTTGTTGTTGGTGTAAACGCACAACTTGGCGGTGTGTTCGTCCACGATTTGCACATACGGCACAGCGGTACGCACATCGTTGCTGACACCACCCATACCGTCGTAGGGGAACTCCCACATCTGGGTCATTTCGTTGAAGGTACGGTTCCCGTCTTTACACTTGTAGAGAACGAATGTAGAAGCAGGGTCTCCTGCGGTATTGTTTCCTGCGATGAGAAGGAAGTATTCGCCATCCAACTCGAACTCAGCCAAACCGTTATGACCGGTAGCACGCGCCTTGCCGTTGCGGTTGGTAACCAATCCCTTGCAAATCTCATCTTCCATATCGAAGAAGTCAAGTGCCTCACCGTCCGTATTGAAGAGGATAGGATAGTTGTTGAAGCCATCCACATAGAACATATCGTTCTCAATCGGGAAGATTTGAGGAGCATAACTGAAATTGTAGCCACCCTCTGTAGGAATCCACTCGTGCTTACCATCCCACTTACCATCTTTGATTTGCCAGTAGTACACATCCGAAGTGGAAGCACTGGCAGCCATGACAGTAGCGTCCTTGGTAACATCACCATAGACGCCAAACGCATCAAAACGGATAGTGGCGTTCGTAGAATAATCATCGTTGAGTGTGGTGTCGTTGATGAGGAGGTAGCCCTTGCCATTGTCAATGTCGTCCATTACCCAAACTTGGTACTCGCCTTTGGCACTTGTGATGAGGTTGGCAGCCAATACGTGATCTGCGTTGTCCTTCTTGAGGTCATTGGCAGGACCGAAGACGAAGTCGCGACCTGCGATTCCACGTGCGCGGAACAGATAATCAGCGGCAGGAATAGCATCGAACATATCGCCATCAGCCACATTGACTTTCTTGAAGTTAACATAAGAAGGTTGGTTAGCATCGCGGTTCGGGAAGTACAAGAAGCCATTGTGGAGAACTACAGCACGGCTACCCGAGGCGATGTCGTTAGGTTTGTTGGAGTTGAAGTTGTCCTCTTGTACCGAGAACATCCAATCGTTAACGAGTGTGTACTCACCACCATTGGTGTTCAATGTCTCGTACTCGTGTTTGTCGCGGCCTGCAGGAGCAGAAGGGGTTACATTCTTCATAAAGGCGCGGATACGGAGGCCACTCAAAGAGTCGGTGCCAGCCACATAGGGAGCCATACGCTCTACCACACCAGTGACATCCGTTTTGCGGCGGATAGTGAACGTATTTTGGTCAACAGGCAATTTGAAAGTAGGAATCGTATCGAAGTCGTCACGGAAGAGCGGGTCGCCATCTGCAGAATAACCGGCAACACGCTTACCCTCCAATTTGATGAGCATGCCTACATAGTCGGGCAAGAAACGAACTTGGTCTGCCACGATAGGCACAATAGCAGAAGCAGCCTCTTGCGACTCAATCTCGGTAACAGTAAGTACAGGAGCACCATTCTCGGTTCCTTTGGTTCCCTTGACAACATACAGGGTGTTCTCCGCTAACTTGGTATCAGCGGGGAAAATGACACGCATACCGGCGGTAGCGTCTTGAAGATACGCCTCTACGCCATCGAAGAACGTGATAGTAGCCTTGATTTTGGTAGAAGTTCCGTCAGTCATAGCACTAACCTCTGCGATAGTAGGAATGTACTCTACCCATTTTGCATAGAGAGTACCTGTAGTATTGGCATCAATTTTCAGGACTTTATTACCTTTGAAGTCCTTGTCCGCATACCAGCCATCAAAAGTCCATTTAACGATAGCCCCCGTGGCTTCGTCGGTGGTTTCTTTGTAAGGTGCTTGGAGGATATACTCGCCCTCTACCTTGGTGGGGTTGGCAAAGCCGTGTCTCCAATAGGCTTGGAAATAGTCGATATTGCCATACGCCTCGTAGTTAGCCGAAACAGGCCAAGAAGTGCGTTGGGTATTCATAAAGAATGCTTGCAGGTTATAGCGTAAGAAAGCACCATTACCTTCTTTCAACAGACCTGCTTCCACTTTCTGAAGTGTACATACATATTGCATATAATCTGCCAACCATTGGAATTTGTCTAAGGTCGTTGCTTCATTGAAAAACTCCAGGAATTTTGGGGTCAACACAGTTCCATCGGTAGCAGTAGGAAGTCCCTCGTTGACAGCCTTACAGGAGTCAATTGGAGTCCATGTGTAATGTGCTGCATCCTCTTTGATATCTGCATACTTATTCCACATTTGGTTCATTGTCTCATAAATGTCTTGCTTATTTTGCCAACCGTCATCGTTGGTCCAACCTCCGTTGAGTTCATACTCCACGTCAGCAAATGACATTGCAGCCACCAAGACAGCCGCCATCATTGTACAAAGTCTTTTCATAAGTTGTTTGTTTTTAATTGGTTAAATTTATTGTTGGTATATTAGTTTGCCATTTTGGATATAGATATGTCCCGATTGCGGTTCTCCTACCAATCGCCCTTGCAGGTCGTAGCATGGTGAAGAGGAGAGGTCGATATGCACCTCGTCCACTCCAGTACCCGGCTCATAGTTGAAAGAAACGACATCGCTGTAGTCTGTCCATGTGTTGTCGATGCGGATAGTAGCCACACGCAGGTACCATGTGCCTTGGGTGAGACCGCCGATGCGGCATTGATAGTTGCCCATATCCACCGATTTGACTTTCTTGCCGCGGTTAGGGAAAGACGAGGAGTTTGCCCACTCAAGACGGAAACCGTTGTTGGGTGTATTGCTCCACGATACCAGTACCGAGTCGCCTTGCTCTGTGGAGTTCGCCTCCGGAGTAAGCACAGCAGGCGGCACCATAACGACCTCCTCAGTAGTGAAGAGATTCGGGGTGGAGGTTACATCAATATATCCCGTGAGAATACGCACACGCACATAGTAGTTGGCTCCGTAAGTAAGGATATCCTCAGGGATGGAGACTTGGGTGTCATACGTGGTAGCAGAGAAGACAATTTCCTTGTCAGCAAAAGTAGCGGCAGAGGCTATCTGTACGTGGTATTCCGCTCCCTCTATGGCATTGTCCCAACGGATAGTGGGCGTAACAGGGACTCCCGACTCGCCATCTTGCGGATATACTACAGAGAACAGCCGTCCGCGGAAAGAACGCACCTCAGAATAAACGGAAGGGCTATTGGGCACCATAGCGCGTACACGCCAATAGCAGGTGGAATGTCCGTCTATCTCCTGAACGGATTGCGTAAGGAAAGCATTGGTGTCTGTGGGGACGGTAGCGATGAGGCGAGTGAATGCCTCATCATACGCCACCTCAACCTGATAGCCCATAGCGTCCGGTATTGCCTCCCACGACAGGTAGTTGGGGAGGAGAATACTATCTCCATCGGCGGGCGATAGTAGTTTCGGGGCTACTGCATTCTGCACGTCCTCACCCAAGAAACGCGGGGCATACTCGTTGCCATAACGGTCGATGACCGTGACACACACTGCATAGTCGGAGGTGATAGAATCTGCCAACGTGAACGAATTGCCATAGGTCATACCTTGGTAATAGAGCGATGTGGTGAGGGCTTTGGTGTCGTGTCGCTTGTTCAGCGGCATGGCATAGATACCGAAACGCTGCCCTTCGGTGGCATATTGCCAAGAGAGGGTTTGTCCCTCGCGAGAGAGGTCTGAGACCAAGCCTTGTACCTCAGCAGGCAAGAACCATGTAAGGTTAGGCACAATGGCTTTGCGAGTGTAGGCATCACGTACCACGCTCTTGATAAAACCCGTTACAGCAATTTTATTGGTGGACCAGAACACACTGCCAGGGGCGTTCTCTTTGGCAGAAGCGTGGTCAAGGAGTATCTGATTGACTATCTCGCCGGCATAGAAATTGGTATTGTGGCTCTCGGCAGCGATGCGCTCACGCTCAGAAATACCCGCAGGCATTGTCTTGGTAGGAGACAGGGCTGTAAGCGACTGGCTGATATAGCAATGACGTCCGAACTTGTTGGCAACCACGTACCACCATGGGGCAATCTTGGAATAGTCGTTAGCAGAGCCGATGGTCCAATAGACTTGCGGTGTGATGTAGTCGAGGCTATGCTCCACATACCACTGAACGGGTTCGGCATATATTTGGTTGTACTGCCAATCGCTGCCTGCGGGACAAGGTGTGATGCCATACTTGTCTGCCACTGCCTTGTTGGAAGCCGCTACACCGGCAGGACCAATGCCAAAACGACACCAAGGCTTGCGTGCCTTGATAGCCGCATTGACCTCTGCCACCATAAGGTTGACTTGTGCACGACGCCAGTCAGCACGCGAGAGGGAGTCGGGGTTGTAGAGGGCATAGAGACGGTCGTCGTACTCGTCCTTCATGCCATCCTGATAAAAATAGTCGTCGAAGACTATGCCGTCCACATCGTAGTTGTCGATGATGTCGCATACCACATCCACGATACGCTTGCGCACAGTAGGTTCGCCAGGGTTGAGAATGGTGATGCCGCCACAATTGATGAGCCAATCGGGGTGCGTGACCGAGTAGTCGGTGGGTAGGGTGCCGTAGTTATCCTCCGAAGTGGCATAACGATACGGGTTGAGCCACGCATGCACCTCGATACCCCGCGCGTGTGCTTCGTCGATGAGATACTGCAAGGGGTCGTAGGTAGGTTCCTGTCCGCGGGTGCCCGTGAGGTACTGCGACCATGGCTCGTACTTGGACCGATACATAGCATCGCTCATACCACGCACTTGGAAGAAGCAGGCGTTGATATTGCACTTCTCGTAGTTGTTGAGAATAGTGCGCATCTCCACCTTTTGGCTTTTGACATCCTCTTCGGTGGTACCGCGATGGTTGGGCCAGTCTATAGCCCATACGGTACTGAGCCAAGCACCACGAAAGTCGCGCTTGGGCGAAGGCGTAGCAGCCCACGAAGAGAC
>DLLA01000176.1:0-16074 GCA_002479035.1 Bacteroidales bacterium UBA7574 | reverse complement strand
ACTACACTCGCCAGTACAAGGATTAATATGAATCTATTCGATTTCAATGTATTCTATATTGGTTGATTAGAACAACTGTGTAGGCTGCTGGTTGATAGCGACACCGTAGATGTCTGTCCCCTGTGTGTCGGCGATAAGGCTCAACGTCTTGGAAGCCGCGTCGTAGCGATACAATCCACTTTGCGTCTTATCGGCTGCACGATATGCGAAATAGACATCTCCCGTAGCCTCATCCACAGCCATCTGGCATATACCGATATATTCGCCATCGGAACCTTCGCCTTTGCCTTTTTCCACAATCGGTGTGATAGCGATGTCGCCCAACTGATAAGGAGCCAAGTCGGAAGCAGAAGCCAACGACTTCATAAAGTCGGCATCTATCACCTTCTCGTAAGGCAACCCATACACGCCTGCCGCCATATCGTAGAGCGAGAAGTAGAACATTTTGCGTTGTGCATCGTACACAAATGCTTTCGTATAGAAAGAAGTGAGTATGCTACCTGCCGTAGGTGCAGTGGCTTTCTCGTAAGAGTTCGCATCTGGCAGAATGTCGGCATCCACAAAACGCCAGATACCGTTTCCATTGAATGTTTTTGCCCAATACCAAGTGCCTTCCACCTTGCCGAAGCAGCCCGTGATAGCACCATAGGAAAGTCCACGGCTGTAGTAGCCAAGTTGCGCGTTCTGTACGAAATACGGGTAAGCATCCTTGCTCCATACCTGATTACGCGTGGAGAGAGGTATGGAGAAGATACCCGTGTTGCGGTCAGAATAGTAAAGTTTACCACCATCAATGCACCCATAGAACGGGTCTTGGAAAGCAGGACCACCCACGTTGCTGATGACAGTGGAAAAAGTAGATGCGTCCGCTGCCATGACTGTGATTTGCCCATCGCCCAATACGCCATTCTCGTCGTTGACATAGTTGAACTGCTTGCCGGCATCCAGGATATACAGAGATGACTCTGCAAACAAGAGGTTGAACGGATGTTCTCCCGAAGCCACCCCCATATTGTAGGGTTCCGCCCCTGTAACGGAGGTCAGTTTACGTGCCATGATGTTGCCCTCCTTGACGGCATAATACAATGTGGGAGCGGGGTCTTTGAGAGCCACCTGCACATTGCGTGTTACGAGGTCCAATGCCCGTCCACCAAGCAGAACCTGCAGTTTGATGGGTTGAGACCCTGACTTGGTGAACCGTATCTTGCCGGGGTCTTGTCCCTCGAAGACAGAGAGTTCCTGTCCTGCCTCGTCTTTCACACCGGGGAATGTCCACTGATATACAGCCTCCAAATTGTCGGGGTTCGGCAACTCGACATCGAAACTGATATACGAACTATCCACAACACAAACAGAGTCGGTCTGTACGATACGCACAATAGGACGTATGTCCGCAATCTCAATAGGATTGGTCTTCTTACCGCCATTAGCTGTAGCAGTAACCGTGAAGTTGCCTGCCACAGGGAACTTGCATACCAGCGTATCCACTCCTGTGAAAGAGCGACCGTCGCTGATTTGCCAATCGCAATCGGTGGTAAGTGCTACCGTGGGGTAGAAACGCACCGTGCAACCTGCATAGTAGTCCAGATTGTAAACCGTATCGTTGATGACCTCATAGGCAAAGTTGATAGCCCCTTCGGGGAGTGTCTCCTCTTTGATGATGTGGTCTTTGCACCCTGCCAAGAAGAGCGGCAGGATTGCCATTATTGCTATCGATATACGTTTCATATTCTCGGTTTCGTATTAGTTGAGTTTTATTTCTTTGTACAATGCAAATCCATAAGTGCCTTGGTCATCGTAACAACGCAGGGTAGCCTTGAGTGAATACTGCTTTTTGTAAGAGATGCTCTTCTCGCCTTTGCTGTCAATCAAATCACCAAAGGTGCAAGCCTGATAGAGTGAGTCAACAGCAGCCGGCAATTCATGGTTCTTGAAGAACTTGTCGTAGGTTTGGGTGTTGTCGTTAAAGGCAGAATCGGTATATTGGCTGATGAAGATACGCTCATCTCCCCCCTTGGCGATATATAGAGTCTTGTAGTCCACGTAGGACTTATCCAAATCGGCTTTCAAGATAGTCTCCAAACTATCCTTGAAGTGCTGCATAAAGTTCTCTCCGAAGTAGCGCACTACCAATGTAGAGTCCCACTCTTTGTTCTTCCATTCGGTCTTGCTCTTGGTGTAGGAAGTCGGGAACGTAGCCTTGAACTGGTAAGCACGTTGTTTGGCGTTCCAGTTTGCCTCATCGTGCATATACTTGACCTGTGTGCCACTCTCCGTCATACGTTCGGTGACAGAAGAAGACACTATAGAGTAGGTGGTGCATGTTACCCACGGAGCGGACACTTGTTTGTCTTCCGTCTCGATGGTGTTGTACCACACCTCGCAATAGGAAACAGGTCTATCACCTGTGGTATAATACTGCGCACTAAACGCCACATCGTCGCCGGCAGATACCGTGGTACTGGGTACCTCCCAATACACCTGCGGTGCCATCTTGCCGATAAATACTTGGTCGTCCAACGAGTCGTGCTTGTCGCACGCTGTCATCACGCCCGTTGCTATCATCAGTATTGCTATATACTTACTTGCTTTCATATTCATAGAAATTGCCATAGTCTGTTTTACAATCACATCCACGTTCCTGTACCGGTGCTTGTGATAGCCCCATTCGAGTTGGTGTTACGTTGCCAAACCATACGTTTGCGCAGCCAATCGGGATTCTTGTATGCTCCGATGCGTTCCAACTCTGCTTTGTTGTACTTCTCTTCGGTCTCCGGGTCAGCCGATATACGGTTTACCCACGCATTGGCAGTAAGTTTGCCGCCGACTATGTCCTTGTCTGTCATCCATTGTGCCTCGTAGATATTATAAGGGCGTGTGAGTTCGAACGTCTCGCTGAAATTGTCTTCCTTCACAGTTCCCGTCTTACCTTGATTGTACACGTTGGCGATGTCATAGACATATACATTGTCGTACTGAATGCCGTTGGAGGAACTGCTATAGTTGTAGCGGCGGACATCGCACCATTGCTCCGGTTGCAGATACAAAGCCACATACTTCTGCTGCATCAATGTAGCAATCGTGAAATTATCCGCGGGCATACGTATACGGAAGAAGAAATCTATCAAGCCTGCCTCATTTACCTTGTCGGGGTCGCCCATGTTGCCGTATACGCCATAGCGAGTGAAACTGCGTTCCACTGCCTGCTTGGTGGTGTTGTAAGCCTCGGCTTTATTGTTGCTCCAATACTGCGCCTCAGCCTTGATGAAGAGCAACTCCTCTTCTGTGATGAAAGCAATATAGCCGTCGTCACGTGTGTAAGGATTGGATTTGTAGGTATTCATGACAGAATCCTTGTTGGTCGTGCAATACAAATCAGGATAATAAGTCTCCTTCATAGAGACATCCATACCTATGTTGTTGCGCAGACTACGCATAGCAGGGTCTCCTTTCCCTTCATTGTCTTTACGGTAATGCATCATGCGTGTAGCACGCGGGTCCAGGGCAAAGATAGTACCCGACTCCACTTTCTCTCCGTTGTACTTAACAGAATTGGCCGTCTTCGTGGCTTTCGGATAGAAGCCGAGTATGCTAGCGAAGAATGTGGAAGGCATAGCAGACTTCAATAAGTTTTCGCGTGCCTGCGCCCAACCGAGGTTCATCTTAGGCATAGACGGTCCCCATTGGCAGTTCTGCTCGGCTACACCGCCATCGAACTTGTAGAGTGGTTCTGCCCAATCGGGATCTGCGAGTACCTCGTCCACAAGCGTGATGATTTTGTTGCGCACCTCAGCGGTATTGTTCCAGTTAGGTATCTGACGTACCAAGAAACGGCAGTAAAGAGCCTTGGTGAATGCACGCCATTTGAGCAAATCACCTGCATACATACGGTCGCGCTTTGCGTTCATTGCCGTATTGGTAGGGCACTCTATCCATTCGGGGTCGTTGTAGAGAGCAATGAGGTCTTGGAACTCCTGCTCCATATAGGCATAGATTTCCTCTTGCGTGTCATAGGCAGGGTTATTCGATTGGTATGCCTGAGAACGCGGCATCTCACCAAAGAGGTCAGTGGTTAACATCAGTGAGTTGAGCAGAAGGGTCCGAGTGACCAAAACATAGTTGCGCGCTCCTTTCTCCTCGGCATCTGCAATCAGATATTGTGCGTTCACACCTACATCGTAGTAGTGGCGACGCCACTGCGGGTGACGGTTCATCTCCATAAACCCGCCCCAACCGTTCTTGTAAGGGAGTGTAGAGGTCTGCGCCTTACCGCCTGTGGTAAGACATTGGCTGAGATATGTGCCATACTCGGCAAAGTCGTACACTCCCTGGCATGCAAAGAACAGCACTGAGGGCAGCACCTCTTCACAAGTTACGGTAACAGGTGCATCTTTGGATGTATTGACATCCATCCAATCTTCGCACCCTGTGAGAGAAGTAGCCAATACTACTGCACTCAACAATGTATATAGAACTCGTTTCATATTATTGTTCCTTATTAAATGAATTGTCATAGTTGTTTAGAATGTAACTTGCACCGCCATATTGAAACCGCGTGTGTTAGGTATCTGATAGTTGTCCACACCTGCAGCACCCACACCTGCTTTACTTGTATCTGCATTCACTTGCGGGTCAGAGCCCGTGTAGCGTGTGAGCAGGAACAGGTTTGTGCCTGTGAATGAGAGTTTTATGCCCTCAATACCCTTGACGTTCTTGAGCATTGGAGCAAAGTCATACGCAATTGTAGCATATTGCAGACGTATGTAGGAGCCATCCTCCAAGAAATTGGACGATACGTTGTAGTAGTAGTTGGTGAGCGTAGTTGCGTCCAATACAATCGGTTTGGTATTCTGCTCGTAGATAGTATTACCGTCCGCATCCGTACCGGCAGCCACTACACCATCCCATACCACTTGTCGTCCGCGGTATTGCGGAATGGCAGAGTGCATACCACTTGACCACAATCCGCGTCCAGTTACGTTGACCACCTCACCGCCTACACGTCCGTCGAACTGCAATGAGAGAGAGAAACCTTTGTACTTGAGCATTGTGCTGAGACCTGCAGAGAACAACGGTTCGCGGTTACCAATAAGTACCGACTTGGATGGGTTGATAGTAGGATAGCCGTTCTCATCGCAGATGATTTTACCATCCTCTGTACGTGCATAGTCTTTACCCGAGATAGCGGTGGTACTACCATTGAGGTAAGCCGTCGGGAAGATGTCCCCATACTGTGTACCCTGTATCTCGACCATACCTTCAGGCAAGGCTGTCACCACGCCACGGTTGAAACCTACGTTCACACCCATCGTCCACAACCAACCGTTTTGTTTGATGATGTCGCCGTCCAACGATAACTCCATACCCTGGTTCTTGACGCTACCCTCGTTGCGCGTCTGGAGCACATAGCCCGCAGCATGGCTGACACGCACAGTAACGATTTGGTTTTCTGTGGCTTGGCTGTAATATGCAAGGTCCATACGCAGCCTGTTGTTCAAGAAGCGGATGTCCGTACCTATCTCCCAAGACTTGGATATTTCCGGTTTGATGTCGGCACCAACACTGGCACTGGCATTTGCGCCATAACCACCATCAGGCAATGTAGCGTACTGCGTGAAACGGCGGTCCATCAAGTAAGCCGGTGCATCTTTACCTACCATAGCGAAGTTGCCACGTATCTTCCAGTAGGAGAACCAATTATCCTTGGTCTCGTTCAGCCCGGGAATCAACTCTGAGAGAATCAAACCACCTGTTACAGAGGGGTACCAATACGGGCAATACTCCATTGCTAATGTAGATGACCAGTCCCAACGCGAAGTAACAGAGAGCGAAGCAATTCCCTTATAGTCGCCGCGTATCTCTCCATAGACACCTGCACTACGCCGTTGTGTGTGTGTGAGTTTGACATCATCTGTGCCGTTGATATAGTTGGTGTTTCCAATACTATACACCCCGGGTATGACAAAGTCACGCCCCGTCATAGACGAAGATATGGATGTGCGGTCTTTCAGTTCTCCACCGACCATAAAGTCCATACCGAAATCTTTTGGCAAGTCCAAATGGTAGGTAGCCAGCAAGTTTCCTGTCAACAGGCGTCCTTCAGACTGCGAGTAACTATATTCACCCAACAACGATTTGCTAATTTTATCCAACTGTTCCTGGGTCAAGTACGGGTCAGTGATATTCTGCTCAGGAGCCAAGTTGGTATCAGAGAAACGAGGCACTGTGTATCCGTCGTAGTGGTAATTGTTTTGGTCCATGCTCAAACGGGCGGTAATCTCAAGTCCCTTTACAGGCTTTGCCGTGATGAAACCCGTCAACAAGGTACGTGTGCTTTTGTTCACACCCTCATCGCGGTAGCGTGAATAAAGAGGAGATATAGGAGAGTCGGCTTTCTCGTCCGCATAGTAGAGGAAACGGATGTCGCCAGTTTCGGTTTCGTAGTTGCGGATATCATCGTTGATAGGCCATGAGTAGATGCCGCTCACGCTGCCTGCACTACGATAGGTATTGTGTATCACATTTGCCATAAGGCTCATAGTCAGGTACTTATTCGGTGAATACGTACCTTTTAACATCGCCGTTACTTTCTGGCGGTAGTCGTTCACCACGATACCCTCCGCATTGGAGTATGATGCCGATGCGAGTGCTTGGAACTTGTCCGTACCACCCGACAGTGACATATCGTACTTGTGGTAGAAACCATAGTCCTTGAAGTAGTTGCG
Organism: Bacteroidales bacterium UBA7574; assembly: GCA_002479035.1. Lineage (GTDB taxonomy): Bacteria > Bacteroidota > Bacteroidia > Bacteroidales > Paludibacteraceae > Colicola. Next base: position 9,349 of record DLLA01000176.1, on the reverse strand, counting down.
CACATTGTCGTAGGTCTCTGCGGGGTTGGTCGTACCCACAGGGTTCAAGACAGGTCCCCAACCGTTCTTGGTTTGCTCCTTGTAGAAACCCTGCGAGCCGGACATATACATATTCTGCGTCTTTATCAGGTTAGCCGGTGTATCAAATTGCCAAGAGCCATTGACCGTTGCAGTCAGTTTTCCCGCAGAAGCACTTTTTGTAGTGACCATCAAAACGCCATTGGCAGCCTCTTGACCGTACAGAGCAGACGCAGCAGCACCTTTCAGCACCGTAACCGACTCAATATCGTTGGGGTTGATATCACCCAAACCGCCCGTAAGTGGCATACCATCCAAGATAACCAACGGCTCGTTGGTTTGCGTGGAGGATATAGAGGTTACACCACGGATAATCAACTGGCTGCCAGAGTTAGGCGAACCACCGCCCGTGGTCACATTTACACCCGCCACCTTACCTTGCAGCGAGTTCAATATGTTCGCCGACTTACCGTCAGTAAGGTCGTCTGCCCCTACGTTCTGCACGGCGAAGTTAAGGCGTTTCTTCTCTTGGACAACGCCCATGGCGGTAACAACCACCTCCTCGACAGCGATGGCGTCGCCCTGAAGGACGACATTGTGCTGCGTGCCGGTAACTTTCACCTCTTGGGTTTTCATACCCACGTAACTAATCTCCAACGTGGCACCATCCTGCACGGTAAGCGTGTACATACCGTCGAAATCGGTAATGGTACCGTTGGTCGTACCCTTCTCCAAGACCGAAGCACCTATCACAGGCTCTTTATCCTCCGCAGAAGTAACCACACCCCTTACCGTGACAGTAGCGTTCATCGCTACCGCCGCCAGCAGACAGGTGAGCATAAAGAATAATCTCTTCATAAATATCAGATTTGTTTATTGTTCAAATTTTACACATTATATACAACACGTTTCCTCCCTATTCCGCCACAAAGTTACGAAAAAGTTTTCGTATGTGCAAGAGTAGGCAACAAAATTAACTCTAACTTAACAACATCACCCTGCAAAATGCAAGCCCCAATCTGCCTGAAAGCCCCCACCGCAATTCTCTGAAGAACCGGTCAAACACGAATTACCGTGTAATTAACCACGAATTTTCTCCAACAACGGCTTTTGGCTCCATTAAAGACCCATTAAAAAGGCTCCGTTAATTGCCGTTTATTTCCCGTTAATTTTGCTCGGTAGGGTCTCATATTTAGGGTTGGTATGGATTGCCTATCCCTTGCTCATCCCTTGCTTATCCCTTGCTGTTTGACCCGACATAATCGGAACGAAAATTCGGGGAGATACGAGGGGGTATTTCTTACTCTCCGCGGTAGGCGTCCATCGCCTTCTTCACGCTGCCGTGAAGGAGGAGGAGATGCTGCGCCTTGTCGTAGTCCAGACCCAGTTCCTCGACCAGCATGCGGGTGCCGCGGTCCACGAGTTTCTTGTTGCTCAACTGCATATTGACCATCTTGTTGCCCTTGACACGACCCAACTTAATCATGGTGGTGGTGGTAATCATATTGCAGATGAGTTTCTGTGCGGTGCCCGACTTGAGGCGCGTGGAGCCGGTCACGAACTCGGGGCCTACGATAGGTTCGATGGCAATCTCCGCAGCGTGCGCCACCGGCGAATCGGGGTTGCACGAGATAGATGCCGTGAGGCACCCGAATGCGCGCGCATGCTCTAACGCACCTATTACATAAGGTGTGGTGCCCGAAGCCGCGATGCCAATGACGGTGTCGAGGGGGGTGATGTGGTGCTCCTGCAGTTCCTGCCACGACTTTTCAGGGTCGTCTTCGGCTTTCTCCACAGGGTTGCGGAGGGCAGTGTCGCCACCCGCGATGAGACCAATCACATAGGTGTTGGGCATACCAAAGGTAGGCGGTATCTCGCTGGCGTCCAGCACACCGAGACGGCCGCTGGTGCCTGCGCCCATGTAGAAGATACGTCCGCCCTGCTTCATGCGCGGCACGATACCTTCGACCAGTTTCTCTATCTGAGGAATGACATCACGGACGGCAAGCGCCACCTTCTGGTCCTCCTCGTTCATCTCCCGCAGCAGTTCACCCACAGGTTTCTCGTCCAGGTGGTCGTGCAGAGAGGGTTGTTCGGTGATTTTTACAAACACGGCTTATTAAGTAATAGTTAATGGTTAATAGTTAATATGCGTAGCATATCCACTTTGAGTAATAAGTAATAATTAATAGTTAATATGCACAGCACACCTATTTATATCCTGCACCTTATTCCTGCGTGGGCACGATGTCGTTCTTGTGGTACTCCTTGAGACCCTCCATAGGACTTTGCAAGATTTGGGCTACCGAGAAGCCATTGTCCGCCAGTACCTTCTTCAGCACGTCCTGATAATAGTACGCGATAGAGCCGATGAAGCCGACCGGCAGGGCGGGATATTGGGTCAGGATACGCTTGGCAAAGTAGTCAAAGTGGTCATATACCAACTTGTAAATCAGCGGGTTGTCGATATTCTCGGCGCAGAACTTGCTGAGCGATGCCAAGTAGCGGTTGGGGAAAGGCTTGCGATATACGTTCTCGATGATGTCCGCCGCCGTGATGCCGTATTGGGTGAGGAACTTGTCCTTGAGTTCGTCGTTGAGTTGGTTCTTGAGGAGGTCTGCCACGAGACGTTTGCCGAGCACGGCGCCACTGCCTTCGTCACCAAGGATGAAGCCGAGTGCAGGTACGTTCTTCACGATTTCCTTGCCGTTCCACAAGCAAGAGTTAGCCCCCGTACCGAGGATGCACGCCACACCTTCGCCGTGCCCGAGCAGGCCGCATGCCGCGCCTACCATGTCGGAGTACACCTCCACCACAGCCGACTTGAAGATGCCCTCCAACGCGGATTTCAATACGGGTATCTTCTCGGGCGTGCAACCTGCGCCGTAGAAATAGATATGGGTGATTTTGCCCGCCCACATCAGGTGCGACATCTGCGGAAGGAGCTGGTTGCTCACACTGTTCTTGATAGCATCGGCGGTCTGATAGAACGGGTTGATACCGTCCATAAAGAACTCGCTGCTCTGCCCCGAGGCAGTCATCAAACACCAATGGGTCTTGGTAGAACCCGAATCTGCAATTAGTATCATGTCTATTCTCGTTTTATATCTGCAACATACTGCTTTGGAGCAAAAAACAAACGTTTGTTCTGCTTTAACAGCCCGCAAAGTTACCACTTATCTACGATACGCGCAAGCATAACCCCCGAATACATGTTGCACAACATATAAAAAGTGCTTTTTTGCAGGAAAGTTCTGCAACCGTTTGCAGGAAAATACAAAAAGTAGTACTTTTGCAGTCGGAAAAGTATGCAAACTCTTAAACAAATTGTGATATGAGAAATAACCTAAGTCAGCAAATTTCCCTGAGCCATGTCGAGGAGAAATTGTACCGTCCTGCAAATGCTTACGAGTTGTCGCTCGTAACGCGTATGGAGCATGTACACACCAACATCTATGAAACTGCGCACGAGGGTACGCACTATGTAGCAACGCATATTGCGGAGTTGATTCGCAATCGTCAGAAAGAGGGTAAGAAATTCGTAATATCCTTAGTAGCAGGTCGTTCCACGCGCGACATCTTCGCAGAGTTGGTTCGCATGCACAAAGAGGAGGGGCTGAGTTTTGCCAATGTGGTGGTCTTCAATGCCTACGAGTACTATCCGTTGCCAAGTCCGACAGAGGGCAATATGGCACTTATCCGCAGCCAGTTGCTCGACCATGTGGACGTGAAGGAAGAGAACATCCATACGGTGCCGTTTGACCTGAAGAAGGAGGACATCATTGACTTCTGCCAGACCTATGAGAAAACGATTGCAGAGGAGGGTGGTATTGACTTCCAATTGTTGGGTATCGGCCGCTCGGGCAACATCGCATTCAATGAGCCCGGTACCCCGTTGAACTCCCCTACCCGACTCGTCATTCTGGACAATAACTCCCGCGAGGACGCGAAAGTGATTTTCGGTAATACGGAGTTGGTACCGGTGAGCGCGGTAACGATGGGTATTGACACTATCATGCAGGCGCGCGAGATAATGATGGTGGCATGGGGCGAGCACAAGGCTTCGATAGTACGCGAGGCGATTGAGGTGCCGTATTCCACCGCCTGCCCCGCATCGTTCCTGCAGTTGCACAAGAACGCGCAAGTGGTTCTCGACCTCGGAGCAGCCAACCAACTGACGCGTATCTACCACCCATGGGAAGTTACGAACTGCGAGTGGAACGACCAACTGGTGCGCCGTGCCGTGGTATGGCTGTGTGCAGAGACACACAAGCCTATCCTCAAACTGACCAACAAGGACTACAACGACCACGGGCTGAGCGAACTCATCACGCTCTACACCTCGGCATACAACTGCAACATCAAGGTATTCAACGACCTGCAGCATACCATCACCGGCTGGCCCGGCGGCAAACCCAATGCCGATGACAGCAACCGTCCCGAGCGTGCAAAACCCTATCCGAAGGACGTGCTTATCTTTTCCCCGCACCCCGATGACGACGTCATATCGATGGGCGGCACCTTTGCGCGCCTTATCAAACAGGGGCACAACGTGCATATCGCCTACGAGACCAGCGGTTGCATAGCCGTTTGCGACGACGAAGTGGTACGCTTCATGGACTTTATGAAGGGCTACAAACTGATGCACCTGCCCGAGGACAAGGTGATTGACAAGAAGTACGACGAGTATATGCACTTCTTCCACAACGAGAAAGTGGGCGACCAGGACAGCCGCGAAATCCTGAATGTCAAGGCACTTATCCGCCGCGGCGAGGCTACCGCAGCATGCCGCCATATGGGACTGCCCACCGACCATATCCATTTCCTCAACCTGCCGTTCTACGAGACCGGTACTATCAAGAAAGGACCGCTCACACAAGCCGACATAGACATCGTGAAGAAGGTGCTGCTTGAGGTGAAGCCGCAGGAGATATTCGCTGCCGGCGACCTGGCCGACCCGCACGGCACACACCGTGTATGTCTGGATGCCGTACTGGCTGCTCTGGACGAACTGAAGCACACCGAGGCTTGGGACGAGTGGCTGAAAGACTGCCGCATATGGATGTACCGCGGTGCATGGATGGAATGGGAGGTGGACCTCATCGAGATGGCTGTGCCTATGTCGCCTGAGGAACTGCGATTCAAGCGCAACACCATCCTCAAGCACCAGAGTCAGATGGAGTCGGCACCGTTCATGGGCAACGACGAGCGTCTGTTCTGGCAACGCGCCGAAGACCGCAACCACGCTACCGCCGAACTCTATGCGCAGTTGGGCTTGGCGAACTACGAAGCCATCGAGGCGTTTGTGCAGTATCATATTTTGTAATAAAAAACCAAGGTCTTGCGGTTGCGTAATGCCCGCAAGACCTTATTAATATAATAGAACAATGAAGAATATCACTTGCTTTATTCCGTTCCAATCCGAGGAACAAGTTAAGACAACCGTTGCCAACCTTGAGGCACAACCCCTCGTAGGCGACATCCACTACTTGCGTGGCGATATGCGTAGCACCGACAACATACGCTTTATCGCAGAGCATGCCACCACGCCCTACACGCTTATCTACACCAAGTACACCACCCTCTCGTTTGTGCTGTTCGCACTCGAGCGTATGGAGGCACTGATGGAGGACACGCAGGCGGCGATGGTGTATTCCGACCACTTCAACCAGACGGGTGACGTACGCACCAATGCGCCTGTAATCGACTATCAGTTAGGTGCTTTGCGCGATGACTTCGACTTCGGCTCGGTACTCTTCTACCGCACTTCCGCCCTCAAAGAGGCAGTGTCTCGCATGGACGTTACCTATCAGTTTGCCGGTCTCTACGACCTGCGTCTCAAGGTCAGCCAAAAGGGTGCGCTGGAGCATATCAACGAGTACCTGTACTATGATGTGGAACTCGACACCCGCAAGTCGGGCGAGAAGTTGTTCGACTACGTGGACCCGAAGAACCGCGGTGTGCAGATAGAGATGGAACAGGCTGTTACCCAGCACCTCAAGGACATCAACGGCTATCTGGCTCCGGGCTTCAAAGATATTGACCTCACCGGCGGCGGCTTCGAGTATGAGGCTTCGGTGGTTATCCCCTGCAAGAACCGTGTCCGCACTATCGGTACCGCTATCCGCAGTGCCCTTTCGCAGAAGGTGAACGCACCGTACAAGTACAATGTCATCGTGGTGGACGACAACTCGGAGGACGGCACCGTGGATGTCATCAAGAGCATCGTGGCTGAAGGACACGACAACCTCATCTACATCGCACAGGACAAGACATGGCATGCCATCGGCGGCAACTGGAATGTGGCTCTCCACCACCCCAAATGCGGACGCTTTGCCATTCAGTTGGACTCCGACGACACGTACTATGACGAGAACACCGTGCAGAAGTTCATTGACGCTTTCCACGAGCAGGACTGCGCTATGGTGGTAGGTACCTATCGCATGACCGACTTCGACGGCAACATTCTGCCTCCTGGCATTATCGACCACCGCGAGTGGACGCCCGACAACGGACGCAACAACGCACTACGTATCAACGGACTCGGTGCTCCGCGTGGCTTCTACACCCCGATGTTGCGCCAGATTAACTTCCCGACTACAAAATACGGAGAAGACTATGCGGTAGGCTTGCGCGTGAGCCGCGAGTATCAGATTGGTCGTATCTACGATGTAGTGTACAACTGCCGCCGTTGGGACGACAACTCCGACGCCAACTGCGACCTCATCGCCATGAACAACAACAACTTCTACAAGGACCGCATCCGCACGTGGGAACTCAAAGCCCGCATTCACATGAACGAGAAGAAGTAAGCAACCCCTCCCCCTCAAAAGAGCACACCTATCACACCATTTGGCTGAAAGGAGCCCCACTAAGAGGAGTAATCATAACGACTGCCTGACATGTGTCGGGCAGTTGCTATTTATGCAAAAGTGCAGGATATCATTTCCCTTGAAGATAAGCCTCTAATTGCCCCCATTCGCGTGTGGCATCACGGAGACCAAGATGATAGACCTGCTTCAAGTGAAGAGGATTGCGCTCCAATCGGCGCACCGGCAATAGCGTTTCGGGTGAGAAAACAAATATCTTGCCCTCTTCTTTCAGCCGGCGTACCTGCTGCATACGTTTGTTGTAATTGCTGCTACGCACACGAAGAGCCTGCTGCAGGTTCTTATCCCGAGGGTAGAATATCTTGCTGAGCCAATACATATGTTCGTTGAGGCGGAACTCTATCGGGCGCGTCAGCACCACTATCACTTTGTCGCAGCCCTCCTCAAAAGCCTTGTCCAATGGGATATTATCCACCAGCCCGCCGTCCAGATACTCGTTGCCGTCAATATGTACAGGGCGTGAGACAAATGGCAGCGTCCCCGATGCACGGAGCCAATCCATCTGTTTGAGACAGTTGTTTATCCGCTTGTATTCGGCTTTGCCTGTGCGGACATTGGTCACCGTGGCAAAGACCGTAGTCTTGGATGCCTCGTATGCCACCTCGTCGAAGGGTGCAAGTTCGTGGGGAATACGGCGGTAGGAGAAATCCACATTCACCATATTGCCCGTGCGAATGAGCGAGCGGATGGAGACATAGTTCGGGTTGTCACAATAGCGGTAGTTGTAGTCAAAGGCTCTGCCCCGTTGTTTGGAGGGCAGGTTGACACCGAACAAAGCCCCTGCGGAGGTACCGCACAGCACATCGGGTTCAAAACCTTTGTCCATCATCACATCCAACACCCCGCACGTATATATCCCGCGCATACCGCCGCCTTCCAAAACAAGACCTGTCTTCATTGTATAACATTTTCTGCTGCAAAGTTACACTTTATCTGCGAAATAAGCAAACATTAAGAATATGCCCTGGCTTTCCATGACCTTACCCTGCGGATAGCATCTGTTTGCAGAATTAGTTGGTAAAGAGTCGCGGGTTTATCGCGGGTCTATCGCGGGTCTGTCGCGGGTTACAAGGGTACATCACAAACTACATTTCGTCTATTCTATAATATGGAACAACAAAAAAAGACCACCTAATAATATATTAGGCAGTCTCTTTTTCCTCACTCACTCTGCAAGCCCCTCCTCTGGAGGGGTTGGGGAGGTCTTTAGTTCTTGAAGTGCAACTCGCCGTCGCGGAGTTCGACGATGACGGGGCGATGGTTGTCCACCTTGCCAGCGATGATTTGCTTGCTGAGTTCGTTGAGTACGAGCCGTTGCAAAGCACGCTTGACAGGTCGTGCACCGAACTGCGGGTCGTAGCCCTCGCGGGCGATATAGTCGATAGCATCGTCGGTTACGCGCAAGTCTACACCGTTCTTAAGCAACATCTTGTGGATACCCTCAATCTGCAAGCCCACAATCTCGCGTATCTCCTTCTCGTTGAGCGGCTTGAACATAATGATTTCATCAATACGGTTCAAGAACTCGGGACGTATGGTCTGACGCAGCAACTCCATTACCTGTTTCTTGGTAGTGTCCTGATCGATACCTTTCTCTTCGTTGTCTCGAATGAGTTGCGAACCGAGGTTGGAGGTGAAGATAATCAAGGTGTTCTTGAAATTAACCGTCCGCCCTTTGTTGTCAGTAAGACGACCATCGTCCAGTACTTGCAAGAGGACATTGAAGACATCAGGGTGTGCCTTTTCGATTTCATCAAAAAGTAGCACACAATAAGGCTTCCTGCGCACCGCTTCAGTGAGCTGTCCGCCCTCCTCATAGCCGACATAGCCCGGCGGCGAACCGATGAGCTTGGATACGCTGTGCTTTTCCATATATTCGGACATATCGACCCGGATCATCGCGCCCGGATCGCCGAAGAGCAGTTCGGCCAGCGCCTTGGTCAGCTCGGTCTTGCCCACGCCGGTGGGACCGAGGAACAGGAAGCTGCCGATGGGACGCTTGGGGTCCTTCAGGCCCACACGACCGCGGCGAATGGCACGGGCCACGGCCTTTACCGCCTCGTCCTGCCCCACTACGCGCTTGTGCAGCGTCTCCTCCATGTGCAGCAGGCGCTGGCTTTCGTCCTCGGTGAGGCGTGTCACAGGGACACCGGTCCAGCCGGACACCACAGCGGCAATGTCCTCCTCGGTCACATCCCGGTGCGCCTGATTGCTCTTGCGGCGCTTATCGCGCTCAGCATCCAGCTGCTTCTTATACTCCTTCTCGGTATCCCGAAGCTGGGCGGCCTTTTCAAAGTCCTGAGCGGCGATGGCGGCTTCCTTGTCTGCGGCAATGGTGTTGAGCTTTTCCTCCAGACTCTTGAGCTCCTCGGAGGGCTCCTCCTGCTCCATCCGCACCCGGCTGGCGGCCTCGTCCATCAGGTCGATGGCCTTGTCGGGCA
>DLLA01000155.1:2638-6917 GCA_002479035.1 Bacteroidales bacterium UBA7574 | reverse complement strand
TCGCGGTAGTCCTTGCGGGTGACGGTAAGCCCGTCGAGGTAGCCGTCGGCATTGAAATCATTGAGGCGGACGGTGTTGTAGAGATGCTCTTTGCGGAGTGCGGCAAGGTTCGTCACGTAGTTGCTGCTGAAAAGGATAGAAGCCGAGAGGGAAATATAGTCCACGTAGCCTGTGCGGTCATAGCGGGCTATCGTTTCCAGCACGCGGGTGCGATACGGCTCGACGATGCGCTTGTTGCGCGGGTAGTCGTGGAGAATAGTGCGCAGTTCTGCAAGGAGGGCGTTGGTGGCAGGGATAGCCGCAAGGCGCCCGGTGTAGTTGTCGAAATCATTGTAAATGACGCTGGCGTCGGGGCGGACGGTGTGCGTGAAATGGGATAGCAGACCGCTGCCGCCAAAGAGGTCAACGAAAGTGGTGCAATCGCCGAACTCGTTGCGGAGTGCGGTTTTGAAAGCGTCGTTCCAACGGCGTTTCTGCCCCATAAACGGGAGCGGGGCTTGGGTATAAATTTTTGTCATGATGTTGTCTGTTGTTTCGGGCGGTACTGCAATCATTTTGCAGGGAAACCGCCTTTAGGCTTGTTTGTTTGAAAAAAATGTAGTACCTTTGCAACCTCCCTGACATTCTACACCTTGCGTGTAGGCACATAACAGGCTACACCTGCCTTTCTTTGGCAGGAGTGGCAAAAGAAGCGACCAGACCGCTGAAGAGACGTTTGTCGTCCTCGGTAGCGGTCTGGTCGCTTGTAAATGTGCGGAATAGAAGGTCAGAGAGCTATTCCATACAGCCGAGGGCGATTTTTTGTGCCCTCGTGGCAGCGGTTCTTATTCGTAGGCGGTGTAATTCTTTACCTGCTTGATAGTGGCGATAAAGGGCATAACGTCCTTGTCGCGTTCCAAGCGGGCTTTCATCACATCACTTCTTGTGATAAACATGCGGTAGTCTTCAGGTTTGTCGGGATAGGCAAATTTGACTACGACCTTTTCCTCACCGCGTATCGTGGCAGTGAGGTACTCAAAGAAAACGATGTCCTTACCAAACAGGTCTTTGATACTGACACGTTTGTCCTTGGAAAGTCCGAACCAGTTTTGCTCTTCCCTGATTTCTGAAAGTCTCTTGAATTCCATATTATGCTCGAATAAGTATATTTTTTCTTTCAGCGTAGTACGAAGCAGATTCCGGCAGTCGCCATGGATACACCATCCGAAATGGCTTGCCAGTTGCTGCTTGAACACCCCATCGCTTACCCCCTGTTTGTTCAGTTGCCGCACTCTGCGCTGCATATTCACCTTGATGCGCTTTCTCAGTTGCGTATGCGTAGGGAAGAACTTGTATCCTATGAAGTCAATGCCATAGGAAACGGGGGCAATGCGCCAGTTGTTCTTCACCGTAAGGTGTAGGTTGCCCAACTCGACTGTGATACGCTCCAAGGCTTCTTTTGCCGTTTCCTTGTCGGGTACCACCATAACAATGTCGTCCATATAGCGAAAGTAGTACTCTGCGCGGAGTATTTCTTTCGCCCAATGGTCGATTTTAGCCATCACGAGATTGGCAAGATATTGGGACGGATAGACACCTATAGCCAGCCCTTGCGGGTGGATGTCGATGATAGCGTCCAACATCTTGAGGGTCTTTGGGCATTTGATAGCCCTGCGGACTGCCTGTTTGCAAACATCGTGGTCGATGGAGGGATAGAACTTCTTACAGTCGATTTGGAGAAAATACCATTGCGGGTGATTGGCCAGTACCCGTTTCAGTTTATCGACCGCCATAGTAACACCTCTGCCCTTGATACTTCCGTATGCGTCCGCCGTTAATTTCTCCATGATTACCGGCTTTACAACGTTCATCACACAGTGGTGCAGGATCTTGTCGGGATAGAAAGGCGGGTGGTGTATCACCCGTTCTTTCGGCTCATAAACAGTGAACGATTTGAGCGGATTGAAAAGGTATGTCTCATTGACCAAGGAGGCTTGCAGTTCGTCCAACAGGTGCTGCCTGTCAGCGATGAACCGCTGCCGTTCCCGTGTCATTGTCTTGCCCTTCAGTGCTGCGTCTGCCGCCGCCTCTATGTTAGCGCGGTCGCATACTTGGTGCCATAGATTGCCATGCCTTTTCATACGGTCTGCTTTTTCTTACCAATTTTCGGTTGCCCTACTCACAAGATTACCGTTGTTTATGTTTTGCCGTTTCGGTTTGACAGCGGCAAAGTCCGTGGAACCCGCAAGATTGAAAAGTATTTGAGCCGGCGATCCCGTGCACGTTGTTCGCATTGCCCACGTTGCCCGCATTGTTAGCACGACCGACACCAGCCAACGCCTCGGAGCCGCCAAGTTCCACGTACTTCATATCATTTTACTCGTATGATATTCGTTTTGATGTCAGGTACAGCAACGGGCGTCCCCGTAATGTCGTAGCCTGCCTTTGACACCGAGCAAGAGCGGAGAAGCGTATCTTCACCGGTGGTTCTCTCCACACCAATGCGTTTGGCAGAGAAAACTTCGGTGAGGATTTTGTCGCCGTCAGCCTTGTCCACACCGACCTGTTGTGCGGAAAAAGACCTGACGAGACAATCGTCCCCGGTTGCCCGTTCAACCGCAATCCGCTGGGCAGAATATGAACTAAACAAGATGGTCATACCTGTTCATAAAGATTGCAAATTGTACGTACTTCTGATTGATGATAGTTTTGCGCAGTTGGTCGGAATACCCTCCGTTGGCCGTGGTCAGGAAAGACCGGTAGTTGCCGGAACTGACAGGAACACCATCACTGTCCAAACGGATAGCCCCGGATTGCTTCATAACAAAGTACTCGCCGAACATCTGCGCAGGAACCCACTCGCTTGTGGGTACACGTGTGTCATCAAACATAATTCCCACTTCATAATCGGCATCGTCGGAACAGTTAAAGGTCTCGCCGGTGTATTTTGCCACGAAACTTTCACCCGGTTTGTATGTGCGTCCGTGATAGGTGATGTTCTTGGTACCGATATTAAGGTATATGCCTCCACGCTGCAAGCCGTCGGTGGCTTTGATTTTGACATAGACTGTAGAACGGCAACGGCAATAAATGACATCTTGCCTGTTGGGTTGCTCTATGGCGAAGAGCGTAGAAGTGTAATTATCGTCTGCAAAGGTAGTATTATTTTCCGAAACCACCAAGATTGAGTTGTTGGAAATGTTGGTTTCTTGGTAAATAACAGCCCCTTTGACATAATACCGTCCAATCGGCAGAATGTCCCCTGCTGCGTAGGCATTATTGGTTTGGAGACAGGCATTATCCGTTACAGCAGTGAAAGTGGTCGAGTCGGCAGACACCACCACGGCAGCCCCGTCGGAATAGGTCGTACCATTGTAGGTAACAGACCCTTTGGCGATGTATTTGCCTATGGGCAGGGTATCGCCAGCCTTGTACTTGGCAGCAAAGATATTCTCACGGTTGAGGTAGGAATAGTAGTCCGTGAATTTATCCATAACATTCGCAAAGATACCGTTGAGCTGATACTTGGCGGGGTTGATAGTTACAATTTTACTCAGTATCTCCCCGGACATACTTTCGGACGTTTCATCAATACAGATAGCATTGTTTTCTACGGCAATACAGCCGCTTGCGGTCAGTTCGTCCCATGTACCTGCCACACCTGTACTATCGGACATAATAGGTACGTTCAAGGCAGGCGGAAAAGCACCGTAGTACGTGGAATCGTTGATGACACCATCGCCGTCGGGACGCAAGGTAAAGTCCTGTTTGTCGGGGTTGTTGAAAATCTCTGCCGCCGTTTGGGTGGAAAACAGACAACTGCTGAACGCGGGTACATAGCGTGATGCCGTCGCCACATTGTTTTCCTCATATTTTTCATTGAGGGCAGCAAGGAGAGACGCTTGCCGCTCTGCACTGGTAGTACCTGTAACAGCCAGTTCCGTAGCCGTTCCGGCATTGCCATTTTCTGCGGTCAGGTAGTACCATTTGGCATCCGCGGCGAAAAGACACCCCGTGTAATTGATACGTACATCATTGGCTATCAGGGCGAACTTGCTGAAAATGGTTGACACTACCGTTTTCGTACGAGAGGCATCAAAAGACTTTCTGCGGTCTTCTATCACACAATCATACACAGTGCAATGCGACAGAACCACATCACTTTGATTTCCACCGAGCCAAAGGCGATATACCCCATTATGTCGCGGTCGGCTTACGCCGACATATTTAACGGCGGTAGAGCCGCCTATGCAGCCTAAGTATAGGCTCGTTCTGTCCATCAGGACAGACGAGCCGGCGA
>DLLA01000155.1:260-2533 GCA_002479035.1 Bacteroidales bacterium UBA7574 | reverse complement strand
ACCAGCCAACGCCTCGGAGCCGGTCCACACGGCGAGGTCATACGTTCCGACGCCCGTGTTGGTAATGATTAGACGGCTATGGCCGAAGCCATACAAGACATAATACCCTGCGCCGTCGAAAGTGGCGGCACCATAATAGTCGCCGGAAATATGGCAGGCATGGTTGCCGTCTGCCAGCATTTCGGAGAAACGACCGATGCAGATGATTGATGTGGGTTTGGTCGATTTGGCGCGATATGCCTTGCCGAGAGACTGGTAAGGATTAGCACGGGTGCCGTCGCCATAGAGGTCGGAGCCGAAACGGCTGTGGACATAGACTGTGGTGGTGCCCTCGGTGCCACTCGGTGCAATGCGCCAGCGAAGAAGTCGGGAATTCATTGATTATTCGGATTTAGGGGTTACTACTATAAGGTCACGTTTCATAGCCCATGAGGGGCTGTTAGGTTCGACATACTCGCGGATGACGGTTACGGTGCAATGCCCGTGCTCTATCACCCAGCGGACAGGGCGTTTGTACTTGTCCATCTCGGGGGTGTGCATACCCTCGTCAGAGGGGGACATCCCCAAACGAGACAGGTTCTCTTCGCGCATCCACGCATAGGCTTCGGCGGATTGGCGGGCGGCTGCGGTGTCCCAATAGACACCGTCTTTCAGTTGAATGGTCATACTATATGAGGTTTAATTGTCAGTTAATCGGCGGTTAATTCGCATTTAATGCCGACGCAGGCTAATTCCTCGTCGTTGGCGCGGGTGATTTCCCATGTGAGGATGTCATCGGCAGGAACGGCGATGGAAAGTGTGCCGGTGAGGGATATTTCTTGGCGGACACCTTGGCTGTTGGTCAGGAAGAGGCGAGCCACGTTGCGCGTGAGGATACGGGTAATGGTGACGGCACCGAGCATATTGGCATCCTGTATCAGTTCGCCGCCCGTACCGAAATCGAGGGTGTAGGTGTGTATGCCGACTTTTGCCGTGAGGGCTTGGAGAGCCGTAGCGACCGTTTTGTTACTGATAGGGTTGGCGGAGGTGGCGGAGAGGGTGTCATCGACGAGAACGGAGTCCTTTTTCCAATAGAACGAGCCGTCGGGCTTCTTGGTGTAGATGTAGGTCTCTTCCAATGTTGTAACCCGGACAGCCATACCTTCGGTGCGGCGGGGTTCGGGGATTGTATCGAGGTCGGCGGGAGCGGAGACTTCGTGCCAGCCGCCGCGACCGTATTGGGAATGGTGGGTGGGGAAGGTGTCCTCGTCCGTGCCCGGCACAATGCCGGTGATGATGTTGATACCTGATAGTTTCTTTGCCATAGTCTTAGGATATTACTGCGTTTACACTCGGGTCGGTCAGCAGGTTCTTGCTACGATAGACATAGTAGGTAACGGCGAGACCGTATTCGTTGGTGACGGTGGTTTCCGTGAGGACGTTGTCGGAGACATCGAAGCCGCCGACTTTCCACGCGGCAGTGCCGAGGGCTTTGGGGTAGGCATAGTAGAAATAGCGTCCGCCTGAACAGTCGAAAGTGATTGATTTGGCACGGGCGTTGGAGAGTTCGGAGGTGAGGGTTGTGATGTCGGCACCGGCATCGGCGGAGACTCCCCAGTAACGGCGGTGGTAGAAAGAGACGGAGGCGGTGGCGGAGGTCTTGTCTTCGCCTGTGGCTTTGATAACTTTGCCGCCGGAGACTTCGAGACCGCTCTTGTCGGCATAGAGATTGACTGTGAGAGAAGTGGAGGTGGTGAGCCCTGCTTTGGTGAGCGTGGCAGAGGGTGTGGCAGGTGCGGGAAGTGCCGTACCGAAAGAGCCGTCGCAGCGCGTTGGGGCTTTGTGGGTAGTGTCGGCAGCAGGGTGTTGGAATGTGCCGCTGTAGTCCGCCTTGGCACCGTTCTCGAGGGAAATGGCGTTGTCGGTCTTGGTGGCGACGAGGGTGCCGTCCTGTTTGCGGACAGTCCATTGACTTGTGATTGCGGGCGAGACGAGGGAGAGGCTGCCTTGGTAGTTGGAGCCGTCGCGGTTCATCTTGTTGGTAGTGGCTTCCTCGAGGGCGGTTTCGAGCCCCGTGATGTCGGCAGGGGTGTGGGTGTGGCCGAGATCGGATTTACCCTCCAGAGCGGTAGCCACAGGAGCATTTTGTATGGGGTTGGTAGAGGTGGTGTCCAGCGTGTCATCAGCGATGATGGTATGGTCGTTGAGCGCGTCATTGAGTCCGTCAATGGAGGACATGGGTATGCTGTCGGACTTGTGCCAATAGGAGTCTATCCATGCGGCAAACTGGCTTT
>DLLA01000155.1:0-133 GCA_002479035.1 Bacteroidales bacterium UBA7574 | reverse complement strand
TGAACGGCGGACGGTTCTCGTGAGCCGCGCCAGCACCACGCGCCTTGAGCGGAACGATATGGGTGTGAGAACCGCCGGAAGGCGTGGTAAAGGTATTTGTATATTTATTGCTTTCCTGTCTTGACAAAGTGCC
>DLLA01000054.1 GCA_002479035.1 Bacteroidales bacterium UBA7574 | reverse complement strand
TCAGTACGGTCCTCAGAACGATGGCGAAGAGGTGAAAGCAAGCGGCGAATACTCTCTTGTTAAAGCCACATCGGGCGACCCCAAATACCACACCGCGTTCACCGCAGACACCTATTTCGAAGCACAACTCGATATTCCCGCAGGCAAGATGACGCTCACACCTGCTACGGCTCCTGTCAAAGTACTCACTACTATGTGGATGATTGGCGAGGCTACCGGTGGTTATAATTTCGATGATAATGCTATAGAGATGACCCTCGACGCTACGCAGGATAGTGTTTGGACATGGTCCGGCGACCTCGCTGCAGGCAAACTCAAATTCTGTGGCAAATGGTGGGATTGGAACTCCGATACTTTTGGCGCAACAGCAGATGATGTCAAATTAACGACAGGCGGTAGCCTACCCGTACAGGTTATTAATGGTTATACTATTGACTATCAGTTCCTTGTTACCACTGCCAGCAAGTATTCGCTCACTCTCAACCTCAAGACAATGACCCTCACCGTCACCGGTGCCACTCCTACCGATGTCATTACCGTAGGTCAGTACCCGCAGCCCACCAAGGTCATCCGCAACGGACAGGTCTATATCCTTCGCGGCGATGCTCTCTACGACTTGACAGGTCGTCGTCAGTAAATTATGGAAGACGGCGCGGCTCGCGTCGTCAGGAGAAATGGGGTATTTTCAGCCCCATTTCTCCATATCCTACCTAGTATTCAATATCAAACTTATAATACCTAATTCTTATGCGCGCCATACGATTTATACCGTATGCCCTCTTGGTGCTATACCTGTTCCTGCCGCTTTCTCTTATGGCGGACGGCAACATCCGCATCAGCGGCACGGTGGTGGACAAGCAGCGTGAACCCCTCATCGGCGTTACCGTTATGGTCGAGGGAACCAACCTCGGTACCATCACCGACATGGACGGGCACTTCTACCTGGACGTGCCGGACAAGCAATCCAAACTCGACATCAGTTACGTCGGCTACAAGACCCAAACCATCACGGTCGGTAGCGACATCAGTTTCTTCGTCACTATGGAAGACGACACCGAGGTTCTCGACGAAGTGGTTGTGGTCGGCTATGGCAACCAGAAGAAACTCTCTGTCATCGGCTCTATCCAGACCATCGAACCAGCACAACTGCAGGTCGGCTCCACACGCTCTATGAGCAACAACCTCGCCGGTCAACTGGCGGGTGTCATTGCTGTGCAGCCTTCGGGCGAACCGGGCTACGACAACTCCGACTTCTGGATTCGCGGTATTGCCTCATTCTCGGGCAACACCTCCCCGCTGGTCCTCGTGGATGGTGTCGAGCGTTCACTCAACGACATCGACCCCGCAGAGATTGAGGCGTTCTCTGTCCTCAAAGATGCCTCGGCTTCGGCTATGTACGGTGTGCGTGGTGCCAACGGGGTCATTCTCATCAACACCAAACGGGGCAGTGTAGCACCGCCCGCTATCTCTCTGCGTCTCGAGCAATCCGTCTCCACGCCCACCAAACTGCCGCAGTTCATCGGCGCGGCGGAGTATATGGACCTGCTCAACAACCTCCAGTCCGACCCCAACAAGCGTCTCTTCACCAAAGACCAAATCCTCAAGACCTACTACGGCTACGACCGCGACCTCTACCCCGATGTCGATTGGGTGGACGCCATCACCAACGACGTAGCCTACTCCACACGCGCCAACCTCTCCGTCTCCGGCGGCTCCGAGCGGCTGCGTTATGCCCTCACGGGTTCCTACTATCACGAGAAGGGCATCATGGCTGTCGATGAGACGCTGCCCTACGACACAGGCTCCAAACTCAATCGCTTCAACCTCCGCGCCAACGTGGACTTGGACATCACCAAGACCACCATCCTGCGCTTCAATATCGGTGGCTACTTGCAGATGCTCCGCAAGTCCAATTCCTCCACCGACGAGGTCTTTGCCAAAGCCTTCGAGACACCGCCTTTCGTCCACCCCGCAGTCTATTCCGACGGCACCATCCCCCTTGCGTCTGCCAATCGCTACAACCCGTGGGCTATGAGTACGCAGAATGGCTACTACCGCAGCACCGCCGGCAAACTCGAGTCCCTCTTTGCTATCGAGCAGGACCTCAAGTTCATCACCCCGGGACTCAAAGCCAAAGCCACGTTCTCTTTCGACTATTTCTCGCAGACCTATATGACCCGCGGCAAGACCCCCGACTACTACAGTGTCGCCAAGTCCCGCAACGACGAGGGTGAACTCGTACATTCCATCCTCAAGTACGGCTCCGAATTCCTCGACCATAGCAGCAATGCCGACTATGGCAACAACAGCATCTACTTCGAGGCGGCCCTCACCTACAACCGCACTTTCGCTTCCCGCCACGCGGTTGATGCCCTCTTCCTCTACAACCTCCGCTCCTATGACAACGGCGACTACCAGCCCTACCGCAACCAGGGTATCGCAGGGCGTGCCTCCTACACCTACGACCGGCGCTATGTGGCGGAGTTCAACTTCGGCTACAACGGCTCCGAGAACTTCGCCAAGGGCAAACGCTATGGCTTCTTCCCATCGGGGGCTGTCGGATGGCTCATCTCCGAGGAGCACTGGATGGAAGAGGCACGGGACGTCCTCTCCAAACTCAAACTCCGTGGCTCTATCGGTCTCGTCGGCAACGACAACATCGGTGGCTCGCGACGTTTCGCCTACATCACCACCATCAACCGCAACGCCAACGGCTACAACTGGGGCTACACGGGCGATGTGTATTATCAGGGTGTCCGGGAGGGCGAAGTAGGTGTCGCCAACCTCACGTGGGAGACCGCGCGCAAAGCCGATGTCGGCTTCGAACTCGGGCTATACAACGACCTCGATCTCCAAGTCGATTTCTTCCGGGAACTGCGCAGCAACATCTTCATGCAGCGCAACACTATCCCCTCGCAAGTCGGCTTCATCAGCACACCCTACGCCAATTACGGCAAGGTGGACAACCGCGGTGTGGACCTCTCTATGACCTACAACCACCGGTTCCGCAACGGACTCAACATCGCTCTCCGCGGCACTTTCACCTATGCCAAGAACACCATCCTCGAAATCGATGAACCCGAAGCCGTCAAGGGCACGCACCGCAGCCGGACGGGGCAGTCTATCAACACCCTGTGGGGCTACACTGCCGATGGGCTCTACACCGACGACGACTTTGATGCCGACGGCAATCTTGCCGCAGGGCTGCCTGTCCCGCAACTGGGAGCCACAGTCCGCCCGGGCGACATCAAGTACGTGGATATGAACGGTGATGGCAAAATCACCGACGAGGACCAAGGCTACATCGGCGGCACCAACGACCCCCGTATCGTCTATGGCTTCGGTGGAAACCTTGAGTACAAGGGCTTCGACTTCAACATCTTCTTCCAAGGCACGGGCGACACGTGGCGTATCATCGGCGGCAACGACTATTTCATCCCCGGCTCGGGACAGGGTGTTCTCGGCAACGTCTTCACCAACTACAACGACCGCTGGACCGAGTCCAACCCCTCGCAGAACGTATTCTGGCCGCGCCTCAGCGAGTCCACCAACACCAACAACAATGTCGCCTCCACATGGTGGAAGAAGGACATGTCTTTCCTCCGTCTCAAGACCATCGAAGTCGGCTATTCGCTCCCCAAAAAGGCACTTGACAAGATGCACGCCAAGAAGTTCCGTATCTCCCTTTCGGGCAACAACCTCTTCTGTTTCTCGTCATTCAAACTCTGGGATCCCGAACTCGCCACCAACGACGGACTCCGCTACCCCGCTATGCGTTCCGGCATGGTCGGCATAGAAATAGGTTTCTAATCATGCTATAGCAACCATGAGAACGGCTTTGGATTTCCTTATGGGGACGACGCGTCCCGCGTCGTCAAAGATACAGAGTTCTGAGTTCCCCCTCCTTTGAAGGAGGGGTTAGGGGAGGTCCATCGAGTCAAGTGTATGACATTAGTATGTGATTAGTATGTGATTAACGAGTGAATATCGTATCCATACTGACACGATAACAAAACAAAATCATCAGTTTATGAAAAAAACAATATATACCATTCTTACTGCTCTCCTGCTGCTTCCCGTGGCATCGTGCAGTTTCTTGGACAAAGAGCCGGACACCGAACTCACCCTTGAGATGGTTTTCAACGACAAGACCCGCACCATGGGGTGGCTTGCCGGCGTCTATTCCGATATTCCCGACCCGTATATGGGCTACGGACGCTACCTCGGTTGGGACATTCTCGGCGACGAGATGACTCCCTCTGAACGCTGGCGGCAATGGAACTGGAAAGTCATTCCCTTTATCCTCGGCGAGTGGACGCCTACCAGCGACTGGGACGGCAACTACTGGGCGTCGCTCCCGCAGCGTATCCGAGAGGCACAAATCTTTATTGACAACGTACACACGCTGCCCGACCAGGGAATCGGTGCGCAGGAGGTCGAGTACATGAAGGCGGAGTGCGAGTTCCTCACCGCCTACTACTATTGGCTCCTTGTCAATACCTATGGTGCCATTCCCTTCACCCCGGGCGTACTCTACAGCACCGATGCCACGGCGGAAGAGTTGCAGATAGGGCAATCCCCCTACTACACCGTCATTGACTGGTGCGACTCGGTCCTTCTTGATGTCGCAGACCGCCTGCCGGCTAAGTACAACAGTGCGCAGAAGTACGGACGGGCTACCTCTGTCATGGCGCTGGCGGTACGCGCCCGTATGCTGCTCTATGCCGCATCGCCACTGGTCAATGGCAATACCGACTACGCAGGCTACACCAACGACCGCGGACAGGAAATCTTCTTTCAGACCTACGATCCCGAGCGGTGGCGCAAGGCAGCCGATGCTTGTCTCCTGCTCATCGAGACAGCCGAAGCCGCAGGACATACACTCTATGTCGAGACCAACGAGAACGGTGACATCGACCCCTTCATGTCCGTGCAGAACGTACTGCTCAAGCGATACAACGAGGGCAACACCGAGATACTCTTTGCCCGTGCAGGTGGCTGCGACTATACCGAATACGAGAAGCACTGTACCCCGCTCGCTTCGGGAGGGTCCGGCGGATGGGGCGTTACCCAGTCCCTTGTGGATGCGTTCTTCATGGAGAACGGACTGCCTATCACCGACCCCGACTCGCACTACGAGTCCACGGGCTTTGAGGAAGCGTCTGTCTCCTCCGATGCCACTTCGTGGGACGAGGAAGTCAATGGCGGAGCCATCACCCACCCGCACACCTATAAGATGTACTGCCACCGTGAGCCCCGTTTCTATGTGGCTGTGTCGTTCCACAACGCTTACTTCCCGCAGGAAGACCGCACTTTCAACTTCTTCAATGGCGGCACCGACAACGGGCATACGCACGACGCACCGCAGAATGGGTACCTTGTACGCAAGAAGATTCACCCCAAGACCAATGTCAAAGAGGGCAACTTCCAATACCGTCCGGGAGTCCTCTACCGCCTTGCGGAAGCCTATCTCAACTACGCCGAGGCACTCAACGAATGTGACCCTGGCAACACCGAGATACTCACCTACCTCAACAAGGTGCGTACCCGCGCGGGAGTACGACCCTATACCGCAGGTGCCACCTCCACTACCGCTATCCATGTCGATATGACCCAAGACGCGCTACGCGAGGTCATACATCGTGAACGCAGGGTCGAACTGTGCTGTGAGGGACTTCGCTACGATGATCTTCGTCGCTGGAAGGAAGCCGAAACCACACTCAACGGACCCCAATACGGTATGAACTTCAGCGGTAAGGACGAGGCTACCTTCTTCCAACTCACTGCTTATCAGACCCGTGTCTATCGCAAGCAGTACTATTGGTTCCCCATTCACCAAGGACAGATAGAGCGCAACCCCAAGTTGCAACAACTGCCATACTGGAAATAACCTTTCTACACCACATTGATGCAAATATAGCAATATGAAGCAACGTATATTTTTCCTTCTCCTTGTAGCGGGCGCACTGCTCGGTTGCAAACCCGAGAGCGAACACTACACCATTCCTCGTCTCGACGATGAACTGCACATTCGTGCCTCTGTCTCTTCGCTGCGGCTGCTCCAATCGCAGAGCAAGGACACCGCTGTCACTTTCTCGTGGGATATTCCCGAACTCAAAGACGGCATCACGGGCTTTGAATACTACTTCAAGATGGACATTGCCGACAATAGTTTCGCCACCTCTATCACACCCATGCTCATGGACGGAGGCAACACTGTCAGTTTCACGCACGGGACTATCAACGACCTTCTCGAAGGCTGGGGCATAGCGGCAGGCTCGTGGACGGCACTCGAAGCGGAGATTATCGCGCACCCCAAGGGACTCGATACCTACGTCAAACCTATGCTCAGCACGGTTACGTTTGATGTCATGGGCTACGCCTCCGTACTTTACATGGTGGGTAGTGCCACCTCTGTCGGAGACGACTACACCGTAGCCATTGAGATGAGCAAGGTGCCGGCGCGCAATGCCTATACATGGACGGGCGCACTCACCGAAGGTGAACTGCTCTTCCTCACCTCCCGTTCCGACTCTACCGGAGCCTACGGACAGGGCGCTACCGCACAAACGCTACTCTACTCGGACACCAAAGAAGCCCGACCGCTCACCATCCACCATGCCGGATACTATGTTATCGAAGCCGACCTCGAAGGACTCACTGTCACGGAGACGGAACCGCTCTTCCTCTTGGGTGAGGCTGCCAATGGTTGGGTACTCGGTGATGCCATCGCTATGACCAACATCACCGAACATACACTCACATGGAGCGGACTCCTCAGCACAGGAGAACTCAAGTTCCTCTGTGAGCCGGACCCGGACCGCCGTAGTTATGAAGGTGCCTTTTGGATGGCACCGGCTGAAAGCACACCCGCGGAAGGCATCACTTCCATGACCTTTGCCAAGAACGGAAAACCCGACATCAAATGGGTTGTGCCTGCTGTCGGACTGTACACCGTCAACATTGACCTGTCTGTGCCGCAGGTGTCCTTCACCCGTGACGAAGAGTTCGACAAACTGCCGTACAAGCAGATATGGCTCTGTGGCGATGCCACGCCCAATGGCTGGAATACGCCTTTCTCGGAACAAATGACCTATGATGTCACCGCAAGCAACGGCTCGTTCACATGGACGGGCAACTTGGCGGCAGGAGAAATCAAGTTCCCGCTCAACCCGAATAGTTATGAGGGAGCCTTCTTCATAGCACCGGCTGTGGATACGCCCGTCTCCGACCGGCCTACGCCCATACTCTACACGCCCAACGACCAACCCGACCAGAAGTGGAGAGTATCGGCTGCGGGCAAATACAAAATCACCATCAATGTCTTGGACATGACCGTTAAATTCGAGCAACAATGATACGACCGATGAATATATGTTTGGCAGCACTGACTGCACTTACCCTTACCGCCTGTGACGAGAAGATTGATACAGGCTGGAGCATTGACCAAGTTCAGGACGACCCTGTCGTAGAACCCGTTAAAACCAACGCCAAGGCACCCCTCTACTGGACGGTCTATGAGTTCTGCTTCGAGGCGGAACATGCAGGTACTAATACCAATATGCCCAAAGCCACATGGGAGTCCAACATCAAGTGGGTGTCGGAGAACCTTCTCCCTTACGGCTACGACATGATTGTAACGGATGGCTTTCAGACTATGCGTAATGTGCAGTCGGACAATAGTCAGGGCTACATGACGCACTATGGGGAGTATTCACTCAAAGAGTTGGTTTCTCTCTGCAAAAGCCATGGGCTCAAACTCGGTGTGTACGACAATCCGCTATGGAAGCACGGGGACGATAACATCGTCATCGAAGGCACCAACATCCGCCTTGGCAGCTTGTTATACGACCCCGCCAAGGACAAGGTGGCGCACCCCGATGCCGCACGCGAGAGAGACATATTCTATTGGATTGTTCCTTCTCACCCGGGTACCAAGGAGTATATAGACGGCTTCTTCAAATACTATAGCGAACTCGGAGTCAACTTTATCCGTATGGACTTCATGTGCCTCTTTGAGACGGGTACCGGTATGGGCGGAGACCCGGGACGCGGATACGGACGCGAAGAGTACGAACTGGCTCTTCAATACATCAACGAGTCGGCTACCAAGTACGGCGTATTCACCTCTATCGTGATGCCCAACCAGAAGAACTACGCCGAACTCGAAGCACGCTACATGAACATGATGCGTATCAATGCCGATGTCTTCTGTGGGCGTTGGAGTGCCTTTTCGGGTACTACCCCCAACGACCCCGATGAGAACTACGAGCATTACGGTGAGTCGGTCTATTACAGACGCCGCGGACAGATAGACAAAGACCGCTGGCCTACCTGCTACAATATGTTCGATGGCATGGTCTATTTCTCAGGACTGTCAGGGCGCGGCAAACTGATACTGGACGGAGACTTCACACGTCTCAATACCTTGTCCAATGACGACGAATGTCGCTCTGTCATCTCGCTCCAACTCGTGGCAGGAGGACCCGTTGCCTGTGCCGACCAGTACAACGAAACCAACATCGAACATCTGGTTACTTTCTATCAGAACGAGGAACTCCTTGCCCTCAACAAGGACGGCTTTGTCGGTAAACCGCTCTCGCGCGACCTCAATAGCACCGATAGTCAGATTTGGACGGGACAAATGAGCAACGGCGACTGGATAGTGGCATTCTTCAATCGGGAGGACCTCGAACAGACACGCTCTTTAGCCATCAGTTCATTGGG
This sequence comes from Bacteroidales bacterium UBA7574, assembly GCA_002479035.1. Classification (GTDB taxonomy): domain Bacteria; phylum Bacteroidota; class Bacteroidia; order Bacteroidales; family Paludibacteraceae; genus Colicola. Next base: position 10,553 of record DLLA01000054.1, on the reverse strand, counting down.
AGAGGAGTCTATGTATGTGCGTGACTTATGGGAGCATACCGACCTCGGCAAGCAACGCAACCTCAACTATACCGTTCCCGCCCACGGCTGCAAAGTATTCCGTTTAACCAAAGCAGAATAAGTATATCCTATAAATCCTAGATTTACTAGTTCACCTAGAACTTCTATACTCCTATCTCTATGAATAGAATCCTTTCAATCCTTTCTACCCTGCTGCTGACAGCCTCGTTGTCAGCAGCAGAGCAACTCTCCTCCCCCGACAACCGTCTCTCTATGTCTTTCTCTACCGACGCCGACGGACGCATGACCTATTGTCTTGCCATGCAGGGCGACACCCTTGTCCGTCCGTCTCACTTGGGCTTGGCTCTTGAGAACGACCAACTCCTCACAGGCTTCGAGGTCATAAACACCGAGCGTAGCACCTTCGACGAAATATGGATACCCGTTTGGGGTGAAGAAAACAAAATCCGCAACCATTACAATGAGTTGTGCGTATTCCTCCGCCAGATGCCGCAAGACCGCTATATCTATATGCGTTTCCGTCTCTTCAACGAGGGCTTGGCGTTCCGTTACGAGTTCCCGCAACTCGGCTTGGGTTACTTCACTATCCTCGAAGAGCAGACCGAGTTTGCTATGCCCTCCGACCTTACCGCCTATTGGATACCGGGCGATTTCGACACGCAGGAGTATATGTACACCCGTTCCCGTCTCAGTGAGATACGCGCCAAGAGCGAGGCACAGCGTGTAGGCAACCTCAGCCAGACGGGTTTCTCCGATACAGGCGTGCAGACCGCTCTCCTGCTCCATACCGACAACGGCGTATGGCTCACTATCCACGAGGCGGCACTCATCGACTACTCCTGTATGCACCTCAACCTCAACGACACCAACCTTGTCTTTACCTCGTTCCTCACCCCCGACGACCAAGGCAAAAAGGGCTATATGCAGACCCCGTGCCACACTCCGTGGCGTACCGTCCAAGTGGCTACCGATGCCCGCGACATCCTTGCCAACCGTATGACCCTCAACCTCAACGACCCCTGCAAGATAGAGGACACCTCATGGATTCACCCGATGAAATATGTCGGCGTATGGTGGGAGATGATCAATGGCATGAGCAACTGGTCGTACACCAACGATTTCCCCTCCATCAAGATAGGGCAAACCGACTATGCACACGCTACACCGCACGGCAAACACGGTGCCACCACCGACAACGTCCTCCGTTACATCGACTTTGCAGCCAAGTACGGCTTCGACGGTGTCCTTGTCGAGGGCTGGAACATCGGCTGGGAAGACTGGTTCGGACACCAGAAAGACTATGTCTTCGATTTCGTTACCCCATACCCTGATTTCGATGTGGAGAAAATCCACCAATACGCCAAGGAACGGGGTGTCAAGATGATTATGCACCACGAGACCTCCGCATCCATTCGCAACTATGAGCGTCATCTCGACTCTGCCTACACGTTTATGAACCGGTACGACTATCCTGCCGTCAAGTCGGGCTATGTGGGCAATATCGTACCCGTAGGCGAAACCCACTATTCGCAGTGGCTCAACAACCACTACCTCTACTGCATTACCGAGGCGGCGAAACACCATATCATGGTCAATGCCCACGAAGCCACACGCCCCACGGGTATATGCCGCACCTATCCCAACTGGATAGGCAACGAGTCGGCCATGGGTACCGAGTACCAGGCTATGATGGGTATCCGCCCGGGACACACGTGTATCCTGCCCTTCACGCGTCTCAATGGCGGACCGATGGACTACACCCCGGGTATCTTCGAGATGGATATGTCCAAGATGAACCCTCACAACCACAACCATTGTCTCACCACTTTGGCTAACCAACTCTCGCTCTATATAACGATGTATTCGCCCCTTCAGATGGCGGCAGACCTGCCCGAGAACTATGAGCGGTTCCCTGATGCCTTCCAATTCATTTGCGATGTGGCTATCGACTGGGATCAATCGTGGTACCTTGAGGCGGAACCGCTGGAATATATCACCGTTGCTCGCAAGACCAAAGGCAAGGATGAGTATTTCGTTGGCGGCACCAACGGCGAGCAGGCGCGTACCTCGAACATCCGTCTGGATTTCCTCCCCGCAGGCAAGAAGTACATTGCCACTATCTATGCCGATGCTCCGGATGCCGACTACCGTACCAACCCGCAGGCATACACTGTCACGACCAAGCGCGTAACCTCCAAATCCAAACTCTCGCTCTACCAAGCATCCTCCGGCGGCTACGCCATCACCCTCCGCCCTCTGGAGTAACAAACATCACATCGGCTGTATGACAACTCGTTATACAGCCGATGTTGTTTGCATGACAACCAACAACCAAGCACTCTGCAATAGGCAAAAATGTACGATATGATTGACTTATAACGAACTAAATGTGTTATTTAAAATGAAAGAATTGCTACTTTCTGCGTTATTGGAGTATATACTTTCGTTGTTTTTACCCAATTCGGATACAAAGGTACTACAAAAATCGCCGATTTGTTGTCCGTAGCAGACAATTCTATCAGTAAGCAAACTGATTACAGACCAAATTATTCAAAGTCCTTTCCCCGAATTATTCAAAGTACGTGCAAAAATACTTCTTTTTTCTATGAAACACAATACTTTACGTGCTACACCTCCTTCCATCTCTTTATCCCCTTCTTGTCACTTTTTCCCCTTCTTTTTTGCACTACTAATTTGTGCCATATTGGCACCAAGTAATGTCATTGTGGCTTAAATCTGCGCAATTTCTTGCAAAATAATCAAATAGTCTGTAGGCATCCTTGCGTATATAAAAGAAATGAACTACCTTTGCAATCTGTTTAGCGCACTGAACAGAATACAGCAATTTTTGTTTACTCTATTGAACAAAAATAAGTGTAAATCGTTCAATGTATAAAACAATACTCAAACACAATACGACTATGGTTAGATTATATCAGCGGCACGACCGTTTGGTGGCGGTCACATCTCTCAAGATTGTACGTCAATGTTCCCAATACATCAATTGGGACGCGCAGATGTTGGCATTGCGGGGTGCAAGAGGAGTCGGCAAGACAACTATAATGTTGCAGTATATCAAGCAGCACTATCGTCCTCTTGACCGTACGGTGCTCTATTGTTCATTGGACGACACGTATTTCGCCACGCATACCATCATAGATTTGGTTGACCAATTCTATCTTATGGGAGGTCGTCATTTGTTTATAGACGAGGTACATAAATATGCAGATTGGAGCCGTGAACTGAAGCAGGTGTACGATGCATATCCCACTATGCGCATTGTTCTTAGCAGCAGTTCTTTGCTCAATATCATTGCGGGCGAAGCCGACTTGTCGCGGCGTTGTGTGATATACAATATACAGGGTCTGTCTTTTCGGGAGTTCCTTCATTTCTACAAAGGAATAGAGTTGCCCGCCATCTCTATGGACCAACTGCTTGCGGCTCCGCAATCACTCTGCGCCGCAGTCAATGAGCAGTGCCGTCCCTTGCCGTTGTTCCATGAGTATCTGCAATATGGCTGCTATCCGTTCTATCTCAAAAACCCTGTTGATTATTACACACTTATAGAGCAAACCATGGTGCGTATCATTGATGATGAGATGCCCCGCCTGTGTGGTATCGAACTGAGCAATACGCGCAAGGTCAAGGCTTTGATGGATGTTCTGTCTTCATCCGAACCGTTTGAGTTGGATATGCAGAAACTGTCTGTCCAAAGTGGTTTGCAGCGTGTTACCTTGTTGGGGTATCTTAACCACATGCAAAACGCCAAACTGCTTAATCTGCTCTATTGTGACCTCAACAATGTCAAACGTCTGCAGAAACCCGACAAACTCTACATTGAGAACCCAAACCTGCTCTACGCGCTGTCTTCCGTGCCTGTCAAGATAGGTACGGTACGCGAAACATTTGCCGTCAATCAGTTGGTGTATAAGCACCGTGTCGAGTACCGCAAACGGCAGGGAGATTTCTTGATAGACAGCCGTTTCATTTTTGAAGTGGGAGGCAGTAGCAAGGACTATACGCAGTTGGCAGGTGTCCCTGACTCTTTCATCTTTGCAGACGATTGCGAGACACCTATAGGTCACAAGTACCCCCTTTGGCTTTTAGGCTTCCTCTACTGATGTTTATGGCAGGAGGCTGTCTAATAATGTAAAGTTGTTAGTATCTTATATTGTAATCTCGTTATTTTATTGTTCTCACAGCACGCACATAACACTTATCATAATTGCGCTGAACCCCTATATCACCAGAACTAAAACTAACATAATAATGGTAATCACTATCCTTGTCAGAACCACTCCAATAGTATCCTCCATTAAACCCTCCAATATGGTTTTGCTCATTGAAAAGTATCATTAGTTCATCTATTGTTGGCAACCTCCAATCTGTAAACCCTCCCACAATGGATGATTTACTCATCACATCTGCAGATGACCAATCTACATATCCCAAGTCCGTTTTCTGTACCATTATGTTCGCAGGTAACAATGTAACATATTGTACCTCCCTGGCTACAAAACTATGTGAGATGCCATAATACTCTTTGTCATTGACAACGGCAAAGGCTCTAAAGAAATAAGTTTCATTTTCTACGAGTTCTCCAATGGCATAACTAAAGATTCCAACTTGCGCAGTTCCTTTAACGACAACCTTAGCCGCCCCATTATCCAATGACGGAGTTGGCATAAGGCCGTACACAAAACCATATTCCGATATGGGAGAAGTGATTTTCTTATTAAATTTACCATTTAGAACAGCAGAAGTAGGATTTACATCCGAGACTTCAAGCGTTTCTATAAAACTGACAGATGTGGCTGTTATGTTTATTTGTTTACTGCCATTATTAGAAACAACATGAACAATCGTGGTATTAATTCCATCAACCAATTTGGCTCTGTCAATCGTAACGACAATTGTCTGTGTGGCACCCGCTTTCAAGATACCCTCTTGTTTGCTAAAAGACAATATCCATTCCGAGCGGAAAGCAATTTCCCATTCTAAAGACTCTTCACTATTGTTGAAGATGTTGAAAGACTTCATTTCATCGCCTTCTGCCTCCCCAAAGTCTATCAAAGTGATTTCATTTCCTTCATCATCTACTACCTGCAGGGTCGGTGGCAGTTTTTCTATCAGGATATCAACGGGCACATTTTCCTCATTGCCCTTAACGAGAATATCATTAGTTCTATGCTCTTTGTAGCCGGATTTGGTGGTCAAAAGATTGTAAGTCCCAGTTTCTATCTTAGGAAACTCAAACTTTCCATCTTCACCGGTTATCGCCTTTATTCCAATGGGGAGCAATTCTATGCCAACACTTTTTATGGGTTCGCCTGTTGCCTTGTCGGAGACAATACCATAAATAGAACCTAATCGGATTTCTTCTTTATGCTCACAGGACGAGCATATAATCCAAATGCAACAAAAGCATACAAAATACAATACAGGATATTTCTTCATATTATGATGAACTTCTATGTCTTGTTAATTCATAGTAAACAGATATTGTTTCCCCCTCACTCTCTGTGCAAACTAAAGATTATTTCCACAGTTTCTCCCGGATTCGCATTTATGCTTTTACGGTCTGTCTTATAACCATCTTTCATAGCATTAAGCGTGTATTGTTGTTGGATCATATCTGAGAACTCAAAATAACCATCATTTTCTGTGTATTTATTCTTTACACCAGGACTAAGTGTAACAAGCACCCCCTCAATGGGCGTATCAGTTTCTGCATCTACAACGATACCATAAATTGTTACCGTCATATCCACGATACGTTTTGCACAGCCGCCAAATAATAATGGCAGACATAGAGTTGTCAGTAGTAAGACTTTTTTCATTCTAAAAATTATATTTCATAGTTATACCAATGCCACTATTATCACGGGAGATAAACGGAGTCAGTATCAGCGTTTGCTGTCGAGGCAATACTATCACACGGCGGGCACCGGGAGCCACTGCTGCATCAATGAGGTTATAGATATACACGACAGTAGTAAACGCAATAGTCCCATACCCCACATTCTGCCACATATCGGCAGACATACTATAATCCGCCCTGTGTTTAGGGTCTTCATACATTAACTTTTCATAAGAGGATTTCATACTATAACCAAGCACCATACCGCCGATACCTAATACTTCACCAAGGATTATCAGGCTTCCCTTTACCTTACTGCCCTTGTATATCTGTCCCCACCCCGGTACAATAGAACGCACAAGACCTTCCGATGGTGCGTAGTGTGTGGATGTGGTGTAAATATCAAACTGCGGAACAACATCTATGACAGAAACAGCAAACAGAGAGTATAGCCGATATGTACCAGAGTTGTCCAATTCCCAGTATTCATCAATGAAAATACAATCAAACTTTTCCACAGAAGTTTGCGTTTGGTACGCTATTTTGTAGGTCGTTCCAGTGTTGATATTGCCATTGATGTTTTCGCTTAACACATTTCTATCTATTGTCCCATCTATCTTATTCGTTTGTTGCATATACAATGCAAAATTGATGAGACGATTATCCTTCAGACTTTGCAGGTTTCGTCCTTCATCTATAATGCATTTGTATTCATACGAAGAATTATAGCGGTATATATCGTCAATGCGCTCCACCCAATGCGGGCATATCTTGTCAGAGGTTCTAACAATACTTTTTGCATCTATGCAAAGGGAAAAGAGAAGCAATGCTACTATAATAGCAATGCTTCTCTTAGCAGGACAATTATTCATTACCTTGTTGAACAAACTTTTTTACCCATTCATCTACAGCAGAGCCAAATACTTGTTCTGTCGCAGTTTCTTTCAAAGCCTGATCTATGGCATCTTTTCGTACTTTGTACGCATCGTTTTCATCTATCAGATAGTATGCTTCCACCTCCAAAACATTGTTCTGAGTTCGTTTCACAGATATTGCTTCATGCAAAAACGGGACTATCTTTTCGGCGACTTTCTGCGTGTAGGCTCCCATAAGTTTTGTGCCGAGTTCTGAGAAGTTACTAAATTGGCGTGCAATGCCTCCCAATATTACACTTCCGCACGCGTTAGCATAATCAATGGCAGCAGCATTTTGTGCATACATACGGGCTGTTGATATCTCACCATCTGCTGTTTTACCATGTCCCATAAACGGTGTATATCTTTCAGGTTCCGCATCCATTTTTCTGTACATATTATTCAAAACACTATACATAGTTCTCATTCCATATGCACCAGTAATTGAATACCCTGCTTTTTCCCACTCTTTGCATTTTTCTCTGGCTTCATTCTCATCACCACTTGTTTGTTGTGGTTGATTATAGACAGGTTGCTGTTGTTGAGTTTGTTGCCCATAGGGCTGCTGGTAATACGGAGGTTGCTGTTGATTATTATAACCATTATATGCCATTTGCTTTCTTGCTCCACAAGAAGTAAGCACTAATAGAGCCATTGTTAATACTATTGCATAATACTTATTCATAATACACTATTGCCTGTTATATCCCATCGGCTCATCGGTTTATAGTTTTTCTAATACGTATTCTATGATGAATACTGATTATTCGCTGACATACACTGTTCCCGTACCTTTGCACTTGGGACAAACCATCTTTTCCGTTCCAGAGCCATTGCATCTTGGACAAGTGTGCTCTTTAATAATTTTCTTTGCACCATCACATTTTGAGCATGTTACTGGGTCTCCATACCCATTCCGAGTATAACCCTTGCCCTGACAAGCAGGACAATCAGTCAGTTCACTTACTACTTTTTTTCCACTGCATTGTGTGCAAGTACGAGTCATGTTGTCATAGCCAGATCCATTGCACCGCTTGCAAGTATAATACCCTGCGAATGCTGTAACTGCTACAGACAAGAACAACAAAATCAACAAACTTGACTTTTTCATAATCATTTTGCCCGCTTATATCCCATTGAGCATCGGTTCTTGTTTTTGAAAAATAGTTTGCCTACTCACTTTGCGGCTTTTCGGCTTACTCCGTTTTTGTATTCATAAATACCATTGATGATGAAACCATCTTGAGTACGATACATCATCGCGTATATTTCAAGTGATTGGGTATTGCATAAGGCGAAGGGAACTCCCCCTCTTGAACATAATCAATGGTATCATTATGGATAATGAATGTCGTCGGCATATATTCTATGAAGGGAACATCTGCCTTATTGACCTCACATTGCCCTAAGTCATTATAGTATTGACTGAACATATTTCGCAAAGAATCCACATTATCTGTTTCACTAGTTACCGCTATGTAAACGACAGTGTCAGCATAGTTATACCGTTCTGTTGCTAACAGATTTTCCATACTATTGATACAATGCGTACAAGAGTATGAGAAGAATGTAAGCAAAGTGTATTCTTTCTCGTGCGGTCTGACAAAATCACGTAACGGTGTCTGAGTTATATTCAATCCCATATAAGGATGGCTTTTAGGAGGAAAGAACAGCATCGGACGGAAAGTCAATCCGCATAGGAAACATGATAATGCAATATATACAAGCAACACGACACTTCTCCAAGAACTACAAATGCGTTCTTTATCAAAATCACAAGTGAAATACAAGATGTTTGACAAGATGATTAGTACGAAATTACGGACATAGACAAGTTTGTTTGAAGGTTGTTTGAGGAGTGTTCCGAAACACCCGCAATCTTCAATTCCATGGAAATAATATCCATACGTATAGCCTACCGTGAAAATAATCAGTAGAATTATTGTTGCAAGAGACGTAAATTTTGTATGCACGTCAAATAGCAAGTTGAATGCAATAATCAATTCCAATATTATCACTACGGGAGCAAACAAGTCCAAATGCGGGATTCCATATCCGTACAAGATATACTGAAAGTGATATACATTAATCGCCTTCGTAAATCCTGAAAACAGGAATATACCACCTAAGACAATTGATATAGTTCTTGAGAGAGTTCGCATCCTGTATATCATTTACAGAAACATGCACCAGATGTCCCGTTGCAATAATACGAGTATCCTTTTGCATCACATGCAGAGGAGCAATTAGAATAAACGCCAACATAAACATACCCCATACTGCCACATTCATAGCCCTCTACAAATGACCGTGTAGCCGTTGCGGCTTTCTCGGAGCCACTACTTGCAGCAAATACAATAAAGGCAGTTAATACTAAAATTTGGACAGAAACAAGAAAAATATTTTTAAGCATAACAGTAAAATTATTATCACCAAGTAAGTCATTACATCCCACCAATCGAAAGTACCCTGCATAATTCCAAGATATTGCAGAAATTCCAATAAAAATGGAAGAGCAAGCGTTATTCCCCACACTACATGACATCGAGATTCGCAGTACCGAGATAACACTACCTGAAACAATATAAGCGATATATACCACAATGCATCAGGAAAACAGTAGATGAACCAATACGCAAATGCACTTTCGTCCAATGAGTGTCTATGACATACATGGTTTAGTTTTAAGAGATTAATAAAGATGATATTCTCACGAAATAACAGATATATCATTGCACCAAGCAGGAGACATACTATTGCTGCCGTAATCAGCCAGACATTATGTGTGCCTTTTGCCATGTGATAATATACTGATAACGTGGGTTTCGTAGTACTATCTTATACTACCACCCTTTGCATTTTACGAAACAGACTCTTTCTTTTTTCTTTCATAATAATCTTTGCTCGCTTATATCCCATTGAGCATCGGTTTTTAATACATTTATTTGCCTACTCACTCGGCTTTTCGGCATACTCCGTATTGATTGTTGCTTGCGCTTATTCCCTGTGCATATATGGTTGTGTACATACACAAAAAAAGCGCAGCCCTCATTTCCTTGCTTACAATACCGGAGGTCTTCGCTAACCTATCAAAACTATAAACAACAATGAAACCTACGCCGATATGACAACCCGCCTGCCAAGAAACAGCAAGGCGAGTATGAATGTCATACCCGTAGGCATCTATTGCTTACTTTGTGTAGGTTTGATACAAATAAGGTTGCGAATCTTTCCAGTATCTACAACAAAGCGTCAATAAACGCCTTCTATTTAATGAACCCCTCTAACCCTCAACCTTACCAAACGGCTATATGCTTATCCCTATGAAGAGACCCGCGCCCTGATACGGTTGCTTCGGCGTAGATGAATCCGCGAAATGAGTATATATCCATGTGTGGTACTCATTTCGGGTGCAAAGATATAACAATTTTTATAGATATACAAAAAGAAAGTTACTTACTGTGTGATTTAGCCATCCATCCATTTACGATACCTTGTTACGACATGCAGCGAAGAGGGGCTTTACGACTATACCCATACACCAACAACGAAACATGGTGGTGTGGACAAGATGTGGACAATGTGTGGACAATTATTGGTAATTCACCCCGTATTTGTGTAATTCGCCCCTATTTGGGGGTATTTGTACCTTTGCTTGTGGACAGAGACCTCTTTTTTGTAATAGCGGGAAGAAATTTCTTTTCTTTTGACACTTTTTCTTTAATATTAAGGAATTCTTATTTTATAGGATTTTTAGC
>DLLA01000103.1:2723-11408 GCA_002479035.1 Bacteroidales bacterium UBA7574 | reverse complement strand
CAATACAAGATTCGCACCTCCTGTTCATAACTAAATTCTTTCCTTTTTGTCAAAAGCATCTGCATTTGATTAACATTTGTAGGGTCGCTTGCCAATGGTTGGGATGCCAGTTCCAATACGCCCCTAATTTCTTCTTCTGTAGAATAATCTACTCTACCAATAAAGAACTGCCATTCTTTATCTTTTGCCCCATCATCATATAATGGTTCAAATATCTTTCGGACAGTTGTCTTGATACGAACACTTCTTTTGGCTCCGTTGTTGGTATAAACACGCCATAGACCATCACACTCTTCGCTACGATGAGTCCAACATTGACCATACCAACTATCACTAATACATGACATGTCTATCAATTCACCATCCGGTTTTCTGTATTCGTGATTTAAGAGTACATTTTCAAAAGGATCATCCCACATTGACGGACGGGCCAAAGTATTTTGATTGGTTTTCACCATTTCCAAAAATCGGTGATATGAAAGGATACGATAAATAGGAGTATTTAATCCCAAATTTATAGCATTCGCATCTATCCTCATTTCTACAGATGCATCCGCTGCATCTGCCATATTAAGCAAATTGCGTCTATTTTCTCGAGAATAATTCAACATAAAGTTATTGTAAATTTGATAGAGTTTGTTTTAGTTGTTGATTTTAACTATTGCTTTTATCAGCACTTTACTATTCAGTTCTACTCCTGCACGGAGGATGGCACGGATAGGAGTGCCGTCTTCGATGAGGGTAAAGGGGACGGGTTTGTGGCGGAGGGAGCAGAAAGATGTTTCTTTGGTGATGGGTGTGCAACCACCCAGATTCATAGAGGTGATGATTTGCTCGGACATATCAGAGAGCAAATCTTTGGCTTCACCGTCGGGCATCTGTGCCGCCAGTTGGTCGTAGGCCTTCACCATTTGCGCCAGTTGTAAACAGAGAGCCTCAAAGTCTTGTGATGGCGATGGTGCATACCGATTGGGTTGCACGACTTGTTTAGTGGCACAATCGCGCCAACGGGTAAGCAATGTTGTTAGAATTTGGTTCATACATTCATTATAATCTCCCATACGTTTGTGCGGCATAGACTGCAATCTCTTGCATCTTCGGGTCTACGTACCGCATTGATTTACCTTGCCAAAACATCTGGCGTTTCGTTTTCTGCTCGTTGGTCAAATCGCCTCGTCCTCCACGATGCAAGCCGAAGAGTGTACAGAGTTCGACGTATTGCTCTTGTGAGAAATGTTCCCGATGGCTTTGTACCTCTTTGAGCATCTTGTAATTTTCGTTCTGCCCCTGAATCTCGGATAGCAATTGTTCGGTTGGCTTGACCAACTCCTCCAGTATCGCCTTATCCAATCGCTCGATGTCAGTCTCTGTCTTGATTTGCGAGCGGATAAAAGCAGTCAGTTCCTCTGCTGCGGCAGAGTCGGCAGGACGAATATATTGCCTAATCAGCAATTCCCACTCCGTAGATTTCTTGGCGGCACGTTTGACAGAGTACATTGCATCGTTGCGAATAAGCAGGAGTATCTTATTCAGTTTGCTGAGCAGAACCGTACAACGTATCGCCTTGCTGCGATTGAAGAACTGCTCCTGCAATACCTGCTTTACCTCGTCAAAATTCGCCAACTCGTATAGTTTCTTTGTCGCGACCTCTACCGAAGCCTCTTGATAGAGCACCTTGATGATAGCACGAAATGCTCCCCAAGGAATGTTACCTTTCATCTGTCTGCGTACATCTGCCGGCAAGAGATTCGGATATTGTTTCAATAATGCAGCGTCGTATTTCCCTTCCCAAGCATCCTGTTTTGCACTGAGGTATTTGGTGAAAACAACCTCGGGAATAGTCCGTAGCAGGCTTTGCCAATGTGCCAGATTGTGCTCGTTGTTCCGCACGGCTGTATATAGACAGGCAGAAACGGGCAAGACATCACTCAATTGCTCCTTGAGGCTATTTGCCACATAGGCTGCCTGCTCCCGACTATTATAAAGGGTGGCTTCTTCCTCGTCAATACGGGATATGATGCCTATGGCATTGAGGGCAGATGCACCCTCACACGCTTGTGCGAAATCGTCCAAGAACTGTTTGTTCCCCGCATTGGCAACCGCTCCGACCAGATAGATGACGGCATCTGCTTTTGCCGTGAGTTCGCGCGTCTGGGCATCATGTTCGCGGCGAAGTTGCTCCTCGTCCTGCGAATGGATGCCAAATACAGTCTCGGCAGCCTCTTGGTGGTCACTGACCACGGCATCTGTTCCCGGTGTGTCGATAAGGATAAAGTCCTTCAAAATCGGGTTCTCCAACTGACGCTCAAAATAGAGGACATTCCTCCGTTTGGCAGCCGCAGCGGGGACATGTCCCTGCAAAGAATCCATAAATGTCTGACTGACGAATTCCTCTCTGCCATCTTTATAAACGACTTTGACAGGATATACAGGATTGGCAGGTTTGCCATACACAAATCGGTTGATAGTGGCAGTAGCCTCGGTCTCACCCACCAACGCAAGGTCTTCGCCCAGCAATGTATTGATAAACGTACTCTTACCCGCCTTGACACGCCCGCCTACTGCCAACCTGCAAGGTGTATATACCTGCAATTTGAGTGCGGCAATCTCATCCAACCATCTGACAGAATCGGGCAACTCACGGATAATCTCCGTGCTGCGATTCAATATGGCAAGTGTGCGTTCCTCTATAGGATTCATGGTCGATACGAAAAATTGGGTTTGCCGCAATTCATGCAAAACTTCTCATTGGACAAGATGGGCTTGCCACAATAGATGCAGAAATGCTTAGTCTGCTCTGCTTTTAAGGGAGGAGCGGGAAGGTCGGCTTTCTTGACAGTGACCCCTACGGAGTACATCGCACCCACGGCGACAGCAACATCCAACGCCCCTGTCGTTACCACTTTGACACCGCTACCCAGCAGACTCTCCATCTCGGTCTGCACCATAGGAAGGCGGGAACTGCCACCAATCAGTATGGCATAGTCAAGAGGCAGGTGATTGGCTTGTATATCTTTGAACACCTGCTGTGCCTTGCCAATCGTCTTGTTTATCCAAGGTTCAATAATACGATTGAAATCCGCTTCAGAAAACTCGCGGCGCACATTGCCGACTCCAGGGATGTAGGCACTGATGTAATCTGCCATCTGCCCGCGACTCAACTGCTCTTTCTGGCGGCGGCACCGATAGAGAAATGCCAAGTCCACCTCCTCGGGGTCGGAAGTGATATGCTTGCCCTTGGTGGCATATACATATTTCTCCCAATCGCGATAGAGTGCCAAATCTATATCATCACCACCGCAATTACTATCCCCCTGCGGTGACAACGGAAGGTGAATATCGCCATCGTTTTCGATTTTGACATACGCCACATCGAAAGTGCCTGCGCCAAAATCATAGACCAACAGTCCCTTGCACGAAGCGGGAATGACTCCCGACTTGATGGCAAACAATGCTGCCGAAACAGGTTCCTCGAGCAACTTCACCTTTTTGAATCCCGCCAATGCGGCTGCATGCCTGAGACAATCTTTCTTCCATTCCTCGAATACAACGGGGTGCGTCAATATCACTTGCTCTATGTTTCCGTCCAAACGACACGATTCCTGCACCTGCTCTTTGATTTTCCGAAGGATAAATGAGATAATCTCGTCGTCTCCGTAAGTCTTGCCAGGGCGCAGGTATTTGTTCCCCTGCCGCATACGGGTCTTAACACCGGTAATGGTATTCTCTTGAACCAACCTTCGTTCTTCTTCGTCTGCCGTGGCAGCATCCTCCAATGCCAGATAAGGCGCATCGCCAACAATGACTTTATCTGATTTAGTGAAAGCCACTACGGATGGCATTTTCTCGCTACCCGATTCGCGGAAACGCACTGCTTCCGGTTTGCCCGTAGCAGGATTGAGCCACGAGGCGGAGCAGAAACTCGTACCAAAATCTATGCTTATCGTTACACTCATAATAACTTGCGTTGTTGTTCCATTTGGGTTAAAAGCGTCCGTGCCTTGGTAAGATTGTCAAAAACCGGTTTCCATTGCTTTTGGACGGTTTCTATCTCTTGTTGTTTTTCCCGACGAGCGGCATCATCTGCCTGTGCCTGCTCCTCCAACAGGCGAAGTTGATTGTCCAAGTTGCTTTTATGTTGCTCGTAGATAAGACGGACAGCGGACATACTCTGCTCCATAATTTTTTCTTCGGCTGATTGCAGTTGCGTCTTGCCATGGGTGGTTTTTACCAAGAAATTGTCGTATATCTGCGAATAGCATTTGAGAAGATGTTCTTTGAGATTCTGCTTCCATCGTTTCAGTTCCGTATCGCGTTTGGTGGCTATGCCCGAGCCAATACCCAGCAACAGACCGAGTGCCGCAATACCCGCCGTGAGAGGGGCAGCCACGATAGCCATAGGAATGGCGAACAGGGATGTGACAAATGCACCGGTGAAATAACTATTTCTGCCTGCCGATAAACGGTCTGTCAGGGTGCGCTCCTTTTGGCGGAAAGTATCCACAGCAAAGTCGGAGTTGCCTGTATCCACACCACTCAAGTGTGCATTGTACTCAATCAGTACGCCTTCGACCTGATTCTCACAATTCGCCATGAGGTCTTTCCAAGCCTTGCCATACGAGTCGATGAGACGTGAAGATATGCTGCGAGACAGACGCTCAGCGTCCTCGGAACTTGACAGATTCTCTATCTCGGAAGACATGCTCTTGAAGACAGGATGATTCTGGATGAACAGTGCACGGGCTTCATTCTCCAGCGAACGCACCTGTTCCTTGACACGGTCCTGTATGTCACGCAGTTTTGCGCCATTCGTTCCCCACTCTTGTGCAAACTCCTGCTGCTTCGCCAATTTCTTAGCCGCTAACTGCTTGGCAACATCCTGCTGCGAAGAAGCAGATGTGTGCAATTCCTGCAATGCCTGCACTACGCGGGTATTGTACAGATTGAACGCATTATAGACCGTGGCACTGACGCCAAAGCCCACAGTGTTGTAAATCATACGCAGGAGTGTATCTTTGATTTCCTCGAACCGGCTCATCTCCAACAGGAGGTCGTCTTTGTCTTTCGTTGCATCGAAGAGCAACGTACTCGACACCGGTTGGATAGAAATACGCCCCATTGCCGTCTGCCGAGCATAAGGCGAGAGAATCTCCTCATCGCGACTAATCATGGTGGCAATAACGCCCTCATCGTAGTTGTCTGCCTTGGTCATGACAAACATAATCTGTTTGGTCTGCTGCAAGGCACTCTCGATGAATTCGCGTTCTTTGGTTACAATAGGATTCTTAGGGTCGAGAATAAAAATGACGGCTGACGCATTTGACAGATAGTTGCGGGTGATTTGTTCGTGAGCAGCATATAAGGCACCTATCCCCGGGGTATCTACGAGAGCAACCGATTGGGGCAAAGCCGGAATCGGGTGCCGGACTTCGATATAGTCCAGTTGGTGGTGGCGAAAGACCGGTTCACCATATAGGTCTGCGTCCACCTGCGAACCATACTTGGACAACTCCGTCTTGCTGATACGCTGGCGCTCACCATCAGTAAAAACCAGATAGTACTCTTCGGTATTGCTATTGATAATGCGGAACACCTGCGAAGTGGCGACTTGCGTATTGGTTGGCAGAATATTGTCACCCATCAGGGCGTTGATAAAAGACGATTTGCCTTTCTTCACTTCGCCACACACCACGACATCGTATTGCTCCCGATTGATAAGATTCCCCGCGCTACGAACCGACACATCAGGAGTGGGGATGTATTGGTTGTGCACATCGGATATGCGTGCATACGTATCCTGAAGAAGACTACGTATGTTCTGTATTTGCTGTTCTAATTCCGGTTTGTTCATCGTCCCGAGTTAGCAAAAGAGGTTAAACATTGCGTCAATATCCACATCCGAATCGCCCATATCGTTCAGCGCAAAATGATTATCGAAACGGTCGTAGATGTCGTCCATATTGTCAAAAAGATGTTGGTAATCCAAGTCGGAGTGCAAATCCACAAGGTGGTGGTCGAAATACTCGTCAAAATGCGGCACCATAATGCCAGTGAACGTGTCATACGGGATATTGCCCACATAGGGGATATGCCCTTGTACATAATCGAAGTTTACCATCTCGGGATTGGTGAGCACCCCGCCATAAGAGATTTGCGGTGCTTCGTCTGTAGCAATCATCAAGCAAGAAGAATCGTGCCATGCGTCTATGAATTGGCTTATGGGGTAGGAGCGAGCCACTTCACCTGTACCAGGGTCGGTGACAATAACGCGCACGTCCAACGGATTGGAAGTATCAATACCCGTGACCAACAGGGCGTGGTTGGCTTGCTCACCAAAGAGGTCGTTGATAAAAGAAGGACGCCATAGTTCGTCAGCATCCACGCCCACGATGACCTTATGCCCCTGCGCCAGTTCGGCAGCCAAATCATAGACCGTGGCATGTGTCTTGGTATGCGTACCAATGCCATGATCTTCCAACAACAGGCCCACTTTGTCAGGGACAGAGCCATGCCCGTGTACGTAATAGCCCTTGGCAGCCGCCTCTGCCGTAAGGACAGACTCGTTAATGTCAATGCCGAAAGAGTGCATGATGATTTGCTGCGACTTGATAGCACAAGTATCACTTTGCTGCTGGAGAATTTCAAAATCCATTGAGTTCGGGCAGGGAGTGACATCTCCGATAATAGAATGTGTAGCCATATCTTCAAAATAATTGTTATCAGCCAAGCAATCCGGAAATATGGCTTCTGACAGCAACTCCGCCCCCATAACAGGCGGTATGGAACAATCATCAACCATATCCGATGTCGGATTAACATCCATGTTCAGACCATACAGGTCTGAATCGGTGAGGAAAGAATGCACCAGTTGCAACTCGTCGTGGGTGAGCGGTGTGCCTTCCCTGTAGGCTCCAATCAGTTCAGCAATGTCAGGCGTAATCTTCAGTTGGCTCATAATAATCCCTCCTTCTTTAACGATGTGATGAACTGGCGTTTTGCCAGCAGATGTTTGTTGTAATAATTATCCATTGACAATCCTAATATCTTTGCCACCAATTCGTTATCCAGTTCTTCCAGATAGCGCAACCGTATCAGTTCGCGGTAGCGCGCATTGGGCATCGCCTGCAAGATACGATTCACATCAATATGGTCGAACTTGGAGCGTTCTACATCTATAGAGTCTTGAATATTCCAAAATCTATCACCGTCATCCAAAGATTCTTGCAAAATATCCGCTTTTTTCCGGAATAACTGGTGGCAATAGGTCTGCGCGACAATCCTAAGCCAATGGGTGAGCGAACAGCGGAACGAGAAACTCTGCATGTACGACCGCGATGTCTTGGGGTTGATGGTCATGAGGTAGATGTAGATTTCGTTGATAAACTCTGTGCAAGAAGTGCAGTCGGTGTAGTAGTGGTCGAAACAATACTTGAAGAGCGGATAGCATTTGCGGTAGAGGTAGGCTTCGGTGATGTCACGGTCGCGCCGCAAGAGTGCCGCGACGATTTCGCGGTCAGTCAGGGCGTTGATGTCGGGAGCTGTCTTTGATGGCATAAAGATATTTACGATTTACGAATTTCCTGTGGAGGATTTATTATAATTGGCGGCTACAAAGGTACATATTTATTTGCAAGTGTGCAAATTTGCCAAGGAAATAGATAAAACATTAATTGCTGTTAATCAACCGTTAATGCACTATTGAGGCACGGACATAAGTTACCACTTAACCAACAACTGACAACAACTACCAAACAACAGATAACAACAGATGGCAACATCGTAACCGCAACAGATAATAAACACGAATTATCAGAAATTGACCACAAATGGGCATTGCTGAGGTTCTTTTGAACGGACGGCTACGCCGTATTATCACACATTAGACATAAATCCATACGCTCAAATTAGCGCAACTGACGTTAAATATGCATCATACATAAGTACCGATATTGAGAAAAGCGCGGAAGTTGAATAACCCAAGTTGGGTAGTTTTGCTCCCGACATTTATGACGGGAGCAAATTGTAACTTTAAGTCTTTCAGCCGCTTACCTTTACATAAAACGTATCCGTTATACTTTAATTCTGTTTCATTTTCTTCTAAACATCTCTCTATGGTTCGCTCTTCTACTCCATAAAAATCCGCTACCATTTTCTTGGTGAAACGGTATTCGCCCTCGAAGAGCATACCTTGTACATTGAGAGCCTTTTGAACCTCCTCTATGGCAAAACGGTTATTGAGTACATTTTGTCGTTCTATGTTTGATATTGTCAAGTCATTCATGTTAATCTGTTTTTTTTTCTGTAAGCCCTCGAAATTGCCGCTATATGGTTATGCCGTAGGCGAGGTTGGTTGTAGTTGGTTGTTTATTGTTTTTTTTGCTTGGTTTGTGGAGTTGCTCTCCGTGACTTCGTGCTGCAAAGTTAGGCAAATTTTATGGATTATACAATATCTGTGAAAATAGGTGCTCGCTTTTGTAAGAAGATAAGTTCAGTAAGTCTAATAAGTCCTATGGGTCAAATAAGCCGAATGGGTCAAAATAGGTTGAATGGGTCGGATGAGTCCAATATGTCTCAATAAGGGGAAAGCATTGGACTTCGTTAAAAACGCTTTATGTCTCCCAAGTGCGTAGCATTGTCATACGGTTTGTGCCAAAGCGGCCGCAGACGAGGAGAGCACCCCGCTAC
>DLLA01000103.1:0-2669 GCA_002479035.1 Bacteroidales bacterium UBA7574 | reverse complement strand
ACCCCGCAGGGCGTCCGCGTCCACAGCGATGCTATTAATAATGCAAAATACAATAACACCATCGTGCAATACATAAACATGCTAACTTTTGATGCGATTACCCTGACAAATCCTAACTATTCTATAATATATAAATGTATTAATGTTTGACGCGGTTGCCCTGTTAACGTATGACCAGTCCAAAGGTTCTCAATAATCGGTAGTTTCACACATACCCCGTTAAAACGGTGATAGAATCGTGCAAAAGGAAGGGTATGACACCCACATAAGCCACGCCGTCATCGTCCAACCAGTATTTGCTATTGCCGTCAAGGATGACTATTTTGCGGAACGAATCCTGTGTATGGCGCAGGGAAAAGGTCTCCTGTTCGCGTTTCTCGGGTGTGTCTATATTAAGTGCGGACTGAATATATATTTTCTCATGGCCTGTGTTAACCACAAAATCTATCTCATATTGCGACTGTTTGCGCTTTCCGTCCTGCATACGTTCTACTTCCACAACGCCCACATCCACACGATAACCGCGGCGGATGAGTTCGTTGTAAATCATATTCTCCATCAGGTGCGAGCGTTCCTGCTGCCGAAAATTCAACCGTGCATTGCGCAGACCGAGATCCATAGCATAGTATTTCTTAATACTCTCGAAATAGCGTTTCCCTTTGAGATCATAGCGGTCGGCTGCGGAAACGAGATAGGCATCGGACAGGTAATCCAAGTAGTTCTTGACCGTTACATCGGCTATCTTTCTGCCCATTGATGTACTTGTGGTGTTTGCCAACTTATGCGGATTGCTCAAACTTCCGACTGCCGAATAAATAACATCTGTCAATGCATCCAACACCACATCATCGTTCAGCCGGTAACGTTCTACAATGTCTTTCAGGTAAACATTTTTGTGCAGTCCGGCAAGATAACGTTGTTTTTCCTGCTCGTTGGTTTCCAATACTGCAAGCGGCATACCCCCATACGTCAGGTACTGCTCCAACGCATCGGCTTTCTCCATACCCGAGAAAGCATAATACTCTGCAAATGAAAGCGGATAAACGTGTATCTCAGAGCCACGGTCACGGAAATTGGTAACAATATCCTTGGACAACATCTTGCTATTGCTACCGGTAACATACACATCCACATTAGGCAACGCCATCAGCGAACTGAGGACATCGTAAAAAGTGGTATATAGTTGTTCGCGGTCTTCCTCTGGCACATCACGCTCGTCAATAGCGGTGTTCTTGACCTTGTAGGAGCGTTGTATCTCATCTATAAAAACATAATACTTGCGCCGTTTGTCTTTGGTGCGTTGCATAACATACTCGCGTAAAGTAATGGGATTACGATAGAGAGCAAACTCGTCTTTCTCCAAGTCGATTTCCACAAAACATTTCTCACTGACTCCTTGTCTGATAAGATGTTGCTTGTATAATTGGGACAGTAGAAACGATTTGCCACAACGGCGAATACCTGTGATGATTTTCACTTTCCCGTTCCACGCCTTACCTGTAAGTTGGCTGATATAATCCGGTCTTCCTAATTGGCAGATTATCTATCTGCTTGCTTAAACTTTTGTCGTATTTACGACTATTTTATTACCGAGTCGTGTGCAAATTCTATGCCAAAAACAATGCTTATGTCTGCTACTAATCGGGTATGTACAGGGAAACCGCATCAAAATATAAGTGTCGGAATCCTCAAATTTGTTTTGTATCGAATCCCATTGTTTTGACACAACTTGGGGCATAATGAGCAGGGTGCTTATCCGCTTTCCCTATAGCAGGCACTTATCTTAGTAGGCACCTATCTGTCCGATAATCTGTCAGGCAGTGTCGGACGTCATCTTCAGTTGGTTCATCGTACACCTTGCGCTTCTGTTTTACAAGTGCTGTCCATACCCCACATGGTGAGGAACAGCTGTGTATTTCTAAGGTTAGGTCATAAGAGGATTTTTACTACCACCTTTGTAACATTATTTGTTGTATCTGCAACATTACTTGTAACATTACCTGTTACATCACCCCGAGCAGGGGTGGGCTGAATGGATGGGGCGTGCAGGTCCGTGGGGAAGAAGATGAAATACTTGGTGGGGTCTGCCAATAGGAGTTGGTCGGGGTGGTACTGGTAGAACGTGATGTCCTTGGTAGTATCGTAAGGAATGAGGACAGGCAATGTGGTGTCGTGCGTGAGGGCAATGTATTCGGAGCCTTGTGCCACGTATTGAATGTCAATATAACGTCTGTGCGCCTCGTAGCGGCATTGCTCTACGGGCTTGGGCAGGTAGTCTTCGACATTCACATAGACATCGGCAGATAGGTCGGTGCGACCGCGATGCAGGTTGTGCAGCAGTTGCTCCTTGTCGCTATCGGGAGCGGTGAACTGCGAGAGGAAGTGGAATGCGGTATTCCAACGTGCGGGGTGGGCAGCAAAATGTTTGTCCAAAGCCTGTCTGTTGACAGAAGAGTCCATAGTTGCCGCAAAGCAGGTACTTATCTTCCCTGATGGTAAAATATCAAAATACATAGGTTTTTAGGTGTTGATTACCACCTAAACAGGTGGTCGTTTAACAATAATAGTCAATCCTTCGTTTTTACGAACCGGCAGCGTGCGATGTAGAAGTGCCCGATATCCTCATAATAACGACGGCTCAATCACATACTAATCACATTGTATATTCA
>DLLA01000050.1:9779-9951 GCA_002479035.1 Bacteroidales bacterium UBA7574 | reverse complement strand
ACCGCCACTATACACAACGACAACGCCCTCCGCACCCGCGTGGCGCAAAAGTGGAGCGCACTCAACCACGCTGACATACGCCCCGAAGACATCCATTGTACGGGTTGCCGTGTGGACGGTGTCAAAACGCCCTATTGCGACCACCTCTGTCCTATCCGCCAATGCGCCTTGC
>DLLA01000050.1:0-9728 GCA_002479035.1 Bacteroidales bacterium UBA7574 | reverse complement strand
GCCAATGCGCCTTGCAGCATGGTGTGGCGCACTGCGGCGAGTGTGCGGAGATGGCGCATTGCGACACCTTGCATTGCGTTACGGACAACGCACCTGCGGAAGTCCTTGCCAACCTCACGGATACCGATTATACTATCCGCCTCGAACGCCCCGAGGACTACCGTGCCGCCGAGGAACTGACGCGCGATGCTTTCTGGAACGTCTATCGTCCGGGGTGCCAGGAGCATTACGTGCTGCATTGCTACCGCAACCGACCCGAGTTCATACCCGAACTGAGTTTCGTCATGGAGAAAGACGGTCGCCTCATCGGACAGGTGATGTTCGTCCGCACTGCGCTGGAAATCATCACTTCCAACTCTCAACTACCTGCTGACGACTGCTCTCAACACTCAACTCTCAACCCTCAACTACGTATCGCCACTTTCGGACCTATCTGTATCGCCCCCGACTACAAGCGCAAGGGCTATGGTCTCAAACTCCTGCAATACGCTTTGGCGCGGGCTAAAGAGATAGGCATCGGGGCGGTGTGCATGGAGGGCAATATCGACTTCTACCGCCATGCGGGCTTTGTCGTTGCAAGCACGTTGGGCGTGCATTATCACGGCGAGCCCATCGAAGACGAAGTGCCTTACTTCCTCGCGCAGGAACTCGTCCCCGGCTACCTGCAAGGACAACACACTATGGACGCTCCCGCCGGTCAATCTCAATCAGTAGCCGAGGAGACCGCTCCCCGCGAGCCTGCGTCCGCCACCCCACGCAAGGAGTATCTCTACACCACGCCGCAAGGCTACTTCGCCGCCATCGAACACCCCGATGCCTTTGCAGCCTACGAAGCCACTTTCCCCCACAAGGAGAAACAGACCCTCCCCACACAGATTTTCCCCGAATAGGGAAAAACTGTGCGGAGCACATAACATGGTATGTTCATCAATGTATTAACGGTCAATTAACGGAGCAGAAATTCGTGAATAATTCGTGGATAATTATATGTTTATCTGTGTATTAATGGTTAATTAATGGTCATCAGCGGAGAATAAATTCATGGTCAATTACATGGCAATTAATGTTTTAATGGTTCTTTAACGGGCTTTAATGGAGCAAAAATGTATATGGAAAATTCAGTGTTTACAAGGAGAGCGGCGGTCTTCACTATCCTTATTGGTGTCTTCATGGTGTGCGGTATCTTGTACGCCCGCACGCATCGGCATATCGACGAGACGACTTCTATTCACGTGAACGGTGTCAGTCTTGTGTATCAGCGTATGGGACGCGCTGACGCGCAGCCCGTTATCCTGCTTCACGGCAACGGCGGCAGCCACAACGACCTAAACCTTATGGCGCAGCAATTGGACTCGGCAGGGTATCTGGTCTATGCGCTTGACTCGCGCGGACAGGGAGCCAATGCGCCGCAGACGGAGTACCATTATGCTGATATGGCAGAGGATGTCTATGCGTTCTGTCGGGCATTGCATATTGGGACACCGGCAGTCTTCGGCTGGAGCGATGGCGGTATCGTGGCATTGCTTGCGGAGATACGCCACCCCGGACTGTTCTCGGCTATCGCTGTCAGTGGGGCGAACATCACACCCGAAGGCATCACGGGCTTCGAGGAGATGCGCCGTGCCATGACCACCGACTCGCTCGGCAACCCCGTCACACTTGCGCCGCTGATGCAGATGATGCTCACCGAACCGCATATCTCGCCCGCGGAGTTGGGTACTATCGCCTGCCCCGCGCTCGTAGTGGCGGGCGAACACGACCTGATAGCCGAGGAGCATACACGCCTGATAGCGGGCAGTATTCCGCATAGTACCCTGCTCCTTCTCGCAGGCGAAGACCACGGCTCACACATCTGGCACAATCCGAAGATGGGCAACATTCTGATTGACTATTTTCGGCATAACCTACCGGAGCGGTAACCAACGCTCCAAATTTGCGGGGATGACGGTGTTTTGATACTGAAAATCCGCGGGGATGACGGTATTTCAATAGTAAAAATTTGCGGGGATGACGGATATGTTTGTGCAATTCGTTTATTTATAGTAACTTTGCACAAACAAAATAAGCACAACTATGGCAATACAGTTTTTTAGGCGTAAAGCGTACGACAAATTACTGGAATGGAAGCGTAGTAGTAACGGGCAGACGGCTCTCTTGATAGAGGGGGCGAGCCGTGTGGGAAACTCCACATTGGTAGAACATAAATCGGTAATAGTGTTTTTATGATACTATGAATCGTACTCCAAGCATACAACCGGTTGCTGGCAATACCTATCCCGATTTCAGCGAGGTATTGACAATGATACGCACCACACGTGATAATGTGTTGCGTATGGCGAATACCGCGCTTATTGACCTATATTGGAGACTCGGCGAGTATATCTCTCACAAACTTGCCAATGCCGAGTGGGGTGATGGCGTGGTTGAACAGTTGGCAATACATATAGAGCAGAATGCGCCGGACATCAAGGGATTCTCCAAAAAGAACCTGTGGCGTATGAAGCAATTTTACGAGACGTATGCTGCAAATATGCAATTTGTCTCACCACTGCTGAGACAAATTAGTTGGACGAACAATCTTTTGATAATCAGCCGTTGCCATTCGGAAGAAGAGCGGGAATTCTATCTCCGGAAATCCATAGATGAGCACTATTCTTCACGTGAACTCGACCGTCAAATCAGTAGTGCCCTGTTTGAGCGTACGATGCTTGATAAGCCAAAAGTCTCAGCAGTGCTGAGACAAATTGCGCCATCAGCCGAGCAGGTCTTTCGCGACCAATACGTGTTGGAGTTTATCGGTGCTGATGCCGACCGATTGGAGAATTCTATGCGCCTGTCGCTCATCAAACAGATGAAACGTGTGATATTGGAGTTGGGCAAAGATTTTATCTTTATCGACCAAGAATATCGTTTGCAAGTGGGCAATAGTGATTTCCGTATCGACCTGCTTTTCTATCATCGCGAACTGCAATGCCTTGTGGCTTTTGAGTTGAAGAACGAGCAGTTCAAGCCTGAACATTTGGGACAACTGAATTTCTACTTGGAGGCACTTGACCGTGATGTTAAGAAAGCCAAAGAGAACCCTAGTATCGGTGTTTTGCTGTGCAAAGACAAAGATGATGAGGTGGTGGAGTATGCCCTAAGTCGCAGTCTTTCACCCACTCTGGTGGCGGAATACCAACTATGCCTTCCCGACAAGAAAGTCCTCCGACAAAAAATGCGTGAGATATTCGAGAGTACAAAGGAATAAGTACTCTGCACGGTCTTTTCATTTGCATAAATGCAAAAGAATGTGTATCTTTGCAGCGGAAAGTTGAAAGACTCTCCGCAAAATAGATAAAATATCAACCAACTAAAACCAACTCCGCCTATGGCATAACCGCGCATCGGTAAGGCGATGCACCGACATACAGATATAGCGTTGTAAGCCTAACTTGATTTTCTGAAACTTCGACACTTTTAGAAAAATCATTGTGATTCAAGCACGGTTTATACACGCTCACGTTAGTAGCGTGAGTTTTCCGTGTATTTATTTGAATCACAAAGGTAGTCGAAGACCTCAGAAAATCAAATGATGCGAACGAAAGTTCACGCTTTATTTATGTCTATGCCTCACTAATGCACAATAGTGGAAGCCCCTACAAGCAAACGAATACAAACTAAAACATAAATACTATGGCAAAAACAACAAAAGAAGAACTCATTGAGTTGATTCAGACAACCGAGTTAAGTGATGACCTGCTGCAAAAGATAATGGATGTTATCGGTAGCAGCGAGCAAAAACACGCATCAGACAACACCGAAGAGCAGCCACAAGAAACATACGATGAACTGATGCATATTGCGATAGAGGGAAGCAGAAATATCAAATCGGGTATATCGCAATGGGCTGACCAAGCCGAGCAGATTGGCTTTTCGGTAAAAGAGAAGGTCGCCAATAGCAAGACATTCGATAAACTCACCACGCGATTGAAGTCTTTTGCAAGCAATATAGCAGCACAAATTTCAGAGACCGACACGGACGAATGTCTATCGCATCCTTTCTCGGTGGCGCGCGGCAAACAGGTACTATTCGCAGAAGGGAATCTGCACTACACTCCAGTGGAGCACCAATTGTGTTTTGCAGAACAGCAGTACGATACTTGTGCAGACGCAAATCTGAGTATGTCCGAATATAAGCAATATCAGGAAGAAGTGGATTTGTTCCCATTCTCTATCACGACCCGCCCCGTAACAGAAGAATACCCCTGGCGTGTCCTGACTGAAGAGGAATGGAAATACTTGTTTACAGGACGGGAACGCTACGGCAAATTTTTCAAATGCACCATTATCACCGACAACGGCGATGTAAAAGGTATTGTTCTGCTGCCCGATGACTGGGAGCCTGCAAAATGGCGAAAATTCTATTCGTGGGCACCGGATACGAGCAGCGACGCATGCAACAAGTACTATCTCACCCTCGAAGAATGGACGGCATTGGAATCCTTTGGCGCAGTATTCCTTTCTGAGACAAAATGGGAAGATTGCAATGCAGGAGCAACATGGGCAAAAGGAAATGCCATCGCCTATTGGGCGGCATCAAAGGACACAGCAGAACCCAAATTAGAGGGACTACACAAGGTGCTGCCGCAGATGCGCCAAGCACGTGCTTTGTACATCAGTACCGAATACAGTGGTGCCGCAATGCCCGAATATATCTGCGATTGGATGGCAAACAAAGGACTGCTGGCAGTGCGTCTGGTAAAAGATATCGAAGAGTAAAACAATAACAAAATAATATTATGGGTCTATTTAGAAAAAAAGAAGAACCGTCCACCAAAGTCGGACGAGTAAGGAAATGTCCGCAATGCGGGGCACCAGTCCCTGCTTCCAAGGTCGTGTGTCCTGAGTGCGGTTGGGAGTTTGATGACACCAACAACCGTGAGAGCGCATTGGAACGTCTGTCCAATGAACTGCAAAAAGCCAATGGATTCTTCTCGTCGCGAACCACGGAAGATGTCCTCTCTTCATTCCGTATTCCCAAATCGAAGGGCGATTTGTTGGAGGTTACGATGTTCTTCAAAGCAAAACTGTCAAGCGATAGCGAGTATGAACGTGAGTATCGCGCCAAGTATGAGGAGTGCATTATGAAGTGCAAGCAATACTATGCGCAGGATCCTGACTTTGCAAGGCTAATCAGTGAGCACGACAATATGGTTCGCCATAAAGCAAATTCCGCCTTTATCAAACGTATCTTTACTATCATTGGTGTTATCGTGGGAGTGTGCCTGCTGGCATTGGGTATTTGGAAAATCTCCTCTATTGTTTCCGCTAACAAGAAAACAGAACAGAAGAAATTAACCATAGAGCACAGCATTGCACTCAATGATGAAAATGCTATTATTCGGGCAATTGACAATACCAAGAAAATCGAAGATCCTCTTTCTGTCATAACCACATTGGTAAAGTCTAACTATCTTGATGCTGCCATCTATTTGTATGAAAACAGGACCGAGCATGTAAGTACGTATGATATGAAGTGGGAATATTCCTATGGAGATAAAGCAACGTTTACTAAATCTGCCACTAAAATCTTATATGACGCGCTAATCAATGCAGAGCGTATGGATGAAGCATGGGATTATCACGCATTGGACTATGATACACCTACATACGCAGGAAATTGCAATTGCTATTTCCAATATATGATGGACGTGGTGAACTACTATTGCAAACAAAATCGGAAGCAAGAAGCCAGACTATTCCTGAAGGAACACTTGATATGGTTCACCAATTATGTGGATAACGGTCGCTATGGTAAAGACTATTCTGATTTCACTTCTGCAAAAGTGAACCAACGAATAAGCAAGTACATAAATGAATTCTAACCCAATTATAATATAAGTAATCAAATTATAAACCATTAAAAACTGTAAAATTATGAGTTCTATTAACCTGAACAACCTATTTGAAGGCGTAAAGACCATTCTTGGAGAAAAAGAAGAGCCAAGCACCAAAGTCGGACGAGTAAGAAAATGCCCGCAATGTGGAGCAGCAGTACCCGCTTCCAAAGTAGTATGCCCCGAATGTGGTTGGGAATTTGATGATACTGCAGATAATAATAGTGCGATGGCTCGATACCGTGAGTCCTTGAAAGAATCGCATAAGTTTTTCTCTGCTGAAAGTGAGGAAGATGTAGTTAGTTCTTTCAATATCCCCAAGTCCAAAAATGATTTGATGAAGTTTACATTGTATTTCAAATCAAAACTGAGGGGGTATGACAGAAAGCCCAAAACATTATTCTACAGTCTCTTCCCGATGTTGTACAATCCAGATAAAGACTTGTATGAAGATGACTTGCAAATGAAAGATATGTATAAGGCAAGATATGAAGAATGTATAATGAAAATACAACAATTTTATGGAGATGACCCTGACTTTATGAGAATACTTGCAGACTACGAAAAACAAAAGGCAGAAGACGAAAAACGCATAAAGCAGAGAAGAATCTTTTTACTTTCGTGCATCGTGGCTGTGGCTATATTTCTACTCATAGCCATAATTGCAAGTTGCGTATAATATTTTCTGTACTAACGTAGTTATGGGCTTATTTAGTAGAAATACCGAGGGCGGTCTGATGGATGTCATCCGTTGCGACGAACCCGACTATCTGATATGGAAATGGCGTCCGCAGGGGCAGAGTGCCAATAGCACGAACAAGGAGAACTCCATTCGTTGGAATAGCAGTCTGCGTGTCAAAGACGGCGAAATAGCCATCTTTGTGTATCGCCAAAAGACGGGGGCAATGCAGGATGTTATTGTCGGTCCTTACGATGAGATACTCAAAACGGAGAACTTCCCCGTCTTGACCAACATCTTAGGACTGGCGTATGCGGGCGGTTCGCCTTTTCAAGCCGAGGTCTATTTTATCAATACGGCGGAGTTGATACAGATACCGTTCACCGTACCTTACTTCAGCGTCTTTGACCCGCGTTTTGACGATTTCTCATGCCCTGTTGCTGTGCGGGGACGGATTTCGTTCAGCATTGCTGACTATCAAGCGTTCATCAAACTGCACCGACTGATAAACTTCGACTTGGAGAAGTTCTCAGAACAAGTAACCGCCGGCATTAAAAAGTACGCCAAGAGTTTTATTGGCAATGCACCAAAACGCTATGGATTTCCTGTCGTGCAAATAGAACGCTACATCGCAGAACTCAGTGATGCTATGCAAACCGTGCTTGCCCCCGAGTTTCTGCAGGACTTCGGCGTAACGCTCAAACGTGTGGACTTGTCGGCAATTGATTGCGACAAAGAGTCGGAGGAGTACAAGAAACTCTACAAACTGACGGGTAAGCAAAAGAAGAAACAAGTAGTCTTTGAGACCGATTTGGGGATGGTACGCCAAGCCTTTGACACAAAGAATGACTTGGTGGACCAAAAACAACGGCAGAAAATAGAGCGTGAGGGTATCCGACAACAGCAACGCTTACAGAACGAAACGGAGCACTTGCAGGCGCATATCATTGATTCCCGTTTGGGCGGTTTCTTCCAAAAGATTGGCTTCGGACGTAGTGCCGCCAACAAGCAGATGGTTTCCGATGTGCTGACAGCCAAGGTGATGAACAATGCCACCCCTTCATCCAATAACACCAACGCAACTCCTAATGTGTCATTCTATGTGGCTGTCAATGGTGAGCAGAAGGGACCATTCGACTTCTCCACAATCAAACAAATGGTGCAAGCCGATATGCTCAATGCCGACACCTACGTTTGGAAAGAGGGTATGGCAGAATGGAAACACGCTGTCGATACTCCCGAACTCAAATCGTTGTTCAAGATTGTTCCACCTCCAATACCTACAAAATGAGAATAGACTGGATATATTTTGTTGCCTCACTATGCGTAGCCGCCATGTTGGCATGGGGCGGCTATGCCTTGGGGCAAACGCAGACCCAACAGATTTGCCTGTGTGCCACCGTCGCTGTTACGTGTACCATTGCCTTGTTGTTCCTGTTTGCATTCCGCTACGCGGACACCCGCAAAGGCACTATGGCAAAAGTCGCAATGGGTACCTACTTAAGCATAGATATTGTGATGAACTTTATCTACTCGTTCTTTGAGTTCTCCGTTGCGGGTTTCATCATACCGAATGTGCTTTTATTGGTACTATGCACGTTAATAGCCGTTGCTATCCAACGTCCCTGATGGCCTGTTGGTAAATTGTCTAACTTTATTGTAAAAAAGCGTATGTGTTTTTCAAGAAAGAAATTATCGCTTAAACAAAGGGCAAATCAAACGGTCAATAGCCTAATGTCCGTGTCAGAACTATCGTCTGTGGAATATACTGTCAAAAAGATAGTGAAAGCATCAGATATTCCGTTAATAAATATGGCAGGTTTCAAGGTTGATAAAATCGGAGACAGGAAAATCCTCTATACGTGTAAGGTGTATCTGAAAGCAGGGATTGACCTTAGCAAATACGACCCGTCGGAAACAGAAATTGACGAAGTGAATAAGACCATAACAATATCTCTGCCACACGCCAAACTAATCTCATACAATATGCCACACGAGGAACAGGCTGTTGTCTATGAGAAAGTGGATATGTTCCGTTCCGAGTTTACGGCTGAAGAACGTAACAACCTACTTATTCAGGCAGAAGACAACATCATTAGTGATATCACCAATATGGGCATACTGGAAGAAGCGGAGCGCAACATTATGGATTTCTTCAAGTTTCCGTTGAAGCAGTTAGGTTTTCAAATTGTTAATTTCAAATTTAAGGACTGATGGATGTAATTATATCTTGTATCATCGGCTGTGCGGTAGCAGGTGGTATTGTGGCTTTTGTATTGTTTAGGAAGAAACGACGTGGCAAACAATATGGAGGAATAGAACCCACGCAAAATGTGATTGTCTCTATCCGTGAGATAGCCGAACTGACTACAGCCTCATTCTTCTGTGAAACCATCGTGCTGGAGCAAAAACGCAAAAAGATTGCAGATAATGTAGTCGGAAATCTCATTTCCAAGATAGGCTCACAGACTGTAGAAGATTCGATTAGTGATGACCTGTGCCTTATCGCAAGCGGTGTAGTGCGTGCAGGCTATGACCTCAAGCAAATCAAAGCGGAAGACTTTCGATATATTGACGGAAAACTGACCTTTGCTCTTCCCCCTGTTCAAATTTTGGATGTCATTGTTAATCCGAAACGATGGACATACTACGTAGAGGAAGGGCATTGGACGGATGATGAGGTTAAAACGGCCAAATCAAAAGCCATACAGCGAATTACGGACGAAGCCATGAAAGCCAATCTGTTGGAACGCGCCTCAATCAACGGTAAAAAGCAGATACGTGCACTGTTCCTCGGTTTGGGTTACAAAGACATCGAAATCTTGCAACAACAGCCGACAAGTCAATGTGCCATTGCGGAAACAGTAGATACTACAAAGAATTTAGCAATAGAGTAATAGAATAATCAGCAAAGATAAATAAACATAGCATTATGCCTTACAAGTTTTCAGCCAGCCGTATCACGGGTGGCAACGTGGTTTTTCCCGACAAATTGGAGATAGACGACGAGAAAGTCACGTTTTACAAAGCACGCCTCATTGGCTACGCCACCACGGTTATCCAACGTAGCAGCATCGGCAGCATCTCGCTCAAGGCGGGACTGCTCTTTGCGGACATTATCATCGAGACCAATGGCGGACAAGTAACCGTCGCCAACGGCTTCACCCGCT
>DLLA01000097.1 GCA_002479035.1 Bacteroidales bacterium UBA7574 | reverse complement strand
ACCGTGTATCTACCGTATATCTACCGTGTATGTACCGTAAAAATACCGTAGTTGTCGGCGTGAGGTCAGCGGGGGTTAGATAGAGGGGTAGCCGGTGGATTGCTTGATGTTTTTGTTGCGCTCGAGTTCGAGTTGGGGGATAGGCTGCACGTAACTCTCGTCACCTTTCCACGTGATAGGTCCGTGGGAGGTCTTCTCGTAGTACGCCGCCTCGTCGGCACCGATACGGTAGCGGCGCAGGTCGAACCACCATTGCCCTTCGGCAAAGAGTTCCGCCCAACGCTCATAACGGAGCGGGTTGTTTGCCAGCGGGTCGGTATCGAAATACGCGCGAGTGCGGTCGGAGAGTGAAGTATAATCGTAGGGGCAAGCCGCATCGGGATTGTAGCCATAGGCACGGCGGTGCACCTTGTTGACATACTCGAGGGCGGTAGCGGGAGCCTCGTCAGCCATCAGTTCGGCATAGAGCAGATAGATGTCCGCAAGGCGAATGATGTAGAAATTGCAGTTGGAGGATTCGTTCCAGCCATATTCTCCGCTTCCCATCTCAGTGCCACGGATATTGGTATATTTGCGGTGCTGCCATGCGAGACGGTCGGGACGATCGGTGATTTCGGAGGAACGGTTGTAGAGCGTGGTGCGCCCCTTGCCGTCAATGTATTCGTCCACGTAGGGTTGCCCTGCATTGAGCATCAGGCGCGGATCGACTTTCGTCGGGTCGTTTTTGAGGGCAAGAGCCTCGGCGCGGTAGTTAGGGGTATTGATTTTGTATGGGAAATTCTCCAACGAGCGGTTTGCATTGAAGTCGTAATCGGGGTTGAAGGTCAGACGCGGAACGGTATCGCCATAGAAATTCCAGAAGCCGAAACGGGCGATGTTGCGGTCGTGTACAAAGTTGTTGCCCCATTGCGACGACTTGGTAGAGATGATGACATCGTATTGCAGCGTGAGGGGGTCGGTTTTGTCTTCGCGTCCTTTGCGGAACTTGATATCCAAATTGACATACCACGGGGCATAGACCATCGGCATACCCGAGCCTGTGGTGTAGTTTGCCCACGGACCGTCCTGTTTGGAGTTGCTGGTCATGGTGAGTTCGTAGAGCGACTCGGCATTGTGTTCGTTGGCTTCGTTGCCGAAGAACATATCCTTGTATATCTCGCTGCTAACCAAGTGTTTGCCGCTGTTGTTGATAATATCTTCGAGGAGGGCTTTGGTCTTGTCGCGGTTCTCGGGGAAGATATAGAGCGACTGCATATAGATTTTGGCAAGCAGACCCTTTGCTGCCCATTCGGTGGCGCGGAACTCGTCCTCGGTATGCCCTTTGAGCAACTCAACCGCCTTGTTGCAGTCGTCAATCATAAACTGCCACGTATCGCGCACCGTCTCGCGGCTGAGTTTCAAGCCCTCGACATCGGAGATGACACGGTCGATCTTGGCGAAACCGAGTCCGTCGGGGTCAAGTTCGAAGAAAATCTGCGCATGCCAATATGCCAAAGCGCGGTTGAAATAACACTGCCCAAGGTCGTAGTCGAGGGTGGCGTTCTCATCAGTCTTGCCGTAATGCTCGCGGTAGAACTCAATGCCCTCAAGACCCGTGGACGCCAGTTTCATCCACTTGCAGAGGTCTGTGTAGGTGGTGGTAAGATAGCGCGAGTCGATGCCGGAGTAGTTGTCCTGCGAGAAAGCGCGCTCGTCGTAGGAGCCGTAGAGGTCGGTGGTATGGTCGTAGAGCCACACGCCCATCGGGAACCAATAGAAAGCGTAGGTACCAATGGCGTGGTCTTGGGCATACGCCGCCGTGACCAACTGGTCCACCTGCTCCATCGTGGCAGGGAAATTGGAGGTGCTAAGCGTCTGCGGGTTGGATATATCGAAGAAATCCTTGCAACCGGCGAGGGTGGCGGCTATGAGTAGGATGGCTATTGCTTGATTTTTCATATTGCTTGATTTTTAGGGGGGCTAGTTGTTCTAGTTAATCTAGGGTATCTAGTTGTTCTAGTTAATCTAGTTGTTCTAGGGTATCTATGTTCTTAGAAGGTTACGTCCAAGCCGAAAGAGAACAGGCGGGAAGGGAGGTAACGGTTCTGGGTGTCCACATTGTACATCAGGCTGTTGCCGCCGATTTCGGGGTCGATACCCGAGTACTTGGTGATAGTGAACAGGTTCTGTGCCGAGAAATAGATACGCAGTTTCTCCATCTTTGCCTTGCGGCTGTATTTCTGCGGGAGGGTGTAACCGAATGACAAGTTCTTGAGTTTCAGGTAGTCGCCTTTCTCCACCAGATAGCCCGACACGGTGGAGTAGTTCTTGTTGGCAGCACCGTCGCCGATGACCGAACCGCTCTCGTCGAGATAACCTACACGCGGGTCGGAAGTAACGGTGGTGTTACCCTTGCCAAAGCACGAGGTACCGAAGATAGCCGCTGTGGTGTTGTCGGACATAAACATATGGGTGTAGGGTTTGACAAGGTTCATGATGTCGAAGCCAAAGGCACCGTTGAAGACCAACGCGAGGTCGAAGCCCTTGTAGGCAAACGACATATTGATACCAATCGTCATCTTCGGCCACGGATTGCCGATATACTTACGGCTGGCGGCAGTAACGCGCCCTTGCCCGTTGTCGCTGTAGATGAGGTCGCCCACACCCGTGTTCTGACGCTGGTAGTAGATACCTATCTCCTTGCCGTCGGCATTGAGCGGCTGCCCGTTCTCGGCAAAGCCGTATTGGTGGTCGGGATTCTGCTCACGCCATTTATCAAGGGCATATTGGTTGTACTCGTCCACTTGCTCCTGATTTTGGAATATACCGAGCACCTCATAGCCATAGAAGAGCGACATCGGGTTGCCGTCCTCGGTGCGGGTCAGGAGCGGCCACGATGCGTCAGCACCTTTGTCGATAGTGGATGCGCCCGGCTTGTCGCCCACCTGCTTGACGAGGTTTTGGTTGAACGACATATTCACGCCGATGCTGTATTGGAAGTCCGCCTTGCGGTCCTGCCACCGGATGCTCACCTCGTGTCCCTGGTTCTCCACCAGCCCGGCATTGAAATAGACGGGTACAGTGTTGGCGGGGTCGTCGGACGAGAAATAGTAACTCATACCGCTTGTGAGGCAGAGCGCACCGCGGTAGAGCATATCGCGTGTCTGGCGGTTATAGTAGTCGTAAGTAAGGGTCAGGCGGTTGTTGAAGAAACCGAGGTCGATACCGGCGTCCACCTGGTTCACTTCCTCCCATTTGAGGTCTTCGTTGCCGAGGATAGCAATCCATGCGCCCGTCTGCCCAATCTCGCCATTGTCGAAAGCGTGCGACACACCCGACATCGAATAGGTGGACTGGTACATATACTGCGGGATATTGTCGTTACCAAGGATACCCCACGAAGCACGTATCTTCGCATTGGAGAGCCAGTCGGCAGCACTCGTTTCCTTGATGAAGTTCTCCTCGCTCATACGCCAACCGGCATTCACCGATGGGAAGAAGCCCCAGCGGTTCTTCTTGACAAAACGGTCGGACGCATCGGCACGGAAATTGACCACGAGGAGGTATTTGCTCTTGTAGTCGTAGTTCAAACGGGCAAACGCCGAACCGCGCCGCTCCTGCGGGATAGCATCGGAAGCGTCTTTGGTAGCCCCCGCCGAACCCAGTGCAATAGACGAAGCCACAGGGATGGGGAAACCGTAGGTGCTGACCGAGAGGTCGTAGCCGTCGTACTTCCACCACTCGGTACCTACCATCGCCTTGAAGCCGTGGTCGCCCCAACGCTCGTCGTAGGTCAGCACGGAGTTGAACATCAGTTTGAGGTTGGTGCCCGACTTGGAATCCAACTGACCGCCGTCCACGCCCACCTGAACGGGACCGAAGTCCATATACTCGGTGAAATAGCGTTTGGAGTAGGCACCGAGTGCGGCAGAACCGGTGGTGCGCCATGTGAGCCCCTTGACGAACTCCACATTCAAGTAGGCTTGGGCATTGACGTAGTAGTTGTTGTCCTGAATATCGTGGTATGCGGCTTCGAGACCGGCAAAGTTAGGCCCCGAACCGACCGAAGTGGGAGTCTGTGCGTAGTCGCCGTTCTCATCTTTCACTTCTGCCACCGGCACGGTACGGAAAGGCACCGTGTGGTTGTATATCGACGAATTGGTCGAGGGGTTGGTCTGCGTCATCGCGCCATACACCGACTCGCCTATCGAAACATGCTTGCCCGGTTTGTGGTCGAGGTTGGTGCGGAAGGAATAGCGGCGTGCACGCGTATCCATATAAGTACCTTTCTCGTCGAGGAAACCGATAGACATAAACATCTTGGTTTTCTCCGTGCCGCCACTGACCGACACGTTGTATTCCTGCTCGATACCCGTACCGAACATCACATTCATCCAGTCGGTATTCGGCAGTTCGCTTGCGCTCGTTGCACCCAGCAACTCAAGGGTATTGCCCGTACCCCATGCGTCACGGGCACGAATCCAGTCCTCGGTACCGAGGAGTTGGATATTCGAATTGATATTGCGCCAACCCACACGGGCATTCACGTCCACCTGTGTGCGCTCGGCGCGACCTTTCTTGGTAGTGATAAGAATGACACCACCCGCAGCCTGCGAACCGTAGATAGCCGCCGATCCTGCATCTTTCAGCACCTCGATAGACTCCACATCGCGCATATTGAAGTTAAAGCCCGCGTCCTGTGCCACACCGTCCACCACGTAGAGCGGAGCCATACCGTTGAGCGACCCCGCACCGCGAATCATAATCTCGGCTGCCTCACCCGGCGAACCGCTACCCTTGGTAACCGTTACACCCGCAGCCAGACCCTGCAGCGACTCGGCAAGCGACTTGGAGGAGAAATCGGCAATCTCTTTGGACGACACCGACGAGATACTGCCCGTTACGTCGCTGCGCTTCTGCGTACCGTAACCAATCACCACCACATCGTCCAGCACCTCCACATCTTCCTGCAGCGTAACGTTGTAAACCGACTGACCGGCAGCCACCTTGATATTCTGCGACTTATAGCCGACATAGGACACCACCACCTGTTTGCCTGCGGCAACGTCCAGCATGTAGTGTCCGTCGAGGTCGGTAATCGTACCGTTGCTTGTACCGGCTTCGGCTATACTGGCACCGATAACAGGCTCGCCTTTCGAGTCCGTTACCACGCCTTCTATTGGCATTGCCTGCAACGCCACCGCCGCAGCCAGACCTGCCATACACAAAAATACTCTATGAAAGATGTGCTTCATACGTGTATCTATATAAGGTTCGTAAATAAATAATAATTCTACAATGTATTCCCCTTTACCGGACCCGTCTTGCTTTGAGCCCCTCCCTTGGAGGGGTTGGGGAGGTCTCGTGTCTTTCCCGAGTCTTCATCGGGTTATTAACGGGTTGTTATCGGGTTATTAACGGGTTGTTCAGCAAGGGATAAGCAAGGAATAGGCTATGGATAAGCCGCTCCTTGACACCCCAAACCAAGAAAATGCCCAATGCCTTTCCGGCATTGAGCATTCACTTCCTGCATCAATCACTTAACCACTGCACCCAGAGCGTTATACTTCACGCCGTTGCTCAGGATATACAACTGACCGTTCTCCACGAACTTGCCGTTCTTCTTGGCATCTGCTGTTTTCACATCCTCTACAGCGGTTGCGAGTACGCACGGAGCGGCATAGCCTTGCTCTGCAAAACCGAACATCGGCTCATCAAAGTCATCACCGTAGAAATCATCACTTGTCTTGGTGCCTGTGTACTTTGCAAATGCAAAGAGACAGTCAGCATCGGGAGCCTGTGTGGTGGCAATCTCCTGACTTTCCCACATCCACCAACCGGCACCGGCCTCTTCTGCGGTAAACTCAAAGCCGAATATCTGACCATAAACATACAGAACAGAGTCCGTCTTGGTAACCTCCGCAGCCAACTTATCTTTGTCCGTGAAGATTTGGGCATAGTTCACGGTCATACCGTAGATATTACCACTAATTTGTTTCAAACGGTTGGTATTGCCGTTTACATCACCCTTGCTGGTCCACTTGTTGATAGCGATACCACGGGTTGCGCCTTCTGCAGTAGGGGTACCCTTTACGAAATCCTCAAGCCATGTGCCGGTGATATCCACTGCAAATGTAAAGGTCTCGTCAACCTCCATGTCGTTAGCGGCTGCAAATTCGCCTTTCGCGCAATCGTACTTCACAATGTAACGACCATCGGCACCAACGGGGTTGTTGAGCGTGTGAGCAGCAGCGCTCAGACTTACCAAAGCGGCAGCAAGAACAAAAGTAATCTTTTTCATGATTATAAAAATTTAGTTGTTAAATAAAAAGTTGTGTCTCCACCTCCAATGTGTACATCGTCCCAAGTGAGACTGCACATTTTCGTTTTGACGGTGCAAAGGTACTACAACCCCTATATATCCCGAAATGATATGGTAAGAATATAGATAAAATCACTCCAGTTTGTTGAATGTATTATACATAGTATAATAACACATTCGTATATGGAATTTTTATATAGATTATTTATAGCCTGTATTTACCCTGTTTTTTATCTAAATCACCCCCACACGAAACCCGCATTTGGAGGTATCGGAAAAAACGTGTAACTTTGCACAAGCATTTCCGGTTAGGAACTGCTGTCCGTAACAAAAATATAAATCTGTCATACCGAATATGAACCATCAGACACTCATTCTGTTCGTCTCAGTCATTGCACTCAGTGCTGTACCCGTATCAAACTACGCCCAAACCGTCTCCGCGGAGGGCAGCCACGTGTACGACTTTCCTACCGACACCCTCCGCCGAGGCTACTACAACCGTCCCTACGAGCGGTACGAGGCAGAACCTGACCATTGCCTGACCAACGGCACTTTCCTTGCCGCAAGTGAAGACCAACGCACCCTGCAATCGGAAGCCTCTCACCAACAAGCCCTTCAACTCACTGCCAAGGGCGACTATGTGGCGTGGGTAGTCAACCGCGCGGGCGACGGACTCACCATACGTTTCTCCCTGCCCGACAACGAACAAGGCACGGGCACCACAGGCAACCTTGCCGTCTATGCGGGCGAAGAACAAGTCGGCACTCTCGCACTCAACAGTTACTGGGCGTGGCAGTATTGCACAGGCAACTACCCAGACAACACACCAAAGACCAATTGCATCATACGCATGAAGTTTGACGAGACGCACCTCCGTCTCTCCCGACCCGTTGAGACCGGCGAGACACTCCGCTTGGTTAAGACCGACGACCATACCACACCTTATACTATCGACTTTATCGAACTCGAACCTGTACCCGCACCTGTCCGATACGAGGACATCACCGGCGACAAGGTGCAGTACACAGGCGGCTCACTGCTTGACTTTATTAACGCCAATACCGGCAAGACCATCTATATCCCCGAAGGACGTTGGGAGTGCGGCAAACGCCTGTATATCAACAAGGATAACACCTCTATCATCGGAGCGGGCGAATGGTACACCGAAATCTTCTTCTCGGCACCGTCCGACAATGCCGCCACCTACCACCAGCGCGGCATAGAGGTCAGCGGTAGCAACACCCGCGTCGAGGGACTCTATCTCAACACCATCAATAACCAACGCTACTACCAAGCCAACTCTTCCTATCAGGTCGGCAAAGCCTTTATGGGGGCGTGGGGCAAGAACAGCGTTATCCGCCACTGTTGGGCGGAGCACTTTGAGTGCGGGGCTTGGATAGCCGACTACTCGGGTATCGGTTCGCAGAACTTACTGGTAGAGCATTGCCGCTTTCGCAACAACTATGCCGACGGCATCAATTGCTCACATGGTTCCAACGGGCACACCATTCGATATTGTTCTTTTCGCAACAACGGAGACGATGATATGGCATCGTGGACCACAACCCGTATGTGCAAGCACATCACCTTCGAGTACTGCACGGCGGAGAACAACTGGAGGGCTTCCTCACTTGGCTTCTTCGGCGGCACAGGGCATACCGCACACCACATTGCCATATTCGACGGGCTTGAGTCAGGCGCACGGGTGAATGCTGACTTCGACGGGCGTGGCTTCAGCACCACCGAGAATATCTTTCTCCACAACATCACTATCGTTCACTGCGGCTGTACCTCAGGAACAAAAGGCACATCGGGTGACTTCTGGGGCAACCGCCAAGGTGCACTCAATATCGGCGGCACATCGCGCTACGACGTTCGCAACGTCCATCTCGACAGTATCACCATCCTCGACTCACGCGACAACGCAATCAGCATCATCGGTGGTGCACATTCCGTCACAGGACTCAGCATCCAAAACACATACATCCGCAATGCGGTCTGCGGCATCAGTTTCTCCGCAGCCAAAGGCGACGGCACCTGGTGCAATATCCTCTTCGATAATGTCAGCCGTCCTGTAGGAGCCTACAACAGCCAATGGACATGGACGGAGTCAGGCAACTGCGCCACCTCCCTACCCGTTATGCCGGACTTGCCCGAAGGCGATGCACGTATCTACGACCTCATGGGGCGACCCTGCGGCACGCTCAAGCATGACTACTCCCGCCTGTGCACAGGCATCTACGTCATCTGCAGCGAACAAGGCACATACAAAATCTTTATCCCATGAAGCGCACCACGTTCCTTTGTCTGCTCTTTGCCGCAGCCGCTCTGTGCCCTTGCGCGTACGCTTTCACCACAGAGGATATCGCTCTCCTTGAGGCGGAACTGTCCCTCAAAGACGAATACCAATCCGCCAAGCAACAGCGTATCGACTCTTTGCGCCACGCACCGTGCAGCACCTACGACAGGCTTCTGTCCCTTACCCTTGAGTATCAGTCCTATTCCTACGACACTGCCACAGTCTATGTGGAGAAACTCATAGACGAAGCCATGCACCTCCACTCCCACGAGAAGATGGTGCAGGCACGCACACGCCATGCTTTCGTGTTTCTCTCATCAGGCTTGTTCAAGGAGAGTGCCGATGTACTCGAAGATATGACGGGCGTGGGCCAATGCCCGCGCGACATTCAGGCGGACTACTACATCACGTATTCGCGTCTGCTCTACGACATGGCGGACTACACCCACGGACAACTCGCCACCGATTACCGCACACAAGGCTACCGCATGAGCGAACAAGCCCTTGCCCTTATCCCACCGCAGGACACGGTACGCTACTGGTCCACCGCAGCCCAATACGCCATGAAGCAGGACGATGAGACACTTGCCATCGAGCGTTTCGAACGGGCACTCGCATGCTCCACCATCTCCGAGCACGACCGTGCCATAGCCTACTCCTCGATGGGCTATCTCTATCAGGCACTGCAAGACACTGTCCGCTCCGAGCATTATTGGGTATTGGCTGCCGTTGCCGACTTGCGCAGTTGCACCAAAGAAGCCATTGCCATGAGCATCGTGGCACAACTCATGTACGACCACGGCGACATCAACCATGCCGCCCGATACATACAGCAGGCCATGGACGATGCGCAGTTCTACAATGCCCGACACCGTCAGTTATCCATAGGACGCATTATTCCTATCATCGAGCAACAGCAACTGCACACCATGCAGGAGCAGGCGCACAGTATCACGCGTCTTAACATCTATCTCTACATACTTTTGACGGGATTGCTCATTACCTTTCTGCTGCTCTACAACCGCCATCGGGCTTTGCGCCGTACAGAACAGGTGATACAGCAGTCCAACCTGCAACTCACCGAAGCGAACC
This sequence comes from Bacteroidales bacterium UBA7574, assembly GCA_002479035.1. Taxonomy (GTDB): domain Bacteria; phylum Bacteroidota; class Bacteroidia; order Bacteroidales; family Paludibacteraceae; genus Colicola. Next base: position 2,523 of record DLLA01000097.1, on the reverse strand, counting down.
GTATCAAGGAGGAGTGTATAGCCACATTCTTGTGCAATGAGAGCAGTGTGTATAGTAAGTTGGAGAAATACCAACGCTATGTCAAGCGTCGTGCACAGGACCGTCGTATGGACGAACTGCAGTTGGTGCCGCAATATGCCGATGTGCGTATGCTCCGCAACGACTTCTACAAGCGGTTCGACACCATGTTTCTGCACATATATCCCGACTTTGTGGAGCGGTTCAACGCCCTCTTGCGTCCTGATAGTCAAATCACCCCGCGCCAAGGCGAACTTCTCAACGCGGAGTTGCGTATCTTTGCCCTTATGCGTCTCGGTATCACCGACAACCAACAGATAGCCAATCTCCTCGACTACTCGGTGAATACCATATACACCTACAAGACCCGCATCAACAACAGCACCGATCTCCCGCAGGACACCTTCCGCCGTCGCCTGATGGAGATATAAGGGAGCCTACAGGATGTCTCTGACGGCTGCCAAACTATGGACAATGTACGTGGCGGATTCGCCGTCGGGGAGAGGAGTGGTGGCGGGACGAATCCAGAGTTGGTCGATATGGGCACGTTGGGCACCCTGTATGTCAGAGTACCAGGAGTCGCCAACCATAACGGCTTCGTCGGCACGGATGCCGTTGCGCTCCAAAGCCACTTCGTAGATGTGCGGGTTGGGCTTCTGGCAGCCTACCTCTTCACTCAAGACGATGTGGGTGAACAAATCCTGCAAGCCACTGCGGGCAATCTTCTCGTATTGCACTTCGATAAAGCCGTTGCTGACGATGGTCAGCGGATAACGAGCGGCAAGATAGCGCACCATCTCCTCTGCGTCGGGGAGAAGGGCGAAGTGCTGTGTGGTGAGGATAAGGAAATCGTCACTCATGCGGCGGGCAAGGTTCTGCAACGGGCGGGACTGCACGAGCACAGGGCTGCCGCCGAGGGCTTGTACGAGAGGCCAAAGGAAACGGTCGATGCGCAGGAAGTCTTTGGTGACTTCGTCCTCGCCGTAGCGGTGCCACAACTCAATATTGTGCGGATGGTAGAGGGAGAAGAAGTCATCAAATGAGTCAAAGAACTCGGAGAGATGGTACTTGGTGTACATCTCTTGCAAGGACAGACGCGCCGCATTCGCGAAATCGCCTATTGTATCATCCCAATCCAGAAAGACACATTTGTACTGCTTGTCGGACATATCGGTATTAGAATAGCGAGGGCTGGTCGGACGGGATGTATGGGGTTTTGCCGAGGTGGCGGTAGGCGAGTTCGGTGGTTTCGCGACCACGAGGGGTGCGCTTGATGAAGCCCTCCTTAATAAGATAGGGTTCATAGACATCCTCTATGGTACCCGGGTCTTCACCCATCGCCGTGGCAATGGTATTGAGCCCGACAGGTCCGCCACGGAACTTGTCGATGATGGTGTTGAGGAGTTTGTTGTCTATCTCATCGAGTCCGAAAGTGTCGATATTGAGTGCCTCGAGGGCATATTGTGCAATGTCAAGGTCTATGCTGCCGTTGCCTTTGACCTGCGCGAAGTCCCGCACACGGCGCAGGAGAGCATTGGCAATACGCGGCGTACCACGACTGCGACGTGCTATCTCGCCTGCGGCATGGCTGTCGATAGAGATGCCGAGAAGCCGGGCACTGCGTGTTACGATGCCCGCAAGGATGTCGGCATCGTAGTACTCGAGATGGCAGTTGATGCCGAAACGGGCACGCAAAGGGCTGGTCAGCAGACCGCTACGGGTGGTGGCACCAATGAGCGTGAAATGGTTGAGGTCAATCTGAATGGTGCGCGCCGACGGTCCTTTGTCTATCATAATATCAATACGGTAGTCCTCCATGGCTGAGTACAGGTACTCCTCGACAATGGGGGAGAGCCGGTGAATCTCGTCAATGAAAAGGACATCGTTCTCGTCGAGAGAGGTGAGGAGTCCCGCAAGGTCGCCGGGCTTGTCGAGCACAGGACCGGAAGTGACTTTGAAGCCTACGCCCAACTCGTTGGCAATGATGTTGCTAAGGGTGGTTTTGCCCAGCCCCGGAGGTCCGAAAAGGAGTACGTGGTCCAGGCTTTCGTGCCGAAGACGTGCCGCCTGCACAAAGATACGCAGGTTGCTGACAATCTTGGATTGTCCCGCAAAATCGGCAAAACGGAGCGGGCGGAGTGCGTTGTCCTGCTCCTTCTCCGTCATCTGTTCACGTATATCGAAATCGTTGTCTGTCATGTAGTTACGTCTCTGAATAGTTCTTCTAATTGCTTTACTCCGCCGATGTCCGCCATAAGGCGGTCGGCACGTATGCAGCCGTGGTCGATGATGATGACGCGACTGCACATCTCGGCTACCTCTTGGAGTATGTGTGTGGAGAGTATAACCATGCGGTTGGTGCCCGCAGTGCGTATGAGGGTGCGTATATCCTCCAACTGATTGGGGTCGAGACCTGTGGTGGGCTCGTCGAGAATCAACAGTTCGGGGTCGCCGATGAGCGCCTGCGCCAGTCCGACACGCTGCCGATAGCCCTTGGAGAGTTCG
>DLLA01000072.1 GCA_002479035.1 Bacteroidales bacterium UBA7574 | reverse complement strand
CTAAACTGTCGTACGGGTAACTGTACCGGGGGTTCGAATCCCCCCTCTTCCGCAAAGTAATCGTTTCATAGCAAGTGCCCGATTGACATACCGCCAATCGGGCTATTTTATTATTCATTCTCACCACTCAGCACCCGCACCGCCTCTTCTATAGTATAGTGCTCAAACTGCCTTTTGGCTTCCGTATATCGCCCGTTTATCTCTGTAAATGAATTCCATAGAGGAAGAAAAGGTTGGATGGATTGCTCTTGGATAGTACCGTCGCACATCACCACCGTACATTTGTTGCTCCCCGTCAACGGGCTACCCGCAATGCGGCACACCATGCCCTGTAGCATATTCGTTTCCTCGTCCACAATCACAGACGCCGGACTATAAAGCCACCATTCTACGTACACGCCCAATGTAGCATTTCGAAAGCCACTTGTACCCGTATATGCCAGATTATTCGTAACATCAACGGGTGTCAGAAACAATCGGCTGTCGGATAGTATCTGCTCCCTATGCCGTATGAACAGCAAAGCATGTTTGTAGAAATACTCTTCCGCCGGTGTCGGGTGAACTATCTTGGGTGCATTCGGGCGTTTTGCTTTTCTGGAGCGATTCCCTATTTGCAGATACTGCCCGGTTGTGTCCAATTCAAAATCAGGAGAAGATATGTCCTCGTTTTGCGATGCCGGCTTTGGATAACCTTTCAAGACGGTGTTATCCAAAAACGTGAATGTCCCTTGTTGAGCAACAACTGATTCTTGCTCGGTTTTGTTAGATTCTGTACTCATTGTTATTTCATTAAATTGGTTATTCTTCTGTTTTGTCAAGCACCACCACATGGCTTGGAAATATCAGTTCTGTCAGATTATCACAGTAATCAAATGCATTTTGTACTATCGCGACATCCTCATTCTCTATCTCTACGCGGCAGAGCGCAGTACACCATATAAACGCCCGCTCCCCTATCGCTTGCACATTCCGTGGTATCGTAATGGTAGTCAGTGTGTGGCAATCGCAGAACGCATACCGTCTTATCTCTTTGACGCTATCGGGTATGGATGTCCCCACACAGCCCAAGACCAACGTGTTGGTAGCGGTTTCTATGACAGCGTTGCAGTTATCGCGGCTGTCATATATCGGATGCCCGTCTTCCACCACCAGCCTCACGAGTGCAGCGTTATTGCCCAACGAAGAAGGAATATCTGTTACCGTTTTCGAGAACCGAATATCTGTCAGGTGGTCGCAATAGTAGAACGCATAATCCCCTATTTCTTGTACACCTTCAGGGATATCCACCGATGTCAGCCCGCTGCCCCAAAACGCCTCCTCACCGATGGTCCGCACGCTATTCGGAATACGTATGGCCGTCAATCGCTCACACATATAGAACGCATGCCACCCGATAGCCTTTATCCCATCAGGAATACTGGTATTGCACCCGCCCAATAGCAGCGTATTACTTGCACTGTGAATCAGCGCGTTGCAAATCCCGCGACTATCATAATAGGGGTTTCTCTCGTCCACCTCTATCACCTCCAGTTGTGGGCAGTCCTCAAATGCGTATGTGTCTATGCTATTCACGCTCTTGGGTATCTTGAGCACCCGCAAACCCGTGCAATACCATAATGCACACCCGCCGATATGCTCCACACCTTCGCCAATAATCAGTTCCGTCATCTCCTTGCACTGATAGAATGCTCCGTCGCCAACGGCTACCACACGATACTCTTCTCCCTTGAATGTCACAGCCCACGGCACCACCACACGCCCGCGATACTTATTCCCTTTCGCTGCCACGTATGCCAAACGGGTGGTAGTCTTCAGGTCATAAGTAATACCGTTGATACAGCGTTTCACCAAGTGTATATGCCTCCGCACCGCGTTCCATACCGACATCTTGCAACCATGAAAAGCATGCCTGTCCACCTCAAACTCCTTATTCGGTATATGAATCAACGCAATCTTCTTGCAAAACCCGAAAGCAGAAACGCCGATATATTCGATATTATCGGGCAACCGCAACGTCGTTAGCCGCGAACAATACTCGAAAGCATTCTTCTCTATACGCACAATACTGTCAGGCATTGTAACGGACTCCAACTTCCCACACATACGAAAAGCCTCTTCCCCTATTGCCGTTACCGCATACCTCTCCCCGCCTTCCACCACGTATGGCGGAATCACGATATCGCCCTCATACTTCTCTTGGTTGTATGAATCCTCACCCCGAATGGATATCACCTTTGCTGTATGCCCCACCGAATCCAATTCGTACCATACACCATTGCACTCTTTCTTCATCTCTCCTCTCATCGCACCCATATCACTTTGTCATGATAGTCAAATGCATCATCTTTGATTATTACATTTTCATTCTCTATCTTGACCGTTTCCAAACTATTGCAATCAAAAAACAAAGCAATACCTATTTCTTCCACCAACTTGGGTATCACTACTGACCGCAACCGGCTACAACTGGCAAACGCTGCCTCTCCTATATATTTCAGTTTGTTCGGCAATGCAATCTCCGTCAATTTCTCGCAGCCGAAAAACGCCCCCAACTCAATACGGGTCAGACCTTCGGCGAACACAACTTTTTCTATCGGGCAATTTCCAAACGCACACGCTCCTACAATCTTCACACTTTCTGGTATCACTACAGACTTTAGCCCGCAACATTCATCAAAAGCCATCTCATCTATCTTCACGATATCCAAAGGAATAATCGTCTTCCTGCTTCCCCGAAGAAGAGTCTTGCTGCGTGTATGAATAATAGCATTGCAATTCCCCCGACTATCATATACCTTGTTGTCCTTATGTACTTCAATTTTCAATAAACGGGCACAACCTTGAAACGCCTGTTTCCCAATCTTTTCCACCGACTTGGGAATTTGTACACTTCTCAGGTTCACGCAACAAGCAAAAGCACGGTTTCCGATAGACGTGACGCTGTCAGGTATCTTGATAGCACGCATATTCTTGCAAGTCTCGAACGCACCTTCGCCAATATGCAGTACGCTGGCTGGTATTGTGCTATTCTTACACCCTGTCACCAATGTTAGCGTCCTGCTTTCAATAATAGCATTGCACCCGTCTCTGCTGTCATATCTCGTGTTTCCTGTTTCTACTTGCATCTTTACTACACTGCTGCAACCTTGGAATGTCGTGTGATGCAATCGCTTTACATTCCTTGGTATCACCACCGAAGTGATACTGCTACAATCTTGAAACGCATATTTGCCAATTATCTCCAGTGTCTCCGGAAATGCCACCGATGCCAATTTCTCACACATCCCAAACGCGTTGTCTTCTATATACTTGAGCCCCTTTGGCAAACGAACCGATGTCAGGTTTTCGCTCCACGAGAATGCTCCGTGCTTTATCCGCACTACGCTATCAGGTATCTCTATATTGGTAGGCGCTTTAC
>DLLA01000024.1 GCA_002479035.1 Bacteroidales bacterium UBA7574 | reverse complement strand
TAGCACACGCCTATGCTGTTCTTGTTATGCCCCACGCAATGCGCACCGACCTCGCTCTCCGCACGACCGCCCTCGATAGTTCCGTCAATGTCTATCACATAATGGTAGCCTATCCTGTTGAACCCGCGCTGTTTATGCCAACGGTCTATGTCGCTTGCGTGATACTCTCCGCCCTCTTTGGTGGCAGAGCAGTGCACGATTATCTCCGTTATCTCTCTCATAGTCCTACATCAGTATAAAGCACTCCGTAATGATTGTGGCAAACGTGGCGACAAAAGCACACATCTCCCACCAATAGACGCTGCATTTCTTTGCCGTCTTGGTAACGGCAGCAACCCACCATACAACCAATACGGCAACGGGTACGATATAGGCTATCCGCCAGCACACCACGCCACACCATAGCAGGGCAAACACCGCTGCACACTTGGCGGCGATACTATGTACTTTGCTTTCCAACGGACACCCACGGAAAGCAGGTGCTGCACCGACAAAGGCAATACTGCCCGCGGCAAGGAACGCAAGAAAAGTGAGGTTGCTTTCCCACCCGCCTATGGCGTTGCTAATCTCTATCCACGCGGGCATAAGCAGCAGTACCATACACGCCATCATGGCGGTGAACAGATACCCCAATCCTTTTTGCACATCCTGCAACAGGTAGAATGAAACGGAAAGGCTTGTCGGCACACCAAAGCGGGCAATAATAGCCCTGTTGTACAAGGCAAAGACGGCAACTGCCGCCAAAACCAAAATCAGATAATGTATCATAATCATATTGTTATGGGTTGCTATTTCCCTTTTCGCACACGTATCGCACGCGGTCTTGGCAGTCCAGACGCAGGCACGAGTGCACTTTCACCTCGTTCTGCAAGTCGAACACCCGCTGCATGAGGGCGTGCTGCTGCTTGTATAGTTCGTCTATCTTGTTGGACAGGCGGAGGTTCTCCTGTTTGACCTCCTGATATAGTTCCTGCCAGTTGTCGATGGCTTTCGTCTCGTTCTCGACGTTCTTACTGACCACCTCTGCCGACTTAAGAGCGCGGTTCTGCTTGTAGTATATTACACTGCCGCCACCGATAGCGGCAAGCAGCGAGCACACGGCTGTTACTATCACGTTAATCCATTCCATACTTGTTTTGTTTCTTTGTGATTACCAACTATATCCCCACCCATACGTAATGCCCATTCCCACATACGGCTCAAACCGCGCCTGCATGGTAGAGGGCTGCACTCCGAGACCGTAGCCTGCCTGCAAGCCTACCACGATACTCTGCCCAAACCGACCTCTGCGCTCTTTACCCGCCGTCTGTGGCTCTCGCGGAAGGACTTGCGTGTTGGTGCTTGTCTTGTAGATGTCGAGGTCGTAGCCGTAGAGTTTGGTGGCACGTATGTCTATGCGGTAGTCCATGGTGCTATCCACATAGTTTTGCGGAATATCGGCTATAAACACCGTATCACAGCGCACTACTGTGTCATATTTGTAGATTTCCTGCAAAATAGTTCGGGTAGAGCGGATTGTATCGTGTTTGACTACCACCACGGTGTCATAGCGGACAACCTCTGCGGACGCGGGACTGCTCTCTGTCCGTCTCGCGGTAAAGCCAAGCAACCAAACAAGCAGCAGGAGTACTGCCACTCCAACCACTACACGCAATATCTTAATCAGACTACTCTGCATTTTCATTCGACGACTCGGGTTCAACTTCTTCTACCGTCCAGCCTTCGGGTATTCCAGAACCACCTGTTGGATATTCAACACCTTTTGCTTTGACAAAAGTACCCGTTGAAGAAACAACAGCTAACCATTCACTCAATGCGTTATTCTTTGGAACATTTGTTAATAAGCACTTAACATACTTCAACTTTGAACATCCTGAAAACATGTTCTGGTAGCATGAATCCAATGTTACATTTCCTGCGGTCATTAACGTTGCAGGAAGCACAGGAGCTGTAACAAGAGAAGTACATCCTCTAAACATCTCACGATAGCAACCTTCGGATAACTGTGTTGCAGGAAGCATAGGTGCAGCAACAAGAGAAGTACAATTATAAAACAAACGGTAATACGCAAGATTTGTTGCAAATCCGATACAACTAATGCTTCCATGTGCTGAAATTTTCCCTGACATTAAAAACTGCGACCATGTTTTATTGACATTATTGTTAACTGCTGCTCCTCCACGAATATATACTATTTCATATGGGGCTAATGTAATAACTTGTTCGCTGTGTAAAGTCTTCCACGAATACCAATCAGTAGAGTACTCATATCTTGTAGAATTAGTGATTTTTATTGCAATAGTAGATTCAACTCCCTCTGCTCTAAAATAAAGAGCATATTCTGGAATCCGTGAATAAATTGGGTGCTCTCCAAGATAAGCACTTGCGGAAGTCGGGTTAGTGATGATGTACAATGTTTTTGGATCTCCTTCCGATACATCGTACTCAGATTGAGTCAGAGTCTTCGTTATTAACTTCTCAGATAGTTCTTTATTTATTTTGGCAATGTCAGTAAGAACATTCCTATTGTTAGCGGTAACTTGGTCTTGCAAAGAAGCACAAAGAGAATACAGTTTGTTAACATGAGATGTCAAAACTACGTCAGTTTTACTCCGATTGGAGTGAAACCACTGCCTAATGCCAGTGAGTATGTTCTTTGTAAAATTATCCATGTTGCGCTATAAGTGAATCGAAGAAATCATTACACCAATTCTCGACATCTGTGGTCGTTATTCCATAGTCGCGCAATGCCTTTGGTACCTTTTCCATTTTCTTTTGGCAGATATGCTCAATGGCATCTATGTCTTGATTGACGGACAACTGATAGGTGCTGTATATCCTTTCCAAATCAGCACCTACGCGCTGTTCTACACAGGACGCTACCTTGTACCCGTCAATCAAAATGTCGTTGTGATTGATACCTGCCACGATACCTCTGCCTGCAAGATATGACTTAAACGCTTCAAGGAACTTGTCGCAGAGCCAGCCCCATTTCGTAGGAGTTATTACGGACACTCCTATATTGCCTTTGGAGCAGACAATCGTTCCTCCGCCCCTGCGCATCATGAAAGCCTCTATGCCATGCTCTGCACAATAAGCGAGGTCGCAATCCGACTCATCGCCATAATTGACTTCTGTATTCTCGTGAATACAGTAATATGCCTTGGGGCATTCCCCATTGAAAATCTCAATGATATGCTCATTGGACCATTTGAGTGTTACTTTTTCCATAATTCTAAGACCATGAACTACCGTCGAGATGATACATATTGAATATCGTATATGAGTCAGCCCTTGCGGCGATTTTAGTTTTCACATATTCGTTGTCGGTGAACACATTGTATGTGATTGTTACCTTTGCCACTCCTTTCCCGAACAAGACACCTGTGTCAAGCGTATCTCCGTAATCCTCCTCAACCGAGTTGATATAGACGGTATATGCCAGCGTAGTGGCAGAGGAAGGTGTCGATGACGGAGGACCGAATATAGCACTCGTGTATGTCTTCTGCAATTTGTTTATCGTAATGGTCGCATTGTTGCTATTGACAAATGCCCCATCAATGCTAACCACAGACTCTTTGACGGTCAAGGCAATGCCTGTTGTTATATTATTGAACGCCTTACCTATCGTGGTAACAGAGTCCGGCAACACCATACCGGTTAGTTGCAGCGCAGTAAAAGCACCGTCTGGAATAGTCACAACATCTCCGTCAAAAGACATGGTTCCCGCACCAACGGAAAATTCACTATCAGAGGCAAGATAATTAACATCACCAAATACTGTTACAGCGGGCTCAATTTTCGAGATAGCACTATATGCAATTATATTATTCGGCAAAGTCTCTACTACTAAACTCCCTTCTACCTTATATGAAACTTGCACAGAGGTGAACAATAATTGCCCCGTAGATTTCACGAGTGCCAGGAAAGGCACGCTTGTGACCTTATACCCGTCGGCATTGGCAGGAGTGTCGAAAAGTTTTATATACTCTTGCGAACCATCGTCTTTCCTGTTGAGTTCAGCCATGACATCTTCAACAAGCACATCACCTGCGTAAGCAGGATTAACCTGCACGGTCGCTTGCTGCGAACCTATGTTCATAGTCTCCCCGCCCTGTGGTGTGACCGTGATTGTCTGTTGTCCTGTTGATACTTTCATAGCGATTACTCCTCTCCGTCTGCGGTATTGGCAGCCATTAAGTTAGACGCAACGACATTGGCATAGTTCGGTTGGCAGAATAGCGAAGACCTGTCCTTTGAGAAAATCTCAAGGTCGTACACACCTGTATCCATCGAAGCAGTGCCATTCGGTTGGTCTGGGTCTATGATGAGTTCCTTGTCGGTGTCGGATTTCGGTTTCAGTCCGTCAGACCAAGTAAACGTAATGGCAGTGTCCACAGAGCCTGAACGCTCTGCCACGTAGCGTTTGTTCGTTGCTTTGTTGTACAGAGCAGCACAGATAGTGCTATCTGCCATTGATTCGGGAATGTCCGTCACGTTGATGTCGTGCTGTATTCCTTGATGTATCGTCACTTGAGCCATATCCTTTTCTGCTTTTTCTCCCTTTCGTCGGTTGG
>DLLA01000029.1:2342-5068 GCA_002479035.1 Bacteroidales bacterium UBA7574 | reverse complement strand
AAGGCAGCCCCGAAGAAGTGGTGTCGGTAGTCGTGGTGTCCGACGAGAGTGCAAATACATTGAAATTGGTCGTACCATCGGCGGCGATATAGATATTCGCTACCGCATCAGGCAGCGACAACTCTCTGACTACCAGATTGCTGTGCTGCAAGAACTCCACTATGTTCACCGTAGCGACCACCTCGGGTGCAGCCAAGAGCGTATCGCTCTGCGCGCCCTCTGTGGGGTTGATGAGACAGAGTCCGTCCACGCGCAATCCGAACTCGGGGAAAGTGGAAAAGAACGTCAAGTCCACCTCGCCCACCTCATGTTGGCAGGTGATATACTTGTCCGCCACTTGCCGCACGATAGGTGTCAGCCGTGCAGGCGTGAATATCAGCCAAATCGCCACGCACACCACAACCAGCAACACCCCGACTATCGCACCGAGCGTGATACCGAATATCTTCCAGAAACGTTTCATTTCGCAGCAATCACCTTGGTAAACGAATGCGTTTTCTTGTAATCGTCCTTGTATTGTAATTCGCTGTCTGTCAGTTTGGTAACCGTATAAATCTTCGGTATCTCCGCACCGCCGTTATCCATTAGATGTATCTCTGTAAGATCCGCTTTTACCAATTTCCACTTAAACCAACCGTTTCCATAGTCTTGCAAGTCGCTCTCGGTTACATCTTCCGCCTCGTCCCACTCACGCCCATACAAATAAGCCTCATCGGCGTTCTCTGTGGTGAAACGCACAAAATGCTGCGTGTTATCCTCCTGCCAAAGTCCAAGCAGGTCGCTTTGCGAGAAAGATACATCCGATGTTCCCATACACGATGCCATCAGCACTCCAATCAGTACCACGATGGCGATACGTAAGATATTCTTTTTCATAGAATTACATTATTTATGTTGTTCCCAATATGTTTTCTCTTTGCTAAACCAGTCTTTGCGTTCCGCAATTTTCCCTATCTCTGTCTCGTAGAAAGCCGCAGCCGCTTCGCATAATTCAAGCATCCATTTCTTGCGCGAAGGCTGTGGCTCAAACAACAACCGGTTAGAGTCCTTTATCTGTATTTGTCCCCAACCGAGTGCGCCTAATGTCAGACAACTCCACGCAAAATATTCAATAGGCTTAAAATGACAACTCAGATACTCAATGTGGTCTGCAACCACTTTGTAATCAACAATCAAGATACAGAATGTATTGGTGTCATTACGATAGAACTTTGCCAAACGCTGCATAGAAATCAAGTTTGGCATACTGAAATGCGTATCTACATCGTGTGTTTTGACATCTATTGCATAGTAGTTGCCTGCATTGTCATAAAACGCCATATCTTCCATAGAGCGTCGCTCAAAATCCGTCTCGAACTTTGCAGCAAACTGCTGTGGAAAACAAGATTGCAAATGCTCGGCAATAAACTCCTGCAAAGCATCACCTACAATACGCGGGGAGAATGTGCTTACTATCTGTTGTGCATTGTCGTTCAGATAAGTGAGCAGTTTATTCTCAATGGCGGCTATATGTTGCTCGACTAACATACAATTAGAAATTTATGGTCAAAGGGGTTGATTTTATCGGCTGTATCGGAGCAATCTTGGTATTTGCTTTTTGCAGATTAAGCGTATTGCGTTCCCAGAATACTCCCGCCGTATAACCTTGTATGGTGTTATCCACAGAGGCTTGCTCCAAACGTTTTTCCGCCCACAAACAATACTCCTCATTTATCTCCACACCACAATATTGCCTGCCCAATTTCTTGGCTACCACACTCGTTGTCCCGCTCCCGAGAAACGGGTCAAACACCACATCGCCCGCTTTGGAAGATGCCAGAATCAGTTTGGCAATCAGTTTCTCGGGCTTCTGCGTCGGGTGGTCGGTATTCTCGGGCATGGACCAAAACGGGATGCTAATGTCGTCCCAAAAATTGGACGGATATGTCAAGCGAAAACGCCCTTCTTCGCTTTCTTCCCAATCTTTCGGTTTGCCGTTTTGCTTGTAAGGAGCAATCACTTGGCGTTTCATCATTACGGCATTGACATCAAAGTAATAGTGGTTTGGGTCTTTAACGGCAAACCAAATATCCTCCATTCCGTTTTTCCAATTGGTCTTTGCACCGCGTCCTTTCTCGCGTTGCCACGTGATACGGTTAAGAATGGTCAGTTCCGTTTCTATTACGTGTTGCATTGCCGCCGTAGATTTCCAATCGCCGCACATATACAATGTCCCTTGCGGTTTCAGTTTGCTGCAAATCTTGTGAAACCACAACAATAGATATTGCTCATACGCCTCATCGTCTCTTGCCGCAAACTTCAATCCGTTGAAGTTCTTGCTTAGGTTGTAAGGCGGGTCTATTATAATCAAATCTGCGAACGCTTCAGGTAGCAAGTCCAACACATCCAATACATCGGCACAAATAGTACGGTTGAGACAATCCACCCCTTGCAACAAATCCTCTTTGTGCAAGAGTCTTTGCTGTAAGGCGGAAACCTCACTCGGCAGTACCGAAAGCGTCCTATTACGTGGTGCCGGTTCGTGTGCGGGCATACTTATGCTTTCTTGATGGTGATGTTTACGGTGTAGCCGTCCATATCGAGGGATTGGGGATTGGGCACTTTGTCCACGAGGGTGAGCGAGGTGGCGAGGACTTGCGAAGCGATGTAGTCGCGGCAGTGCTCCACAGCAGCGGCTATCTCGTCGCGGCGCTCTATCTCAATGGCGATACGGTCGGTTATCTCCA
>DLLA01000029.1:0-2286 GCA_002479035.1 Bacteroidales bacterium UBA7574 | reverse complement strand
TGCGCAGGTTCTGGATACGGTTGATTAGTTCGCGGGCAATGCCTTCCTCTATCAAAGCATCGTTGAGTTCGATGTCAAGGGCGATGGTAAGGATACCGTTGTTGGCAACCAGCCAGCCCGGCATATCCTCGGTCATGATATCCACATCCTCTGCCACAAGGTCAACATCCAGCAGGCGGAATGTCCCCGCTGCTTCAAACTGCGCAATCTCATCCTGTGTCATCTTACTGATAGCCGCAGCCAGTTCTTTCATCTTGCCGCCCACTTTCTTGCCCAATACCTTGAAGTTCGGCTTGATTTTCTTCACCAGTTTCACCTCCGAGTTCTCGGCAGTGGTGATAACCAACTCTTTTACGTTCACCTCGCTCTTGATCAGGTCCTGCACGTGGAGCAGGGCTTGCAGCGTCTCTTTGTCGGGCGCAGGGATAACGGCTTTCTGCAACGGCTGACGCACATTCTTCTCAGCACGCTTGCGCAGACTGAGAATCATCGATGTAGCCTGTTGCGCCAGATACATACTGCGTTCCAAGTCTTTGTTTATCAGCGACTCATCGGCTTTCGGCCAGTTGCTCAGATGCACGGTCTCGCCTGTCAAGTCGCGATAGAGGCGGTCGGCAAAGAATGGTGCATTGGGTGCCATCAGTTGCGCCACGGTCTTCAGACAGGCGTAGAGTGTGGCGTATGCCGCCTGCTTGTCGGCGTTCATCTCGCCGCCCCAGAAGCGTTTGCGATTGAGACGGACATACCAGTTGCTCAGGTCATCCTGCACGAAGTCGGAGATAGCACGTCCTGCCTTGGTGGGCTCATATGCCTCATAATCAGCAGTAACCTCCTGAATAAGCGAGTCCAAACGGCTCAAAATCCATTTGTCGATTTCCGTATATTGTGCATTGTGCATTGTGCATTGTGCATTGTCCCAACCGTCCACATTGGCATAGAGAGCAAAGAAACTGTATGTATTGTAGAGCGTGCCGAAGAACTTGCGGCGCACCTCGTCCACGCCCTCGGGGTCGAACTTGAGGTTATCCCACGGACTGGAGTTGGTGAGCATATACCAGCGCACCGCGTCGGCACCGTACTTGTCGAGTGTAGCAAACGGATCCACCGCATTGCCCAGCCGTTTCGACATCTTGTTGCCGTTCTTATCCAGCACCAATCCGTTGGAAATCACATTCTTGTACGCCACTTTGTCCTCTATCATCGTATGGATGGCATGGAGCGTAAAGAACCAACCGCGGGTCTGGTCCACACCCTCGCAGATAAAGTCCGCCGTACGCGGAGCGTCCTGGTTCTCAAACGGATAGTGGTTCTGCGCATACGGCATAGCACCCGAATCAAACCATACATCAATGAGGTCGAGTTCGCGCTTCATCGGTTTGCCGCTCGGCGAGCAGAGAATGATACCGTCCACATACGGGCGGTGGAGGTCAATCACCGACGGGTCGTAGTTCTCTTTCGAGTAGTCGCCTACGATATGTTTGGGGTACGGGTTCTCTTTCATAAAGCCCGCAGCGATGGACTTGTCTATCTCCTCGAAGAGTTCCTTGATAGACCCGATACATATCTCTTCCTGTCCGTCCTCGGTGCGCCAGATAGGCAGCGGCGTACCCCAGTAACGCGAGCGGGAGAGGTTCCAGTCGTTCAGGTTCTCGAGCCACTTGCCGAAACGCCCTGTACCCGTTGATTCGGGCTGCCAGTGAATGGTGTTGTTGAGGCGTATCATCTCCTCGCGTGCTTTGGTAGAGCGGATAAACCACGAGTCCAGCGGGTAGTAGAGCACCGGCTTGTCGGTGCGCCAGCAGTGCGGATAGGTATGTACGTGCTTCTCGATGCGGAAGGCTTTATTCCCGGCTTTCAGCATTATGCAGATGCTGATGTCGAGGGTCTCGTCTTTGTCCGTCAGGTTGGGGTCGTAGGCATTCTTTACGAAGCGTCCCGCCCACGGGCGATATGCCTCCACATCGATATGCTTTGCCACAAACGCATCGTCCAGATCCTCAAGCAGGAAGAACTTACCCGTCATATCCACCATCGGGCGTTGCTCGCCCTTCTTGGTAAGGAACACCATACCCGGGATATTCGCTTTCTTTGCCACAAACGCATCGTCTGCACCGAAAGTAGGCGCGATATGTACGATACCCGTACCGTCCTCGGTCGTTACATAGTCGCCCGCAATGATACGGAAAGCGTCGCCGTCGGGCTTTGCCCATGGGATAAGTTGCTCATACTCCATACCGACGAGGTCGGTGCCTTTGCCGCGCCATAGTATCTCGGGGGCTTCGCCCA
>DLLA01000069.1:8969-10702 GCA_002479035.1 Bacteroidales bacterium UBA7574 | reverse complement strand
TTCAACATAGTTCGTACTAATTCTACGGTTATAGTTCAAGCCTAACACGACGATAAAAATGTCAGAATTGAAAAAATATAAATGTATTTTGGAAGGTGTTACAGTGAGAGTATGGACACGATGAGGCAGGTTTCCGTACAGGATTAGGCGTATATAGAGGCTTGCGCATTGCCCAATAATGTTGGTTTCCAGAGGAGTAGGTGTAAATTATTGGAAGCGGGAGATGAGATTGTAGGCTTGGTAGATGCCGAGTTCACCGGCTTTGCTGAGGTCGGCGAGCCCCTCCTCGACTTCGTCGATGAAGATGTGTGTCAGTCCGCGGTTGAAATACGCCTCGGCGAAGTCGGAGTCCACGGCGATTGCCTGCGTGTAGTAGCGGATGGCGGCGCGGAAATCCTGCTGGATACAGAGCATATTCGCCTTGTTGTAGTAGGCAAAGGAGAAGTCGGGCACGTGGTCGATGACGTAGTCATAGTCGCGCATCATAAGTTCAAAGTCCGCCCCTTCGGTCTTTTCGCCCATGGCACGGCGGTATTCGAGCAACTTGTACCGCCAGTTGGCACGGCAGAAATAGGCGAAATACAAGGTGCCGTCGAGCAGGGTGGCGCGGGTGGCATCGTCGATAGCGGAGGAGTAGTCCTGCACGAGGGCGAACTCGATAGCCCGCGCCATATAGGCAGCACTTAAACGAGTGGTGGGGGCTTCGCGATGTAGGTCGGACGATGTTGGCGTTGCGATGTTGGTTGGACGATATTGGCTGCGCGATGTTGGCGTTGCGATGGCGGTGTTCTCCAGCATATCTATTTGGCCGGAGAGGGCGTTGATGCGCTCAAAGTGTTGGTTGACCATGTCCGCTGTGAGTGTCATCTCCTGCACGGTGAAGCGGAGTGGGGCAGGGAGCAGTTGGCGGCGGTTGTACTCATCGATGGACGCGTGCGAGTAGTTGGTGCGGCGAAGGGACTGGGTATTGCCATTCGGCACGTAGTATGAGAGGGTGATATTCGGCTCGTTGATGACGTCCGCATAGCGTTTCTGTATGGTTCCGCGGGTCTCGCTCTCGTACTTGCGCTCCTCGTCTGTTGCCTCTTGGTTCTGCGCAGCCATGGCGGAGAACTCCTTGCGGCGGTCACGCTTCTGCGGTTGCGACTCGGCTAACTGCAGGTCGGTGGACACGGATTGTGCCTGTATGCTGTCTTTCTTCTGCTCCAACTCGTAGGCACGTGTGCGGTACTGATAGGCGGCTTTGCCGTGCCCGAGGGCTGTCTCCGCCTGTGCGGCAAGGTAGTAGGACGGCAGGAAATACGGGTAGCGGTCTATCAGGGTGGTGAAGTCAGCAAGTGCGTCTTTCCATTGGTTGAGATGCAGCAGGACGAGTCCGCGCTGGTAGAGCACTTCCACATGGTCGGGGTCAAGTTCCACCACCTTGTTGAAGTCCTCGAGGGCGCGGTTGTAGTCGCCCAGTTCCTGCCGAAGGACTCCGCGATTGTAGTAGCATTGGGCTTCGCGGGGTGCAAGAGAGACCGCCTTGTCGTAGTCGGCAAGGGCAGAGCGGTAGTTGTGGAGACGGTAGAAGATGATACCGCGGTTGATGTAGTCGCCTGCCCATTTGCTGCCTTGGTTGACGGAGTTGGTGAGGGCGGCGAGGGCATCGTTCTGCTTGTCCAGCATCAGATACACCAGTCCCAATGCCGACCATGTGGCGGGGTTCTGGCTGTCGTACTTCGTGGCGTCGG
>DLLA01000069.1:0-8887 GCA_002479035.1 Bacteroidales bacterium UBA7574 | reverse complement strand
GTGCAGATAGACCCTTTTTCGAACAGCAACTCGGCGGAGTGGGGTTCGCGTCCCAACAGGTGGTCGATGTCCTGCAAGGCGCGGTCGTAGCACTTCTCCTCGGCGAGGACATCGGCGCGAAGGACGAGATAGGTCTTGTTCTCGGGGGCGAAGATGAGTGCCTCGGAGAAGTCCTTTTCGGCTTTCTCCAACTGCCCCGTCTGGCGATAGACATATCCGCGTGTGTAGTATGCCCCGGGCTGGAACGGATTGCGCTCGATGGCGGCGTTGCAGTCCTGCTCCGCACCCGTGTAGTCGCCCAACTGTATCTTGGCGATGGCACGCAGGAGGTAGGGTTCGCTGAGGTAGGGCTTGAGTTTGATGACCTGATTAAAGTACTGGATACTAAGCACATAGTCATCGAAATACAGCGCGTTGCGCCCGATAGCGGTGATGCGGTCGGTGTTGAGTTGGGCGAAAGCCCCGTTGACAATGCACGACAATGCGCAAAGTACGACAAAACCTATTTTAGAGAGGCGTCTCACTATATTTTACTTGCACCCTTGCTCGGGGTCGAACCATGCGGGTATGTCGAACTGCTCGGCGGTGTCGTAGCCGAGATTGGGGTCGGCATATACCTTCTGCATATAGAGCGAGAAGATGGGCAGTGCCATATTCGCACCCTGTCCCAATGCCATGCGGTCGAAGTGAATGGAGCGGTCTTCGCCGCCGACCCACACACCGCTTACCAATGAGGGTGTGAAGCCCACAAACCAACCGTCGGAGTTGTTCTGGCTGGTACCGGTCTTGCCGCCCATGGGGGCTTTCAGTCCGTAGCGCAGACGTGCCCGCACACCCGTGCCGTGGTCCATCACGTTGCGGAGCATGTATATCATCTTGTATGCCGTGGTCTCGCTGATAATCTCGTAGGTCTTGGGCGTGAAGGTCGCCAGCACGTTGCCGTTGTTGTCCTCGATGCGTGTCACGTAGAGCGGCTCCACACGGATACCCTTGTTGGGGAAGGTGGTGTAAGCGTCCACCATCTCCTTGACACTCACCTCACAGGGTCCGAGACAGATACTGACTACGGGGTCCAACTGCCCTTCGATGCCGAACGAGCGCATGAGACGAACCAGTTGTTCGGGCGTGTAGAGCGACATCAGGTAGGCGGTAATCCAGTTGCTGGACTGCTGCAAGCCCCAGTTGAGCGTCACCATCTGTCCTTGGTTCTTCACGTGTGTGTCGCGGGGTGTCCAGCGCACGCCGTTGCCGTCAATGAGAGTCACGGAGTCGTTGACGGTGCTGTCGCACGGCCACATGCCCTCGTCCATAGCCAATGTATATAGGTATGGCTTCACGGTGGAGCCTATCTGACGGCGACCCATGTTCACCATGTCGTATTGGAACTGTGAGAAGTTGGGTCCGCCTACATACGCCTTCACTGCTCCTGTGTGCGGGTCCATCGACATGAAGCCGCAGCGCAGGAAGTACTTGTTCCAGCGAATGGAGTCCATGGGCGTCATAGTGGTGTCAATCATACCGTTGTATGAGAACACGCGCATCTCCACGGGGGTGTTGAATGTCTCGCGTATCTCGGTTTCGGACTTGCCGTCTTTCTTCATGGCGCGGTAGCGGTCGGTCTGGCGCATGGAGCGGTTCATGATGCCGTCTATCTCTTCGCGCGACAGGTCTCGGGAGAACGGGGCATAACTCTTGCCTTTCTTCTCTTTGTAGAAGTCCTTCTGCAACGCCTGAATATGCTCATTCACAGCCTCTTCCGCGTACTGCTGCATGCGCGAATCGATGGTGGTGTAGATACGCAGTCCGTCCTGATATAGGTCGTAAGGCATGCCGTCGGGCTTGTGGTTCTTGTTGCAGAAGCCGTAGAGCGGGTTCTCTTTCCACTGCTTCATGTCTATCTCGTACTGCTGTTTGTTCCAGTCGGGGTAGTTGCTTGCCTTGGGTTGCTTGGCGGTCAGCACACCGCGCAGATACTCGCGGAAGTACGGTGCCAAGCCCTGCTTGTGGTCCACACTCTGATACTTGATTTCGATGGGCAACGCCTGCAGCGAGTCGCACACCTCGGGCGTGATGTAGTCGTACTTGCACATCTGCCCGAGTACGGTGTTGCGCCGTGCCAACGCCCTTTCGGGACGGCGGATAGGGTTGTAGAGTGCGGGGTTCTTGCACAGCCCCACCAGCGTGGCTGCCTCTTCTATCTTCAGGTCGGCAGGCGTGGTGGAGAAGTACACCTGTGCCGCCGACTTCACGCCCACGGCGTTGTAGAGAAAGTCGAACTGGTTGAGGTACATCGTCAGTATCTCCTCTTTCGAGTAGAGCCGCTCCAACTTGGTGGCTATCACCCATTCGATGGGCTTTTGTAGGGCACGCTCGAAGATATTGTTTGCCCGCGGCGACCATAGTTGCTTAGCCAACTGCTGCGTGATGGTACTGCCGCCGCCGGCACGACCGAGCAACAGTATGGCGCGGGTCAGACCTTTCGCGTCCACGCCGGTGTGGCTGTAGAAACGGGCGTCCTCGGTGGCTATCAGCGCGTCAATCATATAGGGCGAAATCTGGTCGTAGGTCACGCCCACGCGGTTCTCCTTGCGGTAGAAGCGTCCAAGCGACTGCATATCCGACGAGAACACCTCGGTGGCGAACTTGTTTTTCGGGTTCTGCAACTCGTCCAACGGCGGCAGATAGCCCAACCAACCCTTGGTTATCATCCAAAAGATGAGCACGATGAGCAGTATGCCGCCTGCAAATATACCCCAAAACCAACACAGGAATTTCTTCTTGAATGTCGGGCTGACGGATGGTTTCTTGGTCTCTTTTTTCATATCAAGTCTTCGATTATTCTGTTTAATATATGGTACCCCTCGGTGGTTGCCGCAAGGCGGTTGCCTTTCTGCTGCAGCAGTCCGCGCCGGAGGTAGGGTAGGGCTTTGGTTTCGTCCACGTCGCTGAGGGCAATGCCTTCTGCCGTCCGCAAGCCCAGCATCACGCGCTCGGTGTGCCGCTGTTCGTCGGTCAGCGTCTCTTGTTCCCGCTGCAAATCGTGTGCCAAAGCGCCTCGGATGTACAGGTCTATGTCGCTTGGGTTCCAATAGCGGTGTACGCCGTCATAACTGTGTGCGCCTGCGCCCAAACCGATGTAGGGTGTGTCGTTCCAGTAGTTGGAGTTGTGCCATGAACGCTTGCCGGGACGGGCGAAGTTGCTAACCTCGTAATGCTCATATCCCGCCTGTGTCAGTCGTGCCACGATGTAGTCAAACATCAGGTTTTCAGTATCTTCGTCCACCTCTTCTATCTCGCCGCGCTCCAGCATGCGGGTCATCGCTGTCCCCTCTTCGTAACTCAGGCAATAGGTGGATATATGCTCCACATTCAGCAGCAACAACTCCTCCACATCGTTGCGTAGCAGTTCCACTGCGTTATTGGCTTTACGTAACTTGCCATTCTTCATTCTTAATTCTTCATTCTTAATTCCCCATGGTAGCCCGTACATCAAGTCCACCGATATATTATCAAACCCCTCTTCACGTGCTATCCTCACCGCCTCGCGAGCCTGTGCTGCCGTATGCCGCCTGCCTATCAGGCGCAGTTCATCATCGTCAAACGATTGAATACCAATGCTCAGCCTGTTCACGCCCATAGCACGCCACGCCCTTGCTTTCTCGCGGGTAATGTCGCCCGGATTGGCTTCTATGGTAATCTCTTTGGCATTCTCCACGGGCAACACTTCCAACAACCTCTGCAAGTCCTCCACATCTAATAGACTGGGCGTGCCGCCACCTATATATACCGTCTCTATATCATTGCCCATTGCGCCTTGTGCCTTGCCCATTGTCCATTCTTCCATCACCGCATCCACATACTCCCCCCTACGCCCCAACAGCGTAGTCGAATAGAAGTCGCAGTATTTACAGCGACTCTTACAAAACGGAATATGCACATACACACCAGCCATATATTTGTGCCAACGAGCAGATATTTAACTCGCAAAAATACAAAAAAATCATTAAACTCACAAATTCTTATGCTGTATTTTCTGTTCCTTCATCGGGTTATTAGTATGTGATATATCAGCATATATAGCAACTCCGTATCTTGCAGGCGCAACTTGCGGAACTTCGTCAAGGTGCTCTGGTCTATAACTTCCTCCTTTGTTGGGTGAGCATAACCATCCTGAATTATGGCGTAAAGGTACAAAATATACCACATATATACAAGGAATTACGTTTTTTACCTCTACTAATTATAGGTCTTTTCTGTACCCTCTATACGGACTTGCAGAAACCCCGCATGGCGTCCGCGCCCCCAGCCAAACAGCAAACCGATATGATTTTCCAAGAAAAATGATATGAAAAAGAGACTGTCCAAACTTGTCAGATAGTCTCTCTATATTATAGTGCGGTTCTGCGCGATGAGGCAGAGACTGCAAAGCGTGATGAGGGAACTGCAAAGCGGTGAGAGGGGGGCACCGAGATTATGCAAGCACCAGTTTCTTGAACTTGGCGTGGCGTTTCTCGTCTTGGAGGAGCAGGTTCATCTTGAACTGTCCGTCGCGGGCACCTTCGGCGATGCACTCCGCCTTGAATTTCTCAAACGACTGCTCGACAAGGCGGTGCGTCAGCGGGTCTTTCACGCGGAACGACGCACGCTTGGCGGCGTACTCGATATTGATGTCTTTCAGTACCTTGTCCACCACTTTGGTAAACTCCTCCGCCTGTGCCTGCGTGGTCTGTTGGTCGGCAAACTCGTAGTAGAAGTGATAAGCGGACAACTCCATATCGGCAAAGCCAACAAAGAACTTGGTCTGCAAGCCTGTCTGCTTCTCCGCCTCGTGGACTGCCTCAATGAACTGACGCTCGTGCAGTTTCTCGCCCGTCATGGTTACGATGCCGTTCACCTTCTGGATCATGTGGACGGTAGGCGTGTTGCAGAACGGGTCGCCCACCTCAACGAGGTCGTTCATATTGTAGCGGTAAAGCCCCGCAAAGGTGGTTACATACGGGCAGTAACGCTTGCCTTTTTCGAGTTGCCAGAGTTGCAGGAAATGCTTGTTGTCGCTGTCGAGTTCGTCCTCGGCGATGAACTCGTAGTAGTGGAAATGCGGGAAGAGGACGGTATTGAGCGTATCGTCCAACACCAGACCGAAACGGCACTCGGAAGCAAAATAGCCGAACTCCTGATGGAGCATACCCTTGGGGAAAGAGTCTTTGAATTTCTCGACATACACTTTGGTATTGCCGCACTTCCATGTGTTGAGTATCTGGAGATTAGGCCAGTAGTGTTTGGGCAGCACGGTGCCGTATTTGGTTTTGAGCGCACGCAGTTCGTTGGCACGCTCGGGGTTGGGTTTTAGGTATGGCTGAATGTCATCGCGTATCCATTGCGGGATATTGAGCGAGGCTTTGAGCGTACCATGCTCGATGTCGTTGCAATAGTCCCCGAAATACTCGTTGACATTGTTCTGCATCTCCACGATGGTGGACGGGTTGGCGGTAACGATAAGCGTTACATTGCGCTCGATACCCATACGCATAATGGTGTAGTAGCGGGCGGTGTAGTCCTCAATGGAGAATACTGATGCGGGGGAAGCATACAGTTTCTTGACAAACTTCGGGCAGTCGCGCTGGGTAACGCCGCTCACGGAACCATACATCGTGCCGTCGGGGGCTTCGCCTTCTTTCACTTTGCCGACGATGGACACAATCTTGCCGGTGAAGACTTTCGGGCGGTTCTTGATAAAATTGAAGAGCCATACCTTGGTCATCTTGCCGTAGATGTTGTTGAGGTATTCTTTGGTAATAGGCACCCATTTCGGTTCTTTGGTGGTACCCGAAGTGGTGGCATACATAATCGGTTTGCCGGGGAAAAGGATGTTCTCGCCGCCGTTCTTGTGTTTCTCCACATAGGGACGAAGGTCCTCATAATCATTCAGATGCACGTATTTCTGATAGCGTGCGTAGAGTTCGGAATCGGTCGGGGCTTCGAGTATCTCGGCGAAATGGTGCTCCTTGCCGTATTCGGTATCGCGTGCGTAAGTGAGAATGGCACGAAGTGTCTTTTCCTGCGACTTGCGCGGGTTGCGACTGGCATTTTTGAGACTCAGATATTGTATCCCCCCTGCACAACCAAGCAGGAAATTAGGGACAAAAGGACATGAATTCTTTTCCATTTTCGTTGTGGTTTATGTTCCGAATGGCTGTTCGACAATAATCGTGCCAAAAGGTGTGCGTCTATCCGAATGGCATATAGATTGCGAAAATACCACCATGCTCTTGTCAGCGTGTGAGGTCCGTATATCGTCGGAGATTGACACGATAGGCGATGAGTGCATCGGTTAGGTTGTTTTCGGCTTGCAGGAGTGCTGTTTGGGCAGTGAGCAGGTCGGTGATAGTGCCCATGCCTGCGCGGTAGTTGACACCGGAAAGGCGGTAGTTCTCGCGGGCGATGTCCAAGGCGTGGCGGTTCTCGGAGATAAGGAGACAGGACTCTATCAATTTGTCATAAGCCTGTTGCGTGCGGAGGGTGAGGAGTTGGTTGGTGTGCTGCTCCTGCAGGCGTGCCTGCTCAAGGGCGATATTGTTCTCGCGAATCTTGTGTCCGGTCTTCCACCAATCGGTCAGGGGGACAGAGACAGATACGAAGACAGCCCCGTTGCCCGTCTTGCTGCCCAGTCCGTCGCGTAGGAAGTTGGCTTGCATATTGCTGTACCCATAGTGCGCCCCTACCGCCACCTGCGGTAGGGCATCGGCAATGGTCATACGGCGGTTGAGTTGGGCAGCACGGACTTGGAGGGAAAGGAGAGAGGATTCAGGGACCTCGCCTCCGACTCCCCCGCCCCCCTCAAAGAGGGGGACTTGCATTATCGTGTCTGTATAGATGGGCTCTACACGTATATCATTATACTCTGTAAGCCCCTCCTTTGGAGGGGTTGGGGAGGTCGGGGCAATTGCTTGCCACAATGCCCTTTTGGCGAGGGCGAGACCGTTGTCCAATTGGATTTGGGTACGGTGGATTTCGGACTGACGGAGTTCCACTTGCAGGAGGTCTGTTTGGAGTGCCAAGCCTGCCTCCACGGCAGAGCGGATAGTACGATGTATGGTGTCGAGAAGGGATGTGACCGATTGGAGCGTCTGCTGTTTCTCGGTAAGCCCGACGACTAGCCAATAACTCTCCTCCACTTGCTCAAGCAGGTCGCGCCCGGTGATTTGTGCCTGCAGTTGTGCCGCCTCTACGCCTACTTTTGCCAATTGGTTGCCAGCCACAATCTTGCCGCCCATATAGACGGGTTGGAGTGCAGTGACGCCCACTTGGTAGCCGTATTGGAAGAGGGAGACGGTATTGTCCAACCCCAATGCTGCGCCATAGTTGCCGTAGAGGGTGGTGAGAAGGTCGCGCACGGAGGCATTGCCGAAGTCCTCAATGCCCACTTCCACTATCGGGTGCAGACTATGATAGCCGATAGCGGTGGCTTTGACCTGCGGGAAGTAGTTGGTAAAGGCTTGGTTCTTAACCTGTTGCGCCTTGTCGATATCCAATGCGGCACGACGCAACTCCTTGTTGTTCTGGCGGGCAAGAGAGAGACAGGAGTCGAGGGTGAGGATGCCCTCCGACTCCCATTGCCTGCTCAAAGAGGGGGTGTTTTGTATTGTGTCAGACTTTATGAGAGAGTTTTGCCCCTCTGTTTGAATTAGTGGCAACGCCAAAATGGCGAGAACAAAAAGAAGGTTTCGGAATGAGGTGTTCATACGTTCTACAGCCAGATATTGTGTCCGACATTGGCACCAATCTCAAAGTGGTATTTGGCAATACCTAAATCCACTTTGGTAAAAGGTCCCCAAGAGGTAGTGGCACGTACTTTGCCGCCTGCCAATTCAAAACGGAATTTCTGCTTGTTGAGCGCGGTAGGGGCAAGTAATGCGCACTCTACACCTTTGCGGAACCATTCGGGCATATCGCCAGTACAGGAGGCTACATCGCTGATAGTCTTGCTCTTGTGAGGGATGCCTTGCGTCTGTCCGTAGCCCAGAGCAATGACAGCAGCCAATTTCTCGCCTTTGCGTATGTCTAATGCTTTGGTCACCTTCTTGAAAGTCATTCCTACCCAACAGGTGTTGAGTCCGAGTTGCTGTGCGAGAAGTACCAGTTGTTCTCCATAGTAGCCGCAACGCTCGTCCAAGTTGTCGCCGGAACCAATGAGCGCAAAGTAGTTGCGCACACCTGAAAACTTGCCATAGTGTGCCATAAATGAGTCGAAGGCATGGGGCTCGTTGGTGACCAATTGAATGTGCAATCCGCTCTCGGCATTGAGGGCTTGCACTTTGTCTTGCAGAGTGGTAATCCGTTCATTGTCAATTGGTTTGTCGGCGTATTGACGTACAGAATGGCGGGAAAGTACCGCGTCTTGAAGACTCATCAAGGGTTCCATGTTCATAGTTATTTTAATTGTTTGTATTTGTTTGACGGCGCAAAAGTACTGCTTTTTTCTCATACCCGCAAGCAAATACTTACAAAATTGTAAATTTATTTCTACATGAAACCTCTATCAACATAGCAATTCAAACCTCTATCAGCCTGTATGGCAGACGGCAATATCATTTTCTGAATCTTCATAAAATCACCTCCCCAACCCCATCGTCTGTGTGTTACACTTTTGGGGGTGGAGATAAAGAATTATACGAAGAATCTTACATTAAATCGGGTGGCTATATCTTTCTCACCGATGGATGAGTTTGATAGAATCACTATTTTACGAATTGCACTATCGTCTACTAAAACGTAAAATGGTCCACTTATATCACTTTTGAAAGCGGCCGACGTACTTGATGGCAAGGAAGACGAGCCAGTCGGGGGTATGCTTGAGGAGGGGTGTGCAGAGGTGGTTGATGACACC
>DLLA01000198.1:2431-9797 GCA_002479035.1 Bacteroidales bacterium UBA7574 | reverse complement strand
CCGACCCCGGCTTCATGCTCGTGCGCGCGTGCGTAGATAAAGGTGTGGAGGTGCAATGCCTGCCCGGTGCCACGGCTTTCGTGCCTGCATTGGTGGACTCGGGACTGCCCAACGACCGCTTTTACTTCGAGGGCTTCCTGCCGCAGAAGAAAGGACGGCAAACACGATTGAAGGAGTTGGCTACGCTGACCCATTCGATAATCATTTACGAGTCGCCGTTCCGATTGGTGAAGACCTTGGAGCAGTTAGCGGAATACATGGGGGCAGACCGTAAAGCAAGTGTGAGCAGGGAAATAAGCAAGAAGTTTGAGGAAACCCGCCGTGGTACTCTTTCCGAGTTAGTTGCTTCATTCAAAGAACGGGAAGGCAAAGGCGAGATTGTTATTATTATAGCGGGAAAGGATTGTAAGCCTGAGAAAGATGAGTGATACAAGACAGATGAAGGTATTGGCGAAGGAGACGGCGATATACGGCGTGTCTTCGATAGTGGGCAAGTTCCTGAACTGGCTCCTTGTGCCGCTATATACCTACGTGCTGGCACAACAGGCTGATTACGGTATCGTTACCAACCTGTACGCTTGGACCGCCTTGCTACTGGTGATACTGACCTACGGCATGGAGACCGGTTTCTTCCGCTTTGCCAACAAGGAAGAGGAGAACCCGAATACGGTATATACCACGGCAATGATTAGTCTGCTGACGACATCGGTGCTGTTTGCCGTGCTGTGCTGCGTGTTCCGCCAACCGATAGCCAACGTGTTGGGCTACCCTACCCACTCGGAGTTTATCGCGCTGCTGAGCGTGGTGGTGGCGATGGACGCCTTTGCCAGTATTCCGTTTGCGTACCTGCGATACAAGAAACGTCCGCTGCAGTTCGCGGGATTGAAACTGCTGTTTGTCTTTCTGAATATACTGCTCAACCTGTTCTTTCTGGTACTCTGCCCGAAGATACAGGACTGGAGTATCATATCGCCGTGGTATGACCCCGATTACGGTGTGGGGTATGTGTTCGTGGCGAATATCATAGCAACGGGGGTGCAGACGTTATTCCTCATAATCCTTGCGACTCCCAGAACGGGCTCCCCCTACCCCCTCAAGACAGAAAGAAGAGACTCCCCCTACCCCCTCAAAGAGGGGGATACCGAAGCGGGTTCTGTTGTGTCCCGTCGGAAAGCGGAGGGGTGGTGTTTCTCTTGGGATTTGGAAAAGAGAATGTTGCGGTACTCATTGCCGTTGCTGGTATTGGGCGTGTGCGGGATAATGAACCAGACATTGGACAGGATAATGTTCCCGTTCTTCTATGCGGGCGATGACGCGCAGACACAGTTGGGAATCTATGGGGCGTGCTTCAAGGTGGCAATGGTGATGATGATGTTTACGCAGGCGTTCCGCTACGCATACGAGCCGTTCGTGTTCGCGAAACATAAGGACAGGAAGTCGGTGGAAGCCTACGCGGACGCGATGAAATACTATATCATCTTCTCGTACCTGATACTCCTCGGCATGGTGTTCTACCTTGATTTGCTGAAGTTTATCATCGCGCCGAGTTATTGGGAGGGCTTGAAGATTGTGCCTGTGGTGCTGTGGACATATATCTTCCAAGGGGTGTATTTCAATCTGAGTTTCTGGTATAAACTGACGGACAAGACACAGTGGGGCGCGTATTTCTCGCTGATAGGCGTGGTGATAACATTCACTTTGCAGGCGGTGTTCGTACCGGAAATAGGCTATATGGCATCTGCCGCGAGCAGCACGGTGTGCTATTTTGTGATAATGCTGCTGTCGTATTTCGTGGGGCGCAAGTACCTGACGATACCCTACGACCTGAAGCGCATAGGGGCGTACACGTTGGTGACCATCGGTCTGCTGGCGGTATATTACGGGGTGTATGACCTCGGTATGTGGGCGCGAATGGGGATAGGGACGGCGTTGTTGGCAATATATTGTGTAATCCTTATAAAGTTTGATTTCAATGTTTTCAGGAATCGTAGAGACCATGGCTCAGGTCGTTAAGATTGAGCAAGAACTTGGTAACAAGCATTTTACGCTGCGCAATCCGTATAAGGACGCGCTTAGCATCGACCAATCGATAGCCCACAACGGCGTGTGCCTGACCGTGGTGAAGATAGAGGGCGACCTGTACACCGTTACCGCGATGCAGGAGACGCTGGTAAGGAGCAATCTGGGTCTGTTGCGCGAGGGTGACTGGGTGAATGTGGAGCGTTCAATGCTGCTCAACGAGCGGTTGGACGGACATATCGTGCAGGGGCACGTGGACCAAACGGCACGTTGCATTGAGGTAAAGGAGACCGAAGGCAGTTGGTATTACCGGTTTGAATACGCGACAAGCAAAGAGATGGCACGCCGCGGCTATCTGGCTGTGGATAAGGGTTCTATCTGCATCAACGGGGTGAGCCTGACCGTGTGCGAACCCGACGTGCAGGACGAGAAAGGGTACGTGAGCGTGTGCATCATCCCCTACACCCACGAGGAGACCAACTTCAAATACATTGAGGTGGGGAGCGTGGTGAATTTGGAATTTGATATTATAGGGAAGTACATTGCAAGGATGCAAACGCTTTGCTAAGCGTTTGCATAGTAATAGTTAATAGTTAATAATTAATAGGCATTAAAGAAATCCGGTTTGTATCCCTTGCGTATGGGTTGCGTATCCCTTGCTCATCCCTTGCTGTTTGACACGGGAAAGACAGAGAGAAGATATTATCGGATTTTAATAATTGCAGCATACGGTATTTACTTTGGCAGCCCATAGAATTTACTTTGGCAGCCTGCAGAATTTGCCATTGACAAAAACAAGACAACAAATAAACAAATAAGATATGGACAAAATCAGTTATGCACTCGGACTCTCGATGGGTCAGCAGTTGCTCAGCAGCGGTGTTGAGAACCTCAACTATGCAGACCTGGCAAAGGGTATTGAGCACGTTTTAGAGAAACAGAAACCCGAAATTACGTATTCGGAAGCACAACAGTTGCTGAACCAGTTCTTCACCGAACTGGAACAGAAGATTGCCGGTCAGGCAAAGGCTGACGGGGAGAAGTTCCTCGCCGAGAACGCCAAACGCGAGGGCGTGAAGGTGACACCGAGCGGTCTGCAATACGAGGTATTGGAGGCTACGATAGGTCAGAAGCCGAAAGCCACAGACACTGTGAAGGTGCACTATGAGGGCACATTGGTGGATGGCACAGTTTTTGATAGTTCGTATAAGCGCGGCGAGCCGATTTCGTTTAGGCTGAACCAAGTGATAAAGGGCTGGACCGAGGGTCTGCAACTGATGTCGATAGGCAGCAAGTACAAACTGTATATCCCCTATCAGTTGGGCTACGGCGCACAAGGTGCAGCAGGCAGTATCCCGCCCTATGCTGCGCTGATATTTACAGTGGAGTTGTTGGGAATTAATGAGTAACAGTTAATAATTAATAATAGAGATATGAAGAAAGCATCTATTCTCGTCGTTGCCGCAATGGCAATGATTTCGTGCGGCAATACGTACGAGGCAAAGACGGTTGCACTGAACAACCAAAATGATAGTATGAACTACGCACTCGGACTGGTGAACGGCAGTCAGATGAAGATGTACCAGTTGCGCAACGACTCGTCGGAAGAGACTGTGAACGAGTTTATTGACGCATTGCAGCGCGGTTACGACGGCAAGATTGAGGAACTGAGCGAGGCTGCCGGTGTGGGCAGGAACATCGGTCAGGCCATCAAGAGTTCGGAGAGCACCGGTCTGGCAGACAACGAGGCATGGACACTGAACGAGAAAGTGTTCTTCCAAGGATTGGTGAACGGTCTGCACCACGATACCGTGGTGATGAAAGGCGACGAGGCACGTGACTATTTCCAGAGCCAATACCAGGCATCGCGCACCGCTGCGGACGGAGAAAAAGCAGGCAAGGTCATCAAGGCGAAATGCGGCAAGGCTGTGAAAGTCATCGCATTGAACAACCAGAACGACAGTCTGAACTACGCATTCGGCTACCTGAACGGTGACGAGGTGGCACGTTACATCCTTGCCACAGACACTACGGGCGAGCAGAAGAAAGAGTTTATCGAGAATGTCAACAAGGGATTGAAGAGCCATGTGAAGAACCCGCAACTGGTGAACATGGGCGAGCAGATTGGTAAGAACATCAAAGAGCAAGAGGCAGGCGGTCTGATAGGCGAGCCAAGCCTGAGCACCGACTTTGCCCTTATCAAGCAAGGCTTTATCAACGGTTTGCTTGGTTACACCGAGCAGATGACCGGCGAAGAGGCAGGCGAGTACATACAGAACACGATGAACACCATCAAGTACGGCACCGTGAAAGAGGAAGGTGAGAAGTTCCTCGTTGAGAACGGTCTGCGCGAGGGTGTCATCACCACCGAGAGCGGTCTGCAATACGAGGTCATCAAGATGGGCAAGGGCAAGAAACCGAGTGCTACCGACCGCGTGAAGGTGCACTATCACGGCACATTGATTGACGGTACGGTGTTCGACAGCAGCGTTGAGCGCGGCGAACCTATCACTTTCGGCTTGAACCAAGTCATCAAAGGCTGGACGGAAGGCGTGCAACTGATGCCCGTCGGCAGCAAGTTCCGCTTCTATATCCCGCAGGAGTTGGGCTACGGCGCACAACAGGCAGGCAACATCCCGCCCTACTCTACCCTGATATTCGACGTAGAGTTGCTGGAGATTGAGAAGTAAGATGATTATCCTGTTAGTCCAATTGGTCATAGTAGGCTGATTGGACTAATAGTATCTCCCCTATGGGCATCATAGCAAGGCAGAGCATCAAAGGCACCATCGTGACGTATGCAGGCGTTGCGGTGGGCTTTGTTACTACGTTCTTCGTGCTGACGCGCTTCCTCACCGCCGAGGAAATCGGGCTGGCACGAGTGCTGATTGACGCTGCCACGCTGTTTGTGAGCCTTGCGCAGTTGGGGACGTCGTCGTCCATTATTCGTTTTTACCCGTATTTCAAGGACAAAGAGCACAGGGACAACGGTTTTTTCTTTTGGACCATGGTAGTGCCACTGGTGGGGTTTGCGGTGTTTGCGCTCATCTATTGGGCGTGCCATGTGCCTCTCAGTCAGTGGTTTGGCGAGAAGAGTCCCGAGTTTGTGGACTACTACTATTTCGTGCTGCCGATGGCGTTCTTCCTGCTCTACCAGACTATCTTCGAGACCAATGCCAATGTGCGTATGCGCATCGTGGTGCCGAGGGCGGTCAGGGAGTTTGTGACCCGTGTGGGACTGCTGGCGGTGTATCTGCTGTACGCCTTCCGTGTGCTGACCATGGACGGTTTTGTGGTCGCACTGTGCGGTGTGTATGCGTCGGCGGCATTGTGCAATATGGTGTATCTGTTCTCGATGGGGGACGTGTCACTCCGCCCCGATTGGACGTTCATGCGCACGCACAGACCGCTGGTGCGGCAGTACCTCTTCTATACGGGGTTCCTGATTATCTCGGCGTTGGCATCGGCACTCGCCCCTACCCTCTCGTCGTTCTTCATCACCGCCAAGATGGGGCTTAACTTCACGGGCATATACGCCATTGCTACATATATCGCGGTGATGGTGAGTATCCCCTACCGCTCCGTGACAGCGATTGCGGCACCTCAGTTGGCGGCGTCCATCAAGGAGCAGAACCACACGGAGACCGCCCACCTCATGCAACAGGTGAGCCAGAACCTGCTGCTGGTCGGGGGCTTGATATTCTGCCTGATATGGCTGAATATCGACCTGATATTCCACATTCTGCCCAACGGAGACACCTACGCCACCGCACGTATGGTGGTGCTCGTGCTCGGCGTGTGCCAAATAATCACCGCCACGTTCAGTTTCTGCTTGTCCGCTATCAGTTACTCGCGGTACTATGTATTCTCGCTCGTCCTGTCTTTTATTCTGACAATCAGTGCCATAGCACTCAACAACTACCTCATTCCGCGCTACGGGATGAACGGGGCTGCCGTCAGCACATTGCTGTCGAATGTCCTCTATTATGCCCTGGCAATCCTCACGGTGCGCGTGGCATTGCGCATACGAATCTTCTCCCGTCAGCACGTGAAGACGCTGCTGCTATTGGGTGGAATCCTGCTGTTGAACTACCTGTGGCAGCACTACCTGCCGACATGCAATATATGGCTCAGCAGCATCGCCCGCACATTGATACTGGTAGGCACGGGCTGCGCTGTGGCATGGTTCGGGCAATTCAGCCCCGAAATCAATGAGCAAGTCAAGAATTTCGTAACAACAAAGTTACATAAATAACGAATACAACACACGTAGCGAAATTAATGGTTAATTACATGGTAATTAATGTTTTAATGGTTATTTAATGTATGCGTTACTTCGTCCGCTTTTCATACAAGGGCACCCTTTTCCACGGCTCGCAACGGCAGAGCAGTGGGGCAGTGACGGTGCAGGAGGTGATGGAGCATGCTTTCTCCACTATTCTCAGGCGCGATGTGGTACTCACTTTTGCGGGGCGCACTGATGCAGGCGTACACGCCCGCGAGATGTATGCCCATTTCAACGGACCCGCCGTACCTCCCCAACAGGAGGGGCTGACAGGCGACGACTGGCAATACGCCGTCAATGGGGTCATCATGCGCCTGAACGGGTTGCTCCCCGACTCGATTGCCGTGCATGCTATCGTGCCCGTACGGGAAGACGCCCATGCACGTTTTGATGCCGTCAGCCGCACTTACGAGTACCATACTGTCGATTACAAAGACCCGTTCCTTGTCAATCTCGCCACCTCGGTACGCCCGGGACTGGACTTCGACGCTATGAATCGCGCAGCCACTCATCTGCTTGGTCGTCAGGACTTTATGTCGTTCAGCAGAACGCACACCGATGTCAAGACCACCTTCTGCGACATTTCGCAAGCCGAGTGGTCTGTCAGCGGGGACGGACACCACGCTGTTTTCACTATCACCGCCAATCGCTTCCTCCGCGATATGGTACGTGCCATTGTCGGCACGCTGTTCGATGTGGGACGGGGCAAAATTTCCGAGGATGATTTCCTCACCATCATCGCCGACAAGAACCGTTGCAGCGCAGGCGAATCCGCTCCTGCCGACGGACTCTACCTCACCCGCGTCGCCTATCCCGAGGACATCTTCATACAGCAATAGCGCACGCCTCTTTTTTCACATCCCCAACCACTCCCACACCCCATACATTTCTCTGCAATTTCTCCCTCAACCCCATTTGCTATTAAATGCAAAAATAATAAATACACTCCACGAATTATCAACAATTATTCTCAAATATCGCCAATATATGACCCATTTTTCCTGTTGTAATAGTGCTGATAAAGTTGAAGTTTTAGTATGCGATTAGTATGTGATTAGTATG
>DLLA01000198.1:0-2380 GCA_002479035.1 Bacteroidales bacterium UBA7574 | reverse complement strand
TATGTGATTAGTATGTGATTGCTGTGTGGATGTTGCACTCTTATGCTTATGTTATTATTTATTAACGCATGATTTCTGACAGTAATACCCGATTACTACCCCTGCAAAAACGACAGCAACCACCAAAACGACAAAGATAATGAAAACTACACAAGAAAAGGGTAAGCAATCTACATCGCACCGCTACAACCTCGTACCCTTGCTTCGGTCAAGACCTGGGGGAGTTCAGAGGGAGCTGGTCGTGTAGGACTTACCCTATAGCACTATCGGCAAACAACGCGGCACCACAAACGATGCACGCATACCGATTGAGACTGCAAAGATACAACAAATAATCGGACTAACCAAACAAACAGAGCATCTTGATAGAAAATTTTGTAAAAAACAGAATCAAACAAGCCCTACCCTTCACCCCTAATGAAGGTCAAGAGGAACTTTTAGGTCTGCTGGCGCACTTCCTTGTGGCACAAGCAGCCCCAAATACCCACACCTCATACGCACAAAAATTGCCTGATAATGAGCGGAATACGTTCATTCTGCGAGGCTATGCTGGTACTGGCAAGACCAGTATCATGGCGGCTCTCGTATGTGCTATGCACGAACTCAAACAGCCTGTCGTCCTTCTTGCCCCCACAGGGCGAGCCGCCAAGGTATTTTCGCGCTACGCAGGCATGGCGGCATACACTATCCACAAGTGCATTTACCGGCAGCAACGTTTGGGCGTGGAGGACTTCGCCATAGCCGAAAACAAACACCGGCACACCATATTCATTGTGGACGAAGCCTCCATGATTTCCGGTCAGCGAAATGAATCCAATTTCGGCACGGGCATGCTCTTGGACGATTTGGTCAATTTCGTCTATTCAGGTGCTGGTTGCCGCATGCTCCTCTTGGGCGACGATGCACAGTTGCCGCCGGTGGGCTCCAACCTGTCCCCCGCTCTTGACGCACAGTACATGGCAGGCTATGGGCTCCATGTCACCACCTACACCTTGACGCAAGTAGCCCGACAGGCATTGGACAGCGGCATTCTCAAGAACGCTACACAACTGCGCAACCGCCTGTCCGACAATTATCCCCTGTCATCCGATGACGACGAAAATTGGATATACACGCCTGATTTTCAGTCTCTCGCAGGCACAGACTTCTTGGAAGAACTTGAGCGTTCATACCGCGAAGTAGGTGACGAGGACACTATCATTCTCACGCGCACCAACCGCCGCACCAACCTCTACAACCAAGGGGTCCGTGCGCGTATCCTTTGGAAGGAGGACGAAATCTCCACGGGCGACCGTCTTATGGTCTGCAAGAACAACTATTTTTGGACTGAGCAGTATGAAGACCTACCCTTTCTGGCCAATGGCGATATGCTGGAGATTGTGCGACTGCGCAACACTCGCGAAATGTACGGTTTTCGCTTTGCGGATGCCTCATTGCGCTCATTGGACTACGATTGGGAAATTGATGCCGTTCTGTGGTTAGACACACTCTCCACCGACTCCCCTGGGACCCACTACGAACTCCAAAAGACACTCTTCTCCCGCATTGCCGAAGACTATCCCGAACTGCAACGCAACCGGCGCAAGCTGACCGAAGCAGTCTATAAGTCTCCGTATTTCAATGCTTTGCAAGTTCGTTTTGCCTACGCCGTCACCTGTCACAAGGCACAAGGTGGACAATGGAAACGGGTCTTCATTGACACAGGCAATGTTCCTCCTGAGCAACGCGACACCAACTACCTGCGTTGGCTCTACACGGCCGTCACCCGTGCCACGGAATGTGTCTATTTACTAAAAAAGACATAAAGCACACGTACACTATTGCATATTTGAGTAAAAAATCGTACCTTTGCAGCCCAAATGTGCATACATTTTTATGGTTAATAACACATATATGAAATCTTCATGTCTTTGCACTACGCTCACCTGCATAGTGCTCTCTTTTGCGCTCCTCAGCGGTTGCACTGCCGATGTGGATTTGAACCATATTGACACTTCTGCCGAACTGGGTATGGGACTTGTTTTTCCCGTTGGCTCTATCACTGCCACAACCAACGACTTCCTTGGCAACAACCAAGTGGAGCACATCTACATCAACGAGAATGGTATCTTCACATACAGGGACACCTTCCGTATTCAGCGTACATATCACGATGTGGACCTCAGTCAATATGTCTCCGAAACCACAGCGACTATGAGTGTGTACGACCAACTCAAGGGCAACCCCTTTATGTCCAATGGTCAGATTACGGGAATGGGGGTTCCCATCACCCTTACTTTCCCCTTATCGCTCAAATTGGAAGGCATTAATCACGAACTCGACAACGAGCGGTTGGATAGTGTCCGTGTCACTAATGCCGAGTTCATTAGCACTATCAACC
>DLLA01000015.1:6205-8115 GCA_002479035.1 Bacteroidales bacterium UBA7574 | reverse complement strand
TCTGTAGCACGTATATTCTTCTTTTCGCGAACAATATATTTGCGTTGAAACAATTTCTCGATGATGGCAGCACGTGTACTCGGACGCCCGATACCATTCTCTTTCATGGCATCGCGCAACTCCTCGTTGTCCACCGTCTTGCCCGCTGTTTCCATGGCGCGCAGGAGCGTTGCCTCCGTGTAGTACTTAGGCGGAGTGGTTGTTTTCTCTTTCAGTTGCGGAGTATGCGGACCCGATTCGCCTTTGGTGAAAGCGGGCAATGTCTTCTGCTCGTCGTTGGTCTCCTCGTCCTCCACCTTGGCTTTGGCAAACACATCGCGCCAACCGGATTTCAAAATCTGTCGCCCTGTCACCTTGAAATCTATATCTCCCGCTTTGGCAAGTACCGTGGTATTCGCCACCTCGCAATCGGGATAGAAAGCGGCAATAAACCGCAATGCTACGAGATCATACACTTTGCGCTCCTGCTCCGAGAGGTTATCAGGACGTTGCCCTGTAGGTATGATGGCATGGTGGTCTGTCACCTTCTTGTTGTCGAATACCTTTTTCGATTTTGGCAGGCTCTGCGCCCCTTTGCCACCGTCGGCTTTAAGCGGCAGCAATGGTGTGATTTGCGGATAGAAATCCTTGATACCCGCCAGCGTAGCAGGCACTTTGGGGTAGATGTCCTCGCTCAGATAGGTGGTGTCCACACGCGGATATGTAGTCACGTGTTTCTCGTAGAGGCTCTGAATGAGACGCAATGTCTCATCGGCAGAGAAACTATAGAGTTTGTTGCACTCCACTTGCAGACCGGTCAAGTCGAACAGACGCGGGGCAAATTCGGTGCCTTTCTTCTTCTCTACCGACGTGATAGTCAGCGGTTTGTCCTTTATACTATCCACCAATGCCTGCCCCTGCTCAAAGGTTGTGATGGCATAGTCGTCCTCCTCGGCTTTCAGTTGTGCAGCGAAAAGGGTGTCGCGGTAGAGGGTCTTGAGTTCCCAATAGGTGCGCGGCACAAAATGCTCTATCTCGTGCTGCCGCTTTACGATGAGCGCAAGGGTCGGGGTCTGCACGCGCCCGATACTCAGCACCTGTCTGTCACGCCCTGAGCCCTGTGCGAAACGCAATGTATATGCGCGCGTGGCGTTCATGCCAAGTAACCAGTCACCTATCGCACGCATCAGCCCAGCCTCATAGAGACGTTGGTATTCCTGTTGGTCTTTCAATTGGCGAAAGCCCTCGCGGATAGCGTCCTCCGTCAACGATGAAATCCACAGACGCTTCACAGGCACGTGGCACCCCGCCTTCTGATACACCCAACGCTGAATCAGTTCCCCCTCCTGCCCCGCATCACCGCAATTGATAACCTCGTCGGCTTGTGCGATGAGGGTTTTGATGATGTTGAACTGCTTCTGCACACCCTTGTCGGCAGTCACCTTGATGCCGAACCGCGAGGGAATCATAGGCAACGACGAGAGGTTCCAACCCTTCCATTGTTCGTTGTATTCGTTTGGGTCGAGCAGTGCGCACAAGTGCCCGAAGGTCCACGTGACACAATAGCCGTTACCCTCCATATAACCGTCGTGCTGAGTGGTAGCACCCAGCACGCGCGCAATATCCCGTCCTACGGACGGTTTTTCAGCCACACATACAATCATTTTTGTCTGCTTTAACCCCATTCAGGACACCCACTATGTTGGGCAGACGCTTTTGCGCGGCAACATCATTGAGGACATCAACCAAGTCATAGGTGGTGTAGCGGGCACGGGATACGTAAACGGTCATGTCCGCAATGCGCCCTAACGGGAATGTATCGCTGAGCACAGCCACCGGTGCCGAGTCCACCACAATATAATCGTAGCGTTGGCGCAACTCGGCAAAGAGCAGGTCAAGCCGTTCACCAAGCATCAATTCGCCAGGGTTAG
>DLLA01000015.1:5232-6166 GCA_002479035.1 Bacteroidales bacterium UBA7574 | reverse complement strand
CCAGGGTTAGGAGGTATAGTGCCCGACGGCAAGAGGTCCAAACCATGTACGCCGGAAGATACAATGGCATCGCTGACAGAATAATGACTATCTGACAGACAGGATGTGAGACACCCTTCGGCATTGAGGTGGAAATACTCAGCCAATGCCGGTTTGCGAACATCGAGTTCTACAAGGGCTACACGCTTGCCCAACAACGCCAGCGAAACTGCCAAATTGGCTGACACATAAGACTTTCCTTCCCCATTGATGCCCGAGGTGACCAATATCACATGATTAGTCCTTGATGTAGAAGACATGAAACACAGATTGTTTCGCAAGGAACGGAAGAGTTCTGCAGAGACAGAGTGTTCGCCGTCTTTAACCACAATATGCCCCCCTTGAGGATTTTGCACCAACTTACCCACGAAAGGTATTTTCATACGTTGCTCCAAGTCTTTGGGGTCGTCCGTCAATTTGGTATTGAGCACATCGCACAGGTACATGATACCTATCGGCATGCACACACCCAGGAAAAGGCAGATAAGGCCAATAATTTTCAATTTCGGTCCCACCGGCACAGGATTACGCTGAGGTGCGGCAATGATTTTGATAGGTCGCACAGCCGAAACCAAAGACAGTGCATTCTCTTCGCGCTTCTGGTAGAGGAAAAGGTAGAGGCTCTCCTTCATCTGCTTGCGGCGTTCCACCTCAATGTATTGACGCTCCTGAGAAGGTACGCTATGTTGCTGATTAAGAACAACATTGTAGCGTTTATCCAAATCGGACTTGGAGATGAGGAGTGTGCTACGCACATTGGCAATGCTGCTGATAACATTCTCACGGAGCAGCGACAGTTGGTTGTCCATCTGACTAATGACGGGGTTGTCGTCGGCAGCAGTACGCTGAATGCGCATGCGGCGCAGCAGTGTGTTGTTGTACTCGTTGATGAGGG
>DLLA01000015.1:3031-5180 GCA_002479035.1 Bacteroidales bacterium UBA7574 | reverse complement strand
TGTTGTACTCGTTGATGAGGGCAACGAGAGCCTCATCGCTAATGCCAAGGTTGGCCGGAATAAGGTTGTTGCGCTTGGTGTCGTCCGCCACGAAATCCCCCACAAACTGTGTGAGGTTGAGTTGCGTCTCTATCTCAGCCGCGCGCTTGCGGTACTCCGTACTCTCAGCCAAATAGAGTTTTGCCTCTTCGCCAATGTCCACGATGCCATTTTTCTTCTTATAATACTCCACATCATCTTCCGCCGAGGAGAGTTCCCGTTCAATAAGGCGCAGTCTCTCGTCAATAAAGGCAGCCGTGTTGCTGGCCATGAGTTGCTTGTCCATAACGGCATCCAGATTGTAGTGTTCAATCTCCTTATTGATAAAGTCGATAGCACGCCGAGGCATATCCGTGACTGTGGATATGGTAATGACATTGGACTCTTTGTTCATAGTAGCCGCCGTGATTTCCTGCTTGTAGTTGTCGATACAAGACAGCATGGGCAAGGTCTTGATGCGGAAGCACTCACCTTTCTCCAGCGGTCGGTTGCACGTGAAGTGTATCTCCCCCACGCAAGTCTGTACGGGTTGTGACAAGTCCTTGACCTTGTGGCGACTATGCGTGAAGCGTCCGTACCGCACATTGATTACATAGTCCGACTTGCGCACTTTGATGTCAATAAGGGCGGTACCCATGATGGTGTCGGTAAAGGTAGGGGGATAAACTACGGTGAGTGTATGGTAAGGATACTGCCCCACCCAACGCATCTTGTCCTTGATACGATACTCGGTCTGTAAATCCAGTTCATTGATTATCTGCCGGATAGCATCACGCGAGGTAAGGACTGCTATCTCGTCGCCAATCTTCTTGCTTCCCCCTATGCCAACCATCTGCATGAGTTCTATCTGAGGAAGCGCATTGTCCGCCTCCGATGAGCGAATCATAATGTTGGACTCCACGCAGAACTCGGGCGTCGTAGAGAAATACTTGAGCAATCCTATCGCGCCACACAGCAGACAACTGATGAGAATCCAATACCACTTCTTGAGAATGCGAGTGCACCACAAGCGTACATCTATTTCTTTGCTTTCTTGTGCCATATTCAATTGTTTATCAAACCCTTATTTGGATAATGCGCCTGATACAGACAGGACGGAAACGACTACGGTAGCCGCACTGGACACCGTGCCAATCATGCTGAGCCAGAGACTGATAGTCTGGTTGCTGGTAGAACGCGCCTGGTTGGGTTCCACCACAATGACATCGTTCTGCTGCAAGTAGAAATAAGGAGAAGTGAAAATTTCGTCGTTGTTGAGATTGAGCCGCGCGAACTCCAACTTGCCGTTGTTCTCGCGTGTAATGAGGATATTGTCGCGGCGTCCGTATTGCGTGAGGTCTCCCGCAGCACCAAGGGCCTCGAGGAGCGTCATCCGACCATTATTGAGCAAATAGGAGCCAGGCGTGCGAACCTCGCCCAATACCGTGACTTTGGCATTGAGGAAACGCAGGGTGACTATGGGGTCCACTAACTGGCCCTTGAGGCGTTCCTGAATGAGTTGTATGACTTCAGACTGGCGCATACCCTCGATATGCAGTTTGCCAAGTACGGGGAAGTCGATATTGCCCTCGGCATCCACAGTATAGTACTGATAGTTCGCCGTGGAAGGCACAGCACTGCTGGTGGGTGTGGCATAAGCGACATTGGGCAGGTTGTATGGCAAGACCGCCTCGGGGTCGAGGGCCGATACCGTGATGATAAGGGCATCGTTGATTTTGATACACGGCTCGGGTTGTGCCTCCATACGGGCATTGACAGAGTCGGCTGTAGCAGAGGTAACGTTTTGGAAATAAGTAAGTTGCTTGCGCGATACGCAAGAAGACAACAGCCCCGCCATGAGGATAATCACGAGACAAAGGCGGTGCCGCCACGCGGTAAGATATGCAGGTGTCATGTTCATCTTGAGGTTCATTGGTTAAAAGCCTGCAAATGTACCGCTTTTTTCTCATATCTACAAATTTGGGGCGAAATGCTTTGCGGAAAGTATAATAAAGAGGGCTGTTTGGGAGTTTGTACAGGACAAGATGATTACAACATATATTAAGAAATACTCCTATACATGCTCTGCAAGAGTCCGACATGAACGCTGCAATCACATACTAATCACATA
>DLLA01000015.1:0-2992 GCA_002479035.1 Bacteroidales bacterium UBA7574 | reverse complement strand
ACATACTAATGACATACTAAACACATAGTATTAACATAGTTTTAGTTCAAGAATAGTACGAGAATGATACAAGGGGTACACGAGGGGTACACGAGGAGAACATGGGGAGAACATGAGGAGAACATGAGGAAAACATGAGGAAAACATGAGGAGAACATGAGGAGAACATGAGGCAAACAGGATAGAGGTATTGAGGATGCCAGGCTTTTTACCATACAGGCGATACTGACGACGTGAGACGCGTCGTCCCCACACGGGATTGAAAACAAGACAAGCGGGGAGGGAGATATTGACAGGAAAGGAGAAAGGGCGGAATGAAAAACAGCAGTAGATGATTACTGCTGCTGTTTTCGGAATAGTTTGATAATGAATGATTTGGTGCGAGTGACAAGCGACCAAGCGGTGCTCGCCTGCGGGATGTCCATGAGGATGGAATCCATGTCGGGTCCGCCCGTTTGCTGCTCGGGATAGACCACCATGTAATTGTTGTCCACGAAGAACTGCTGTAGCAGCCGAGGGATTTGCTCGAAAAGAGGATTGTAACTGGCAGTCGCCTTGCGGGAAGACAGGAGTACGGGCATGTCGTCCTCGCGCATGTCTTTGGCAATGAGAAGTACATCCTCCCAATCGTCCAAATCGCGGAAAGTAGCACGGAGCGTCTTGTTGGGACGCCGGCACATAGCACGAAGTGCGACCTGCGTGTCAGGGTTGGCATAGAAGATGACCTTGGCACCAATCTCGCCCGACAGACGGCGTATGAAGCCAAAGCATGTGATGAAATCGCGCTCTTTCTCGGCATAGCGCGGGACCGCCACCAGCAAGCGATTGATGGTGT
Organism: Bacteroidales bacterium UBA7574; assembly: GCA_002479035.1. Taxonomy (GTDB): domain Bacteria; phylum Bacteroidota; class Bacteroidia; order Bacteroidales; family Paludibacteraceae; genus Colicola. Next base: position 2,157 of record DLLA01000015.1, on the reverse strand, counting down.
TGAGGGGCTGGCACTCGTGGTAAACAAGGACTGATTTGCTGACGTGCTCGACCGTGCGCTGAACATCCGTCCAATCGGCAGACTGCGCCATCTCGACATTCTTGAGCGATGCCATGATAGCCAACTCGCGCAGTTGGGTGTGGAGGTCGGTGCCGACGGAAGTGAGATACCAATAGTCCTCCTCGTGGTCGCTCTCGAGTTTCGCCCCCTCTTGGAGTGCCAGTTGCTTGGCTGCGTGTTCGGTGATGAAACTTGATATGGTGCAGAGTATCAATATCATGATGACAGAGCCATTGAGTATCTCGGAAGTGAAGATACCCATTCGGTAGCCAATGGTGGCGATGGCGAGAGTGCCTGCTGCAGATGCTTGGGTGAGTCCGAAAACGAGTTGACGTTCCATGCCCGAGAAACGGAAAAGGACTTGTGCGAGCCATGCTGCAATGGACTTGCCAAAGAGTTTGGTGACAATCATGACAGCAGCCACAAAAAGGGTGGTCCAACTGCTCCAAAAGACATGCACGTCAATCATCAACCCGACACTGATGAGGAAAAGCGGGACGAAGATGCTGTTGCCAACAAAAGTAATACGGCGCATGAGTGGCGAGTGGTTGGGCAGCAGACGGTTGAGCGAGACCCCGCAGAGGAATGCCCCGAGGATGCCCTCGAGTCCTGCAAGGCCTGCCAACAGGGCAGACAGCACCAACATGAGCATGACGAGCATGAAGCCTGCGACGGGGTCCTGGTAACGCTTGAAGAACCACTGTGCCAAACGCGGGAAAAGCCATAACACGGCTGTCAGGAAGAGGGCTATCCAGCCAATAGCAACAGCGATGTCACGGACGGATTGTGCTTCACCCTGCATGGCTTCGACCACAGCGAGTACCAACAATGAGAAGGTGATTGCCCATAAGGTTGCCCCTACGGTGATGTTGACAGCACGGTTTTTCTGTATGCCATAGCGGCTGACGATGGGGTACGTCATGAGGGTATGACTGCCGAACATAGCCCCCAACAAGAGTGCGGTGGTGGTGCTGAAGCCAAGCAGACAGCGGGCGGTGAGCATGCCCAATCCGAGCGGTATGAGGAAAGTGAGGATGCCGAAAAGGAAAGCGCGGTAGCGATGCTGGCTGAAATCGTTGATGTCAATCTCGCTGCCCGACTGGAACATGATGTAGAGCATGCCGATGGAGCCGAGGGCACGTATAGTGGTATTGTCCCCCACCCAACCGAGTACCGAGGGTCCGACAGCCATACCCGCGAGAATGAATCCGACAATGGCGGGGACGTGTATCTTGCGGCACGCAATGGGAACAAGCAGGATGATGCTCAACACCAAAGCAGTGACTATCAACGAATTGGCAATCATACCAATTAACGGAGCGATTTGGGGCGGTCGAAGCAGAAGAGGCACTCTTCCTTACCTTGGAAGGAGTACAGGACGGTGAACCTGAGTCCGACAAAGAAATTGTGCATAGACACCCCCCGGACGGCATCGGTGGTGAAGACATGGTTGAGTTGGTAGTCGGGGAAGTCGAACAGGGCGTCGTCGGGGATTTGGTAGAGCAACCTGTCGGTGGTGGCGGGGGTAATGCTGAGCATACCACAATCCACGAAAGCCCCTATGCGGAAACGCACATCGCCCTGACTACTCGGATGGAAACTCTGACGGAACATGCCGGCAGTGAACTCGTAGCCAATCTCTGCCGATGCCATGACATCAAACTTATAAGGAACGCGCGCGCCCGTGCGCGAGAGAGGCACATCCTTGCGGTAGCCGTGGTTGTCCATTTCCTCCCAAGTGCCCATATAGCGGTCGTAGCGTGCCCGTGTGGTGCCAAGCGCATTGATGCGGGTGTCGCCCATGAGCGCGTAGTTGAGTTTGACACCCGCCATACAGTAGCCCCCAGAGAAATTGACGCCGAAAAGCACAGGAACCTGTACACTGAGGTTGCGGGTGCGGTCGGTTCGGTTGTGGAAATCGTACTGCAAGTCCATGAACACGCCATCGATACCCGACTGAGCATCAGGCACTTGGTAGCGGTAGAAGACGGTATCTGCCACCGAGGTACAGACATCCTGCCAGCGGACCCCCACTCCCGTCTGCAGATAGAAACGAGTGTTCTGGTACTCATAGACGAGTCCGGCACCCATTCCCCA
>DLLA01000100.1:14456-15964 GCA_002479035.1 Bacteroidales bacterium UBA7574 | reverse complement strand
TGCGCGAGATAGAGCGCGGCGATTACACGGCGCAGCAGTTCCTTGATGAACTCAAGCAGATGACTGTTGAGGTGGTGCGCGAAGTGAAAGCGGACAAATCAGGTATGCGTTGTCCTGTTTGTGGGCGTGGCACTGTAATTCGGGGTAAGACCCGTTATGGTTGTTCACGTTGGCGGGAGGGATGCACCTACGCAGAACCATTCTAATAATCGGGTACCAATGTGGCAACCCTTTGAGAATGGACGGAAAATATCGAAAAATGCTGTTCTTTGCATATTTTTTTCGTTAAACAATAGTTTTTGGCACGATATTTGATACTACTCATCACGTAACGAATAAAAAGTTATGGCAACAAGAATTACACACATATTGTTATTAGAGGACGACATCAACCTGTGCTCTGTATATGCAGAATATCTGCGCAGTCGTGGATATGTCGTTGAAACAGGTGCTGATGGACAAGAAGGTTGGGATATCGTCGGTTCCAAGCATTTTGACTTGATTATTACCGATACCGCAATGCCGCGTATGAACGGTTTTGAGTTCCTGAAGGTACTCCGTGATTGCAACAACCAGACACCGGCACTGATGATTGGTGACACCGATGCACGTGAAGATGTACTTCGTGCCTATGCCCTTGGGTGTGATGACTACTTGGTTAAGCCGTTCTCTATGGATATCTTGGTTTACAAGATTGAGGCTATCATGCGTCGCTACCGTGCAGGACAGCGCGAGGGTGAGATGGAGTTTGACTTGGCAGGCGTTCACTTCGACGGTATTCGCCAGAAGTTGGGCAACAAGCACCTTAGTTCCCGTGAGAACGAATTGCTCTTGCTTTTGTGCCAGAATATGAACAACTTGGTAGAGCGTAACAGAATCCTTATGGGGTTATGGGGTACCGATACGTATTTCAACTCCCGCTCATTGAGTGTTTATGTCAACCATCTCCGCAATTATTTGGGCGAGGATAGCCCTGTGAAGATAATGAGTGTGCATGGCAAAGGATATAAGTTGGTAATAATGAATGATTGATATAAAGTAAGACAGAGAGAAAGCGCAAGTAATTGTGTTATTTAATAAATAGTGTTTTTCATAGGAAACGAGTTCGATGTGAGATCGCGCTCGTTTTTTTATGTTATATCTGTACCTGTTTTTCTTACATAAAAGAAGCGGACCACCCATAAAGGTAGCCCGCTGGATAGTTGCATGTCCCGAGGATTATCCGAGACGCTCCAGTTCGATGGTGAAGTGGCGCATGAGCGGAGCCTCTTTGGTAATCTTTAGTCCGCGGGTGATGGTCTCGCGACGGTCATACACATTCTTCAACGCAGCGGCGATGACATCCATGTGGTTGTCGGTGTAAACGCGGCGCGGAATGCAGAGACGTACGAAGTCCAAGCCACCGAAGCGGTTCTCACGGGTGACAGGGTCGCGGTCAGCGAGGATATAGCCAATCTCGCAAGCGCGGATACCTGCCTCGAGGTAAAGTTCGCACGTCAGCGTTTGTG
>DLLA01000100.1:0-14434 GCA_002479035.1 Bacteroidales bacterium UBA7574 | reverse complement strand
TTGTGCGGGGAACTCCTCTTTGGGCACGTGGGTGAGGACACGGTCGGCGTCCACAAAGATAGCATGACCACCTGCAGGACGCTGGTAAGGAATACCGTATTCATCGAGTTTCTTTGCCAGATACTGCACCTGATGGATACGTGTCTCGAGCATATCGAACTCGGTGTTCTCCTCCAGACCGACAGCCAGAGCCGCCATATCACGACCGTTCATACCGCCGTAGGTGATGAAGCCCTCGAAAGGAATACAATACTGCTTGCAACCCTCGTACCAGTCCTCTTTGTTGGTAGCGATGAAGCCTCCCATATTGACGAGACCGTCTTTCTTGGCGGACATGGTCATGCTGTCCACATACGAGAACATCTCGCGTGCAATCTCCTTGATGGATTTGTCGGCATAGCCCGGTTCGCGAGTCTTGATGAAATAAGCGTTCTCTGCAAAGCGTGCGGAGTCCATGTTGACGGGCACTCCGTAGCGGTGGCAGAGTTCAGCGGTCTCGCGGATATTCTGCATGGAGACGGGCTGACCGCCCACGGTGTTGTTGGTGACGGTGAGCACCATAAACGGCACGTTGCCCGGGTTCTCTTTGAGCACTTTCTCCAGTTTCTCGAGGCTGACATTGCCTTTGAACGGAGCCTCCAGTTGGGTGTTCTTCGCCTCGTCCACCGTAACATCAATGGCGAAAGCCTTGCGGGACTCGATATGCCCCTTGGTGGTGTCGAAGTGTGCGTTGCCGGGGATGATTTGCCCGGGCTTAACGAGGTAGGAGAAGAGCACGTTCTCAGCGGCACGCCCCTGGTGGGTAGGGATGACATACTTGAAGCCGGTGAGACGCGTAACGGTGTCCTTGAACTCGAAGAAAGAGCGGCTGCCGGAGTAGCTCTCGTCGCCCATCATAAGTGCAGCCCACTGACGGTCGGACATAGCCCCCGTACCGGAGTCGGTGTTGAGGTCGATATAGACCTGCTCGCTGCGGAGCATGAAGATGTTGTTCTTGGCCTCTTTGAACCATTGTTCGCGCTCTGCGCGTGTGGATTTGCGGATGGGTTCAACCATCTTGATTTTCCACGATTCTGCGAATGGAAGTTCCATACTATTAGTTTTTTAGGGTTAATTATTTGGTTTATAAATCATTTGTCTTGTTTGCCCACGAACTGCGTCGTCTTGGCTATCCCGCAGGTCCACCACAGCCAGAGCAGAAACTGCATGCCGTAGAAGAGGTACTTGAATATATAGGTGTGCAGCAACTCGAACCATTCGGGGTGGTGCTCCAACGCCAACGCAATGAGCATAATACGCAACAGGTTGAACAGGTACACGCAGAGCAATCCGAGCGGTATGAACCACAGTTTCTTTTTCCACGGACCTCGCGCTACCAGCGTGATAACCAGCCATATAAACGACTGTTTGAGCCCTGTGCAACTCCATACGATGGTGGTGCCTGTACCCGTGTGAGGGTAGCAGATGGTGTTGCCTACCAACTCCACGCCGCTGCGTGTGAGGTGAATCAGCCAATAGACCACCCGTGCTATATGCGCCGCCAGCCACGTGAAAGGTGCCGTGATGTCCAGCCCGAACCACGTGACCTGACTACCGCCCTCGTCGCCCACCACCGTGAACTTCCAGAAATAGTTGGCTGCCAGCAACGCCACCACAAAAAGGATGATGTCCGTGTACGGTGCCAGAATCTCTTTCAGTCGTTGCATAGAGCGGAGGTGTCAGATGGTGGTCTTCGCATAAGGCACCGCGTCGATGGGGCAGAAGTCGTGGTCGAGGTACTTGAAGTAGCCCGCCTGACATACCATCGCCGCATTGTCCGTGGTGAACGAGAACGGCGGGATAAACACATCCCAATGGTAACGCCTGCCGTAGTCGATGAACGCCTGCCGCAGCGCGCTGTTGGCACTCACGCCGCCTGCCACTGCCACCTGCCGCACACCCAAATCCAACGCCGCACGCTTCAGTTTGTTCATCAGAATATCAATCACCGTGGCTTGCAGCGAAGCACACAAATCCGCCTTGTGCTGCTCGATAAAGTCGGGGTTCTCCTTCAGGTGGTCGCGCAGGAAATAGAGGAACGACGTCTTCAGTCCCGAGAACGAGTAGTCGTAGCCCGGAATATGCGGCTTGGAGAATTGGAACGCCTGCGGGTTGCCCTCTTTCGCCAACTTGTCTATCCACGGACCGCCCGGGTAGGGCAAGCCCATCACCTTCGCGCACTTGTCGAACGCCTCACCCGCCGCATCGTCAATGGTCTGCCCGATTATCTCCATCTGGTTGTACGCTTTCACAAGGACAATCTGGCTGTTTCCGCCGCTGACGAGCAGGCAGAGGAACGGGAACTTCGGATGCCGAATCTCAATGTTCGCCATACTCGGTGTAGCGGCTTTCAGTGCCTCCGACGGCTCCACGAAGTGCGCCAACACGTGCCCTTGCAGGTGATTGACCTCCACCAACGGTATGCCCAGCGACAGTGCCAAGCCCTTGGCAAAGCCCGTGCCGACCAGCAGACTGCCAAGCAGTCCGGGACCGCGTGTGAAAGCAATCGCGCTCAACTCCTTGTTCTCCACGCCCGCGCGACGCAATGCCGCGTCCACCACCGGCACGATGTTCAACTGGTGCGCACGACTTGCCAGTTCGGGAACCACGCCCCCGAACTCCTCGTGCACACGCTGCGATGCCGTCACATTGCTCAGCAGCACGCCATCGCGAATGACCGCCGCCGAGGTGTCGTCACAACTGGACTCTATCGCCAAGATAACTACACTTTTCATTGCGGCTGCAAAGTTACTAAAATTATTTGGTCAATCCAATTATTTTTCGTACTTTTGCGGGATAATTTAATTGCACGTGGTATGTACATATACTTTTTTCTCGTACGCTTAGCCGCTCTCCTCGGGCACAAGAAAGCCAGGAAACTTGTGGCGGGTCAGGGGCGTGCGTTGGACGAACTGAAGTCGTTGGGCGACAGTCCTGTGGTGTGGTTTCATGCCGCATCGGTAGGCGAGTTCGAGCAGGCGCGGCCTGTCATCGAGCGTCTCCGCCACGAGCAGCCCGACCGCCGCATACTGCTCACGTTCTTCTCGCCGTCGGGCTACGAACTGCGCCGTAACTACGACCTTGTGGACAAGGTGGTCTATCTGCCTTTTGCCACCAAGCGCAACGCGGAACGCTTCCTGCAGACCGTGAATGTGCAACTCGCCATCTTCGTCAAGTATGAGTTCTGGCCGGCGTATCTCCACGCCCTCAAGCGCCACCGCGTGCCTACCTATCTCATCTCCGCCATTTTCCGCCCGGGGCAACTGTTCTTCCTGCCGTGGGGCAAGCCGTATCTGCGCCTGCTCACGTGCTTTGAGCATATCTTTGTGCAGGACGAGGCCTCGCGCCTGTTGCTGAACAAGCACGGCATTCATCGCGTGTCTGTCGCGGGTGATACGCGGTTCGATCGCGTGTCGGAGGTGAAGGAACGCGCCAAAGACCTGCCCATCGTGGAGGGCTTCACCGCAGGTGCGGAGCGCGTGCTTGTGGCGGGCAGCACATGGTGCCCCGACGAGCAACTGCTGGCGCGCTACATCGCCGAGCGACCGAACACCAAACTGGTGCTGGTGCCCCACGAGATTGATTCCGAGCACCTCCACCATATCTTCCAGTACTTCGAGGGACGCTACGTGCGCTACTCCGAGGCGACGCCGATGAGTCTCGACAAGTGCCGCGTACTGCTGGTGGACACCATCGGCGTGCTGTCGTCCATCTACCGCTACGGGCATGTGGCGTATATCGGCGGCGGTTTCGGTGAAGGCATACACAACACCCTTGAGGCGGCGGTCTATGGCATGCCTGTCATCTTCGGACCCAAGTGGAAGAAGTTCCGCGAAGCCTGCGGGCTGCTCAACGCCGATGCAGCGCGTACCGTCCGCAACTACACCGAACTCACCAACGCCCTCGACGAAGCCTTCCTCCGCCGCCACGAGATGGGGCAGAAGGCCGCCGAATATGTGCAGTCCGAGTGCGGTGCCACCGGTCGTATCTTCCACGCAATCTTCAACATGTAAATGCAATAAACATCATGATACAAAAGCCAAGTATTCCTAAAGGAACGCGCGACTTCGGAGCCATCGAGATGGCACGTCGCAACTACATCTTCGACACCATCAAGTCAGTCTTTCGCCTCTATGGTTTCCAACAAATAGAAACCCCCGCCATGGAGAATATCTCCACCCTTATGGGCAAGTACGGCGAAGAGGGCGACAAACTGCTTTTCCGCATTCAAAACTCGGGTGAGAAGGCTGCCGAAGCCCCCGAAAAGGGCTTGCGCTACGACCTCACCGTGCCTTTCGCGCGCTATGTCGTCCAGCACCGCGACCAACTCCAGTTCCCTTTCCGCCGCTTCCAGATACAACCCGTATGGCGCGCCGACCGTCCGCAGAAAGGGCGTTACCGCGAGTTCTACCAGTGTGATGTTGATGTCATCGGCACCAACTCGCTGCTCTGCGAGGTCGAACTCATGCAGATTGTCGAGGAGGTCTATCGCCGTTTCGGCATCCGTGTCGCCCTGCACATCAACAACCGCAAGGTGCTTGCCGGCATCGCCGAGGTCATTGGTGCACCCGACAAGATGATTGACATCACAGTCGCCATCGACAAACTCGACAAGATAGGTGTGGACAAAGTCAACGACGAACTGCGCGAGCGCGGACTCTCCGACGATGCCGTTGCCGCCCTGCAACCCATCCTCAACCTCTCGGGCAGCAACGCCGACAAACTCGACCAACTCTCCGTCATTCTTGCCCAATCGGAAATCGGCATGAAGGGTATCGCCGAACTCCGCACCATCTTCGACCTCTACGAATCCGCAAGCAAATGCCCCCACTCTGAGTCCCCCTCCTCTGAAGGAGGGGTTAGGGGAGGTCTTTCGGTCTCGCTCGACCTCTGCCTTGCCCGCGGCTTGAACTACTACACAGGGGCTATATTCGAAGTCAAGGCGCTTGACGTACAGATGGGCAGCATCACGGGCGGCGGACGCTACGACAACCTCACCGGCATCTTCGGTCTCCCCGATGTCAGCGGCGTGGGCATCTCGTTTGGTGCCGACCGTATCTACGATGTCCTCACCGAACTCGACCTCTACCCCGCGGACATGCTCCAGACCACCCAACTGCTCTTCGCCACTTTCGGCGATGCCGAACTGCGCTATGCCACCACGTGGGCGCAGTCGCTCCGCGCACAGGGCCTGCGCGTGGAGGTGTACCCCGAGCCTGCCAAGATGAAGAAGCAGATGGCGTATGCCGATGCCAAGCACATACCTTTCGTGGCTATCGTCGGAGGCGACGAGATGGCTGCCCACAAGGTCATGCTAAAAAATATGTTAACAGGCGAGCAAAAGCCGTGTACAACCGAAGAGGTGCTGCAAGCCCTCAGCAAGGGATAAGCAAGGGATGCGCAAGGGATAGGCTACCGATACCGCCCCCTTGCGCACCCCTTTCACAACCGATATTCGGGGCACTCCTGAGTCACGGGTATCGCACATGTTAAAATACATCAATACGCAACCACAGCAGGAACTGACCATATATATTAACCCCAAAAAACACAACCGACATGAAACGTTTTTTCACACTATTCATCTCCATAATCATGGCGATGCTCACTTTTGCCAATCCGCGCACCATGGAAGAGGCTATGCAAATCGCAGGACGCTTTGCCGCTGACAATCAACCGTCTGTCTCTTCCGCCCAGCGTATCCGCCGTGCACTCTCTGTCTCGCAACCGGCGCAATCTATGCAACTGGCGTACACCCAGACGCAGACCGACAACGCTACCCCTGCGCTCTACGTCTTCAACACCACCGCCACCGACGGCGGATTTGTTATTGTCTCTGCCGATGACCGTACGCGCGCTATCCTCGGCTATACGGACAACGGTCACTTTGATGCAGACAACATGCCCGACAACCTGCGCTTCTGGTTGCGCATGTATGCTTCCGAGATAGCCTCACTCTCCGACAACCCTGCTGCCAACCTCAAGGCAGCAGCAGCCTCTTTCTCTGCCACGGCTACCTACACCACCTATCCCACCGTTGCACCCCTCCTCGGACAAACCGCCTGGGGGCAAGGCACGCCCTTCAACAACCTCTGCCCCACCAAAGACGGTGAACGGTGTGTCACAGGCTGCGTAGCCACGGCCGCCGGTCAAATCATGTACTACCACAAGTACCCCACTCGCGGACAAGACTCCTATTCTTATGAGTGGAATAATCAGACCCTGTCAGCGGATTTCGCCAACACTACCTATGACTGGGCAAATATGCTTCCCAACTACAACGGCAACTACACCACCACGCAGGCAAACGCTGTTGCTACACTGATGTCCCATGTGGGTATCTCCTGCGATATGAACTATGACATATCCGCCAATGGTGGCAGTGGAGCCAACTCCAATGTCATGATGCAGTCCTTTATCAACCATTTCGGTTACGATATGGGTATCCGTGTACTCCCCAAGGACTATATGGACGAGACCGAGATGCTCTCTGTCATTGCGCAAGACTTGCAAGCCAATCACCCCATTTTTGTGAGTGGGCGCACCACTAACGACGAAGGGCATGCTTTTGTCCTCGACGGCATGCAGTCCAACGGCTATGTCCACATCAACTGGGGCTGGGACGGCTATTCCGATGGCTACTTCCCCATCTCCGCACTGGACCCCTCTTATCAGGGAACGGGTGGCGCAGCCAGCGGGCAAGGTTTCACCGAGCAGGTGACAGCCTTCACGGGCATTCAACCCAACCAAGGCAATGCTGCTATCCCGCTTATCATTGCCGATGAGATAACGCTCAACTCGCAAACACGCCTTGGCAGGTATGATGATATATCATTCAGCATCAATCCGTTCCAAAATGCAGGGGTCACGCCGGCTGAAGGACGAATGGTGTATATCATCTACAAGGACAATGCTTATTACACCACACTGATAAGCGACGCGGACTACAACTTGTCTCCTGGCTATCACTACATGACTGCTTGCTATGTGTTTCGTTCAGTCTCCTCGCTCAGTGCAGGTAACTACGAATTGTCGGTGGGCATTCTTCCTACCAATAGCAGCACATCATATCCTATCCTCACCAAGATTGCCCGCGGCGAACGCCGTTTCCCTGTCACAGTCACGGCGGACTCTGTCTTCATCGGCAAGGGGACTGTCAACCTCGATGGCAGAGCGAATACCGATTTCACACAAACCATGATAATTGATTACACCGATGGCGTGAACCAGAACTTCTTGCATCTCACGCTATATACCTCCAACTATACTACTACCGACGACAAACATACGGCAGGCTCTAAATTGGAACTTGGGCTTGTTCCTTCCAACCGCACCTCTGTCGTCGGCACATACAGGCTCACAGGTACCGCCGGATATGGCGACATTGTCAGCAACTCCTACTGGACGTCACTCCAATATATGGTCTATGACGAGTCCAAGCAAGAAGAACTCACAGACGGCACCGTCACTATCACGCTCGACAGCGTCGGCAACTATGTCTTTGCTTTCGACATCGTAGCAAACAACAAGTCCTATACCAACACCATCAACATGCCTGCCGACCAAATAACCATCGGCAAGTACGACGCTACCGACCGCAAACTCTACTACTCCTCATTGGAGAACACCACCGTTACCGCCCTTGCCGCGTCCGATGCCCTTACGCTTATCCAATCATTCTCATCCACTCGCAAAACCGCTATCCCATACCTCGTACAGGGCACCATCTCCCAAATGGTGAACAATCCTGCCCAAATCAGGCAATATGGTACGGCACGATTCTATATTTCCGACGACGGCACCACGGACCGCCAACTCTATTCCTTCAACACACGTTGGCTCAACAACGAGGCATTCTCCACGGGAAAAGAGGTAGAGGTAGGCGACCGCGTAGTGATATCCGCGCCTTTGCAGAACTACAACGGTGACACACCCGAACTCATGGCGGGCTATATCTACCGGCACAAGGAGGCACCTCATTTGCACGACATCACCATTCGCACCCGCATGGCTTCGGACACCGTCTTCGACACCTCCCGCGGAATGTATTATTGGTGGTGGGAACAGGGACAAGCCGGTCAAATCATTCAGGCGCAACTCTCCGAGGACGGCTGGTGGACCGCTACCGTCTCTACCATGGCGGACTCTGTTGCCTGTCTTGTTGTCAACCAAGATGTTTCTGCCGTAGGTTGGGATGGTTGCCAACAGACGTATGACTCGCCTTTCTTTGATTCCGACGCATGTTTCTATTTGGATGCCGTTGCAGATGGCTACCGTAAAGGAAAACTCCTGCCCACTTTCTGCGACGCTTTCACTGCCGCTTGGCTGCCTTACGACTTGCAAACCTTTGCCAAACCGACAGGAGTGGACTTCTCATGGAACACCGCACAGCAGGCTCCATACTACGAGTTTGTGTTGGAAGACGCACAATCAGGCGAAACGTCAACCTACCATTGTGAAGAACCAAGTGTGGGACTGATATTCAACGGTGTCTATTCGTTCAATTGGCGCGTACGTTCTCTCGACGGGAACGGCTTGCCTGTCTCCGACTTCGTCGAAGGCACACCCTTTACCACACGCGAGAATCCCTATCAGCCTGCCAACCTGCAGGTTTCCACCACCGACAGCATCACCTACTATTTTACGTGGGATTCGCAACTGCCGGCTGACCACTATCTTATCTCTGTCTATTCCAATGGCTACACGTACATGGCGCGTGAACTACACGAACCCGTCTTTGTCCATACTTTCGAGTTGGCTGGTACCTACTCTTGGCGGGTGGATGCCTATGACGCGGACGACTACCGTATAGGCTACGACTTCGGTGAGGATTTCGATGTGCCGCGCGTGCCCTCCTGCAAGGTCACGGACCTGCACGTCACCACCAATGGCAACGCCCTATCCGCCGCATGGGCAAGCAACGCGGTTGCTTTCTATGTCAGGATATATGAGAGCAGTACGCGCGACTTGATATACCGCAGTTTCTTCCATGACCATCAAGTACAAATCTCTAACATTCCGGATGGGCAATACTACTTGAATGTCCGTCCCGTGAATAGGGACGAGACTTTCTTCATAGATGTAGCCGCAGAGGCACTCTTCACCATATCTTCCCAAGTGAACACCTACACCTACACGGTGGCTGTCGCAGCCGGTGAGGGTGGCACGGTCAATACCGAGGTCAACGGTACATATACGTATGGCGACATCATCGTGATAAATGCCATGCCCGCTGTTGGTTATCGCTTTACCCGTTGGAGTGACGGCAGCACGCTGCCCGCAAGGACGCTCGTTGTTGCCGGCGACATTCGTCTCACTGCTGCTTTCGAGACCGCCAAGCAACATCAGGTCGTCATCGCAGCCGTAGAAGGCGGGTACACCGACCCGGGGGCAGACTACTACACGATAGACGACGGCACTGAGTTCACTGTCTTCGCCGTACCCGAAGAGAACTACGACTTCTCGTGTTGGATTGTCAATGGCGATACTGTTAAGCAGAACCTCTATACCTTCACCGTCACGCAGCCCATGCATATCACACCGCGGTTCACAGCCAAAGCCGCTCCTGTGCAGTACTACACCCTCACCGTCTCCGCAGACGATGGCGGCTCTGTGCGTGTCTCGCCCCTGTTGGACCGTTACCCCAAGGGCTCCGAAGTGGTATTGGAGGCAATCCCCGACAGAGACTATACTTTTGACTTCTGGAGCGATGGCAATACCAATCCTCTCCGCACTGTCACGCTGACCGACAACCTCCTGCTGACCGCCTTCTTTGCCAAGAGTACGGCACTCCCTGTCACCCCTGCGGACGACCTCACCATCACCGTCACGGACCATACCGCCACCATCACCACCTCCACCCCGCAACCTCTCCGCATCTACGACCTCCTCGGCAACCTCCTATGTGCATCACAACCAGCACCATCAGCCGCCCATGGTGTCACCACGCTCACCTTCACGGCCCCTGTTGCGGGAGTGTATATCATTCATTCTGCTAATAACGCCACCAAGATACTAATTCCATAGTTTGATACGCTGGTCCTTTGTGGCATGTTTGTAACTATGTGCTATCTTCCCCTCGCAAAGGGTAGGGTAGCACATGGCTTGTTTTACAGCCTCACTACCAACCAGAGTGGCAGTCTTTCGCCATTATCGTATGTAAATGATTGCAGTACAGGGTCTTCGGGTACGTCCAAGTGTATGCCAAGCAACTCTGTCCATTGGTTGGTGCATTTGCGAATGCGGCGGGAACGCTGTATATCCCGTGTGCTTTGCTGCCGTTTTGCGTGGCGGGGATTGGTGGTTACTGTGTCTTTGGGAGAGACCACTTGCAGGGCAACCGCCATCTCCACTTCGGCGATGTCCGCCATAGCCAATGCCTGACCGCTCTCTGTGCGTCCTTTCTCGATAAAGCGTGTCCGCTCTTCGCGCGTCATACCCGTGGCAGGGCGCAGGGCTTTGCCTTCCAAATCGGAGTGCATGATATGCCGCCATTGTGCGAAGGTGACAGGCTTCTCGGATATGTAGTAGGGCGTTTCGGCAGGTACGTACAGCATACGGAATGTGCGGTTGCTGATGCGTATGCGGCGTACCAATTGGGGTTCTTCCTGTATTTGCATGGCAGGGTCGCCGGGTAGGGTGAGTGCCAAACGCAGACCGCAGTCGCCCATGGCGCGGGTGGGCAAGTGATAGAAACGGATAGAGAGGTGGCGGTTGTCTTCGCAGTTGTCGTAACTCCCGCCGCGGGCTACACGCAACTGTCCCGTAGCGGGACCTTGAGGATTAGGTTCGGTGCCTAAATAGTAGGGCGCATACCGGTCTTGGCACCATTCACTGACGTTACCCGTCATGTCATACAACCCCAGTTCGTTGGGCTGCCGCTGTGCCACGCGGTGCTTCTGGTTGCCCGCATTGTTGAGTCCCCAACTGACACTGTCGGCGATGTTGCCACCTGCAAAGCGGTAACTGTGTCCGTGGTTTCCACCTCGGGCAGCAAACTCCCACTCGGCTTCCGTGGGCAGGCGGAAAGTGCTGTTGGTGAGTATATTCAGTCGCTCAATGAATAGTTGGCAGTCTTCCCAACTCACCCAACTGACTGGTTTGAGCGGGTCTTCCCATTCGTTTATCTTGTTCCACTCGGGCATGACCGTTTGCCATAGGGCATTGGTGACTTCGGTGGTGCCAATGTAGAATGGGCTTACCGCCACCGTATGCATAGGCTGGTCGGACGCGATAGGGTCGCTCTGCTGTTCGGGTGTCGCACCCATAGTGAAGACGCCCCCTTCGACGCGTTGCATGGTTATTACCTGTTCTCCTACTTGGAACGTCAGTACCTGTAGAGAATCGGGGATAGGGAGGATTGGTTTCTTAGCCGCAACACTTATGATGCCGCACCATACCACGGCACATACTATACCTATATGCGCGTATTGTGGATTCATTGTATGCGTTTGGCGGTTATGGTGACGGGTTTGTTGCCGAGGCGGGCGGCGATGATGTAGAGGTCGCCGCCGTCACGGAGGTGGAGTTTACGCTTGAGTTGGTCGGGAGTGAGGGGATAGTTGCGCGTTACGATGTTGCCTTGGCGTGGTGGGGTGTCGGGATAGCACACTTCCCATATCCGTCCGGGGAAGGCAGGCAGTAGAGAGTCGGAGGTGTAGGTGTGTGTGTTGGGGGCGAACTTGTCTATTCCGAAATGCGCACTGACGTAGTTGTACAAGCCTGCTTTGAGTATGGCGGCGTTGGGTTCGTAGATGTATTTGCCGATGCCTTGTGCCATGGAGGCAACGGCTTGTTGCTCGTCTTGCCGGCTGACTGTCAGCGCGTTGTGCAAATCTCCTGCCTGCCAATGCGAGGGTAGGTCGATTGCGATGAGGCGGCTCTGTGCTGTTTCGGCAGAGACGAGTAGCACCTCCTTCACCTCGTTGTCCACCGCCACGATATGGGTGTCCCATGCAGTGTCGGGCAATGCCCGCAGGGCTGCCGTGATGTCAAGCATAGGGCTGAGTTTGAATAATAGCACTTTTGCTTTGGTGCGAAGGGTGGGGAATAGTGCTATAATGTTTGGTTCGCAGTCTTCCAAGCGGAATACTTTGCCGCCGTTCTTGTCGCGTCGGGCAGGGTCAAGACATAGTATATCCACGGGCGGCATATCCTGCAAGTAGGTCTCCGCGGTGGTGTTGTGAATATGGATATTGGGTGCATATAGGCTGAAGTTGTGCTCTGCGATGCGGCACAGTTCCGCATTGCGCTCCACGTAGTCCACTTGTCCGAAGGTCTGTGCCATGAAGTACGAGTCCACGCCGTATCCGCCTGTGAGGTCGGCGGTGTGTATCTTTTGCGGAGAGTGAGTGTGAAGGGCAGGGTGGGTGGCTACAATGGCGGCTTTGTAGCGCGCAGTGGCTTCTGATGAGCATTGTTCGCACGACAGTCGCACGGGGTACCACCAGTCGTCCAAGGTCGCGAACGTAGGCAGTTTGCGGGCAGTACGTTGTCGTCCGTCCACCTGCTGGAGCATAAAACGAAAGTCGGTATCCGACAGTTCGGGGTACCGACTTCGCTGTAAAGCCAACTGCTCGACATCAATCATGCACGCTTACTTGGCAGGCGTGGTGATGACGATGCGGAAGTCCATAGTGTTGGGGTTGATGTCCACGTTGTCCTCGTAGGCGAAATCGCTGGCGCGGTAGTTGAACTCTATCCATCCTATGCCATAGGTGCAGTCCACGGTTTCGGTGTAGTAGTTCCAAATGGTATCGTTCAACTGTTCCTCATAGTGGCGGACATACGGCAAGAGGTGCTGAATGGGGTCTTTGGAAGTGCGGTCGTACACGATGTACGCCTGTACCTGACCATAGTCGAACACGTTCTCCGTTATCTCGGGTACTCGCACGGTAGCGAAGAAATAGTTGTTGTTGTAGGGTGTTGCGTCTGTATTCTTACCGGTGTACGACCAATCCCGTTCACTTACAGTGACGTTTACAACTTTCTGTGTACTACCGATGATGTTTGTTGTGCTGCAGTCGCAACCAATCAAGGTAGCCATAACAGCCAAAAGGAAAACAAAATACTTTTTCATGTTGTACGTTATTATTTGATATTTATTTTATGCTGTTGCTATCGCTTGCCATGCTCACGACGGCGCAAAGTTATATATTTTCTATGACTTGTACAAATAGTACGGCAAAATTACGAATGGTTATTTGAAGAACAACGACAACCCTACGGAAAAGACAAGGGGTCCTGAGGGGTGGCGGATGGTGCCTTTGTTGATGGCTGCCTGCTCAATGATAGTAGGTGTAAGGTGCTGAATATAAGACGCTTCGGCAAAGACACCGAAGTTAGGCATAATAAACCACTCCACCCCTGCACCAAAGCGCAAAGTGGGTACGGCAGAGAAATGGTCTCGCAGTTCATAGAGATTGCCGTTGCTGTTGCCTGTGCCTGTTTCGCAGTAGGGCTCCACAGTCTTGACATAGGGGATAGACACCCCCGGTTGAATGTAAGCAAAGAAATCGAAACGGTTGAAATACGGATGGGCATAGTAGGCGCGGAGGTCCTTGACCAAGGGGATTCGGTAGCCGAGTCCCATGCCTATCTCATAGTACCACACCTCGCCTGTGCGGACATTGGTACCTGCTATGGAGAGAGAGTCGTAGGTGTTGCTGTGGGTGTCAAAAGCAATAAAGACATACGTGCCATAGCCCTTGTGGTGCCGCCACGCAAGGCGCATGGAGGAGTTGAACGTGGCACTCTCAATGCCGTTGGGCGTGATGCCTGCCCCCAAGACCGTGGGCAGGTCGAGGGCATCGAAGAAGTCGCTGAAAGTATAGCGAGAATCGGGGGCGGTGGGGCTTTGCGCGTTGGTGGTGTCTGTTATGACGACGCGAGCCGCGTCGTCTCCCAACAGCGCATCGTCCTCCAACAGAGTGCTATCCCCTAACAGAGTGTTGTCTCCCATGGAGGAAGCAAACAGCCCCATGCTCAACGAGCACAGGGCTATTATCAGTATCGGTTTCATCGCATGCGTTTGGCTTGCGCCTTGGCGTTCTCACGTGCCATGCGCTGTTGCTCCTGCTGCATCTTCTCCAGCCGTGCCATCAAGCCCGACTTCTTCTGTCCGTTGCCTTTCTTCTTGGCATTGGCTTCCATCTGCGCGAGGAGTTTCTTGTCGTCTATCGACCAACGGAAAATCATCGTTTGCAGGATAGTAATCAACAGACTGACAAGGTAGTAGTAACTCAAGCCCGCTGCGTAATCATTGAAGAAAAAGAGGAACATTAGCGGCATAAGGTACATCATCCACTTCATGAACTTCATGTTCGGGTCGGTGGATTGCGACTGCATAGTTATATAGGTGTATAGGAAGTTCACCGCCGTCATCAGCAAGCAGAAC
>DLLA01000177.1 GCA_002479035.1 Bacteroidales bacterium UBA7574 | reverse complement strand
CATTCTCAGGAATTGGATGAAATTGAGGAAGATAATATGCCAATACGCGGGCTTTGGTATATTGGGTACCGAAAGTTGATACAAGGGATGAATTATGCATTTCCGTGTTATAAATTAACCTAATTAGTTATCTTTTTCAATTTCACCAAAGCGTTCTTTGAGCAAAGAAACCATGTGCAGGGCATTCTCTCGATTCCTGTCTGAGAAATCCAACGACTTCAGCAGTTCATCTCTGGTATTGATGGCATAAGCAATTTGCTCGGGAGTGTTTCCGTATGCCTTACCCAAGTGTTTTTCACCTTCCCCAAGATAATCTCTTTCTGTTTTACCGGGCTCCAACACAATGATGGGTATGCAACCGCAAACAGCAGCAATGGTAGCATAGAAAGTTTGGGTGTCGTAAATAAAACAATACTTGTGGTGGTTCAGCATATCCACCAATTCCATTTGCGACATATTGCTGTCAAAGACGGGACCGTCAAATTGGCTTGGAATATCTGCGCGATTTCTGCCTTTGTACAAAATGTAGCACTTGCCTTCTCTTGTACCCATATTGTACTGCCGATATAATTGGGCGTCAAAATACGAAATAGTCACAATCCGTTTCTGCGGATTCAAGTCCGAAGGATTGAACACCTCCCGGAATGCTATATGAAAATCATCTTTGCCGAATGCCTCTTTCTCGTTGGCAAACGGATTGTAGTATAAAAACCACCGGACTACATTCTGTGCACCCAATGGATTACCGTATATGACTTCCGGATATACGACAATGGTTCTCTTTCTGTTGAAGACCGGTAGGTATTGGATCTTTATACCCGGTACACACATACTGGACCTCCCCTGTTGGCGAAAAGTGGAAAAACGCACTATACGATGAAACAGTGTATATAAAATTTCTTTGTACAGAATTTTCAAGTTGTATTTCAATATGGTTTTTCGGTATTGCCGATAATCCACCTTCCCTTTTATGAAAGCAGGAACAAAGTACAACCTTGCGTCATAACCAATCTTGCGCAATTCTGCACATAAAGCCGACAGAACCAACGGTCCTCCCGCATACATAGTGTAGTTTACTATAATGATCTTATTGATATTCCGTTTCGTCATACGGCAACTCGTTTACTACAACGCAAAAAAGCACATCAGGTTCTCACGCCTAATGTGCTTAGTCTATGCACGTATGTCTGCCAAACGTATATGCAGACATACAAAAAACGCGGACTTTGCTATTGCTTGTTCCGCATCTTAAGGCTCTCGCATTGCCCGGTTTTGTAAAACAAGCAACGCGGAGCCCACGCAGATATGTACACGCTATACACTATGCTCCGTAATGGGCATAACCCACCCTGTCAAGCAACGTATATAGCGAGATGATACACATCCCACGGACATCCATCATTGCATTGTCCTGACAAAACCTGTTGAATTTGCGAGATTCTAAGATGCCAAAACAAAGCGTGATTAGACGCCTTTACCAATTTGTTCGCAAAACCCACCCGCAAGCGCAGGCACCTCGTAGCAGGCTACGCCGCGCGAACACTCCCTGCGTGGGCTTTGCAAGCGCAAAGGTAATACTTTTTTATCATTTGTGCAATAAAGTTGTGGATTTTGCAGGGCAGCCGCGTCAAAATAAGAGCATATTTAGCTTCACGTCCCCACAAATACAGCATATCCACTCAGTTTGTGCCAAACTGCCCGCGGACGAGGGCACCCGCCCCCCCGAAAATACTATTTATTCTTATGTTGCAATCCTAACAGCATAAAAATGCTAACTTTTGATGCGATTGCCCTGAAGTGTTGCAGATTTGCAAAAGAAGTTGTACCTTTGCAGGCAATTTGCGAGGTGTGCCTTTATGTGAGCAAGGGCGTGCTTTTGGGAAAGAACGGAAATGGAGCCGTGGAAGGGCAATACATAAAAGATTGTAAGACAA
Organism: Bacteroidales bacterium UBA7574; assembly: GCA_002479035.1. Lineage (GTDB taxonomy): Bacteria > Bacteroidota > Bacteroidia > Bacteroidales > Paludibacteraceae > Colicola. The sequence goes on along the minus strand of DLLA01000177.1, from coordinate 2,373 downwards.
ACAACAATAAGAAGATATGATAAATTCGCAAGACATCAAGAACGGCGTATGTATCCGTATGGACGGCCGTTTGTATTTCGTGATTGAGTTCCTGCACGTGAAGCCAGGGAAAGGCAACACCATTATGCGTGTTAAATTCAAAGATGTAGTCGATGGCCGCGTGTTGGAGCGCCGCTTCAATATCGGTGAGAAACTGGAGGACGTGCGCGTGGAGCGTCGCCCCTACCAGTACCTCTACAAAGAGGGCGAGGAGTACATCTTCATGAACCAGGAGACCTACGAGCAAGTGCCTATCGCTCACGACCTTATCACGGGTGTGGATTTCCTGAAAGAGGGCTTTGTATGTGACGTGGTTTCAGACGCATCCACCGACACCATCCTGTTTGCCGAACTGCCGACCAAGGTAGAGTTGCAGGTGGCTTACACGGAGCCCGGTCTGAAGGGTGATACCGCTACCAACACCCTGAAGCCTGCCAAACTGGAGACCGGCGCAGAGATTCGCGTGCCGTTGTTCATCAACGAGGGCGAGGTTATCCGCGTGGATACACGCGACGGCAGTTACTGCGAGCGCGTCCGCTAAGCATTGCTGCACGACGATTAACGACTTCACGAGGTTGCCTAACGCGATGTTAGACAACCTCGCGTGCCACAATATGGGCACAAAATAAACATTAATTATCGCGAATTGAGCATTAATCTCGTGGTATTGTGCGGAGGATGGGCAGCCACAGACAACAACTGACCAACAACCAAGTGACTATAATAGAGGTTTAATAAAACGAGGTGAAACATTAATTACCACGAATTGACCATTAATTTCGTAGTATTGTGAGCGGTTGGGTCAGCAACTGACAGATGACAAGAACAAAGGCGGGAGAAGGAAACCCATGAAGATTTGTGATGAGAAAATAGAGTTGCCCGTGCTGCACCTTGTGGGCGAGGAGGCGGACAAGTTGGGGCTGGAGTGCTACGTGATAGGCGGTTGGGTGAGGGACCTCTTTCTCCACCGCCCGAGTACCGACATTGATGTGGTGGTGGTGGGCAGCGGTATCACGCTGGCTGAGGCGGTGGCAAAGCGTCTCGGACGGGGGGCGCACCTGAGTGTCTTCCGCACCTACGGGACGGCACAGGTGAAGAAGGGCGACACCGAACTGGAGTTCGTGGGGGCCCGCCGCGAGAGTTACCGGCACGACTCGCGCAACCCGCACGTGGAAGACGGCACCCTTGAGGACGACCAGAACCGCCGCGACTTCACCATCAACGCGATGGCAATATGCCTCAACCACGGCCGTTACGGCGAGTTATTGGACCCCTTCGGAGGTATTCACGACCTCAACGAGTGCACCATCCGCACCCCTCTCGACCCCGACATCACCTTCTCCGACGACCCCCTGCGTATGATGCGCGCCATACGCTTTGCCACGCAGTTGGGCTTCTACCTCGACCGCGAGACCTTCGACGCCATCGAGCGCAACCGCGACCGTATCAAAATCATCACCCGCGAGAGGATAGCGGACGAACTGAACAAGATAATGCTGTCCCGACGCCCGTCCGTGGGGTGGATACTGCTGGACAAGACGGGCTTGCTGCCGCTCATCTGCCCCGAGGTGGCAGCCCTGAAAGGCGTGGAGACCAAGGAAGGCAAGGGGCATAAAGACGTATTCCTGCACACGCTGCAAGTGCTTGACAACCTGTCTGCCAAGTCCGATAACCTGTGGCTGCGCTGGGCTGCACTGTTCCATGACATCGGCAAACCGAAGTCCAAAGCGTGGGACCCGCAGGCGGGATGGACATTCCGCAACCATAATTATATAGGTGCGAAGATGATTCCGCGTATCTTCAAGGCAATGAAACTGCCGCAAAACGAGAAGATGGACTACGTGATGAAGATGGTGGACCTGCACATGCGGCCTATCAACCTGATAGAAGACACGGTCACCGACTCTGCCGTGCGCAGGCTGCTGTTTGAGGCAGGCGACGACATCGACGACCTGATGCTGCTCTGCGACGCTGACATCACCTCACACAACGAGGAGAAAGTGAAGCGGTTCCACAACAACTACCAACTGGTGCGGCAGAAGATGGTGGAGTTGGAAGAGCGGGACCGCATACGCAACTTCCAACCACCCGTGCGGGGTGAGGAAATCATGTCGCTGCTCCACTTGGAGCCCTGCGCCCGCGTGGGTGAACTGAAAAGTGCCATCAAGGATGCCATACTCGACGGGATAATCCCCAACGAGTACGAGGCAGCCAAGGCATATCTGATGAAAATAGCCAACAACAGGGACACAACAAGTCCCCATGACGAGAAATAGACAATGAAAAAGTATGACTTTCTGATTATCGGCGGCGGTGTTGCCGGTATGAGTTTCG
>DLLA01000094.1:11998-30336 GCA_002479035.1 Bacteroidales bacterium UBA7574 | reverse complement strand
ATCTACACCCTTCTCGGTCATTTCGACCTGATGCCCTACTTGTGGGCAAATATCCTCAGTGTCCACTGCGGTATCTTTTGCAGTTTCTTCCTCAACCGCTCTTTCAACTTCCGCGTCAAGGACAAGCCTGCTCGGCGTTTCCTGTCCTTTTATGCAGTGGGGCTCACAGGCTTGGCACTCAGCGAGGGGCTGCTCTATTTGATGGTTTCTCTGGCAGGTCTTAATCCGCTGATTTGCAAACTGTTCACTATTGTTGCCGTTGCCCTCGTGCAATTCTTTCTTAACAAATATATCACTTTCAAAACCCAATCCGTATGAAAGACGTAATCTATCTGGTGATGCCTGCCTACAATGAGGCGGACAATATCCAATCCGTTATCAATCAGTGGCATGCCGTCTGTGAGCGTATCAATGCAGAGGGCAATGCCGCCCGCCTTGTCATTGCCAACGATGGCAGCAAGGACGACACATTCCGTATTATGGAGCAGTTGCAGCCGCAGTACCCCTGTCTGCTACCCATCGACAAACCCAACTCGGGACATGGTGCCACAGTGTTGTATCTCTACCGGTATGCCATCGAACATGGTGCCGACTTTGTGTTTCAGACCGACAGCGACGGGCAAACGCTGCCCGTAGAGTTTTGGCAGATGTGGGAGCACCGCCATGAATATGATTTCCAAATTGGCACCCGAGGCGGACGGCAGGATGGTGCAAGCCGCGTGTTTGTCACCAAGACCTTGCGGCTGGTGGTGTGGCTGATGTTCCATGTGTGGGTGCGGGATTCCAACACCCCGTTCCGACTGATGAGTGTACCGCGTTTGAAGGAGGTGTTGAAGTACATACCGGACGACTTTTTCCTTGCGAATGTGGCAGTATCAGCCATCGCGGTGAAGCGCAAAGAGCGTATCGCCTGGTACCCCATCACGTTCCGTCCCCGCCAAGGCGGCGTGAACAGCATCAACATGCAGCGTATCTTCCGCATCGGCATACACGCCCTGCACGATTTCAGAACTATCAATAAATCACTCAAATGAAAAAACTATCTTTCAAGCAACTGCTTTCCAAATTGTTTGTTCCTTGTGTAGCAGTTGTTTACATCGGAATGTTAGTATTCTCGGTTCGGTACGAAATGAATCCGTATCTCTGGTTCGATGAGGCGGGACAATTTTGGATAGCCAAAGGGCTAAACCACGACTCAGACCCGATGTCGGCTACAGGAGGAATCTTGGAGGTTATCAAGAATAATCAAAATTACAATCTTGATCCGGGCGGATTCAGTCTGCTTCTTCATTTCTGGTCATTTGTGGGCAATGGGTATCTTTGGCTGCGCCTATTGCCATTCTTGTTTTTTGTCTTGACAATCATTGGGTTTATCTATTTGGCATATCGTTGGACGGGCAACAAATATACTGCTGTCTTGATGGGGTTCATTCCAATGATTATCCCGATGATTTACCATGAAGCATTTGAAGTGCGCGCATATAGTATGGAGGTGTTGGGTGTAGTGGCAGGTGCAATAGCAATAGATAGTCTGCAAAGGAAAATCAACTACAAACGATTGATAACGTGGTCATTGGTGCTATGCATATTCCTTACATCACGATATTCCTTTATTATGGTCGCCTTTGTTATATCGACCTATGTCTTGTATTTAATTTACAAATCGCAAGAGAACACAAAACGCAAAATAGGCATGGCGTTGGTATATGCCATACCACTTTTCTTGACATTGGCGTTTGATTATCTCTGTGCCATGCGATATCAGAATCCTGAAGTGAGAGCCCTGTCCTATTTGCCCTACATTAACAACCATCCCAAGTTGCTGATACACACAAGTTCCTTGAGGCATTGGTTCTACCTGGGCATTATCGGATGGTTGGCATATATACTGCGTGGGACGAGCCGGATACAGCCATACAAAGGTCTGATATACACCACCTTAGCGGCAAACGCACTCTTTGTGTTGCTTTCTTGCTTGGGTATGCATCCTTGGAGCGCAGACTCCACACGCTGTATATCAATGATTACACTAACAGTATTGAGTATCACGGCATTATGGAGTGAACTGGCTACGCTGCTATTCAAATACACGGATGCGCGTTATGTGTTATTAGCCTTTATATGTTTACGTTTAATATCCTTGTACAAACCTGATTATAAGGCATCAAAGGACAGACAAAACGCATTGACCGAGTGGCAGTCGCTTGATTATAAGGGAGGTAAAGTGTATATTGACCGTTGGGAATCTCCCTGTATGCGCTATCAGTTTGAATACGGGTCGCTACAAGAAGAACCAAATTACCCTGCCCAATTTACATGTTCCAAAGGGGACAAACATTGTGTTAATGGAAGAAATGGAGAAAAAAAGCCCTCTTCTGATGAATGGTACGCTACTACGCAACCTGATTTGAACGACCTAACAGATTACACCATCCTCATCGCCCCCGAGTTATACCAATACCGCCCGAACAATAGTGACCAATGGCAAAGCATCAATAACCGCGGTTGTGTATGGATACAAAAGTCATCTGCGGTCAGGTAGAAGTCAGGCTGCAAATATATTTTGTGGTGTAGCGGGAAAGTTGTAACTTTGCAGACGAAAAGGCAACTCATGCGCAAAGGTGACCTAATGACAGTGACAATAGATAATGATTCGGGTTTCTGCTTCGGTGTGACGGGGGCGATACGGAAAGCCGAAGAGGAACTGAAAGCAGGGCGATTGTTCTGCTTGGGGGATATTGTGCACAACGGACAAGAGGTTGACCGGTTGGAGGCCTTGGGCCTGGAAACGATTGATTATGATGACCTCCGAACCCTACACAATGTGCGGGTGCTGCTGCGGGCACACGGTGAGCCTCCGAGCACCTATCGCATAGCCGAGCAGAACAACATTACGATTATCGATGCCAGTTGCCCTGTGGTGCTGCACCTGCAAAAGCGGATTCGCGATACCTACCGGCAGACACAAGGGCAGGAACCGAGGGCGCAGATAGTGATATTCGGCAAGATAGGACATGCGGAAGTGATTGGTCTGCAGGGGCAAACGAATAATACGGCTATCGTGGTGGAAGGCATGAACGACCTCGACAAGTTGGATTACGGGCGACCTGTCTATCTATTTTCGCAGACGACGAAATCGGTGGAGGAGTTCCATAGGTTGGTAGAGGCAATAGGTGCGCGTGTAGAGGAAGGCGTGACGTTTGGGTGGCACGATACTATCTGCCGAAATGTCGCAAACCGAGTGGAGAAGTTGCAGAAGTTTGCGCGAGAGAATGATATTGTGGTGTTTGTGGGCGGTAAGAAGTCCTCAAACGCCAAAGTCCTGTTCCAAAACTGCCAAGAAGTAAATCCTCGCACGATTTTTGTAAGTAGTGAAGAGGAGTTGACAGATGACATTCTGTCAGCGTGCCGCGAGGTGGAGAAAGTGGGGATATGCGGTGCGACATCCACGCCGCTGTGGTTGATGGAGAAAGTGGGACGTAAAATTAAAAATTAAGGATGAAGAATTAAAAGTGGTATGTAGGGTGGGGCGAGGTATATATAATTGGAAACCAACAATAAAAGATATGGAATATAAGATTAAGACAATCGGTGTGCTCACCTCGGGTGGTGATGCTCCTGGTATGAATGCGGCATTGCGTGCGGTAACACGTGCTGCTATTGCCAATGATATTAAGGTAAAGGCCATCTATCGTGGCTACAAGGGCTTGATAGAGGACGAGGTGAAGGAGTTTACGACGCAGGATGTGAGTGGTATCATTCAGCGTGGCGGTACCATTATCAAGACTGCGCGCTGCCCTGAGTTCAAGACAGAGGAAGGGCGCAAGCAGGCTTATGAGACCATAAAGAAAGAGAAGATAGACGCTCTGATAGTGATTGGCGGTGACGGTTCGTTCACGGGCGGGCGACTGTTTGCACAGGAGTACAACATTCCCGTAGTGGGTATTCCGGGTACGATTGACAATGACTTGTGGGGCACGGATGTGTCGATTGGTTATGACACATCGCTCAACACAATCATGCATTGTGTGGATATACTGCGTGATACAGCCACCAGTCACGAGCGCGTGTTCCTGGTGGAAGTCATGGGTCGTGATGCGGGATTCCTAACGCTGAATGCGGCTATTGCTGCGGGTGCAGAGGCTGCCATTATTCCCGAGCGTGCGACGATTATGGACCAGATAGAGGCTGCCATCGGTCAAGGGCGTCGCAAAGACAAGAACTCAAGCATCGTGCTTGTTCAGGAGCATGCTATCGAGGGCGGTGCCCAGGCAGTAGCCAAGATGGTGGAGGCTGCGCACCCCGAATACAGTACCCGCGTGACGATACTCGGACACCTTCAGCGTGGCGGTTCGCCGACAGCCAACGACCGTATATTGGCATCGCGAATGGGTATCGCGGCTATTCAGGCATTGTTGGAGGAACAACGCAGTATCATGGTCGGCATAAAGGACGACGAAATCGTGTATGTGCCGCTGACCAAAGCCATCAAAGAGAAGAAAGATATCAAAGCCGACAAGTGGTCTGCGATGAAGATACTCTCGATATAATTAAAAATTAAGAGTGAAGAATTAAGGATGGTATGTAAAGGTATGGGGAAAGGAGGGCATAATCTGCAAAGGAGTAGTGACCAACCTATAACTAACCTATAACCAACCACCAACAAAGTAAACAGAAGAGACTGCCTGACGAGCGTGCGGGCAGTCTCTTTGTTTGCAGGAAACAGGACATCCTACAGCGGAGTGCAGGAGGTCCCGAGGGGATTAGAAGTAGAAAGCGACGTAGAGGTTAGCACCGATGTTGTCTGTGCCAAAGTGGAAACCTTGGTTGGCAGGCGTGATGAGTTCAGTGAAGGTTTCTACCTCTTTGCTCATGGTGTTCCAGCCCTCGTAGGTGGTAGCCCGTGCGAGATTGACGGCATAGTACAAGCCTACGTTGACATTGGCACCAAGTGCAATTTTGGGAGCGACGAACCACTCGACACCCACGCTGCCGTATAGTCCGACCATGTGAATGAGTTCGGGGTTCTGCTCGGTAAGGATACGTGCTTGCGGCATGTAGCCTGCGGGTGCGGCATAGGTGCCTACTGCGATGTCCGGTGCCTGAATAGCCTCGGTGATGGCGTTGCCATAGGTGTACTTCTTGCTATAGGAGCCAAAAGAGTAGTTAACCCCTGCGCCAAAGACACCCTGCACAGGGCGAGTCTTGCCTACACGGTATTCAACCCCCAAAGCGAGACTTCCCGTAGCGATGTGGCGGTGCTCGGAGTCAATGACCTTGGCACGGCTGAGGGGGTCGAGGAAGGCTGCTGCTTCATCAAGTGCGTATTGGTTGTTCTGTGTGGCAGAGAAGCCGAAACCTACGTTTGCCTTGGCAGCAAGGTTGTCGGAGAGCATGTAAGTGCCCATGATAGATACGATGGGCTTGCCCCAAGCGAGTTGCGAGGCTGCGTCGTTGATTGGTTCTCCACCCAAAGCACCCAGGGCATTGTTGGTGTTGCCATTGAAGAAATTGCCCAGATAAGTGGTGAGAGGGTCCAGCGAGAATCCGAGCGAGAAATCGCCTTTGGCGGGCAACCATGTGGAATAGTCGCGCGTAGCACGCTCCTCGGGTGTGAGTTTCTCGGCAGCAACCATAGGCATGGTCAGTGCTGCGGCGAGAAAGAGACATGATATCTTTTTCATATTGACAGTCAATTAGTTGTGAGTGAATAACGGATTAGTAGTGCCAACCAAGTACATTGTCGGACAGATAGATAGTCTCGCCATTGACGATGTCAATGCTTGTGTTGCCAATGCCATAGATGGTCTGTGTGGCGTAGTTGGGCACAAAGTCGAGTGACATTGTGGATATGGTGTGACCTATGAGTTTGTCGCCTTCGCTGAGTTTGTCGTTGAGGGTGTAGCCATTATAGTACCCTTCCACGGTCTGGGTCTTATCCTCGAATTTCTTGTCGTCCTTGTTGAACTTCTTGTAGTAGTGTGTGGTGCTGCTGAGATATGACTGGGCAGTAACAGAGACTTCTACATCATTGATGTCCCATACGTCGTAGAGGTTTGCGGAGAGGGTATAGTTGCCCGTTTCATCTGTTGTGATGTCGTAAATCAGTTTCTGCGATGCGTACTGGGGATTATTGTTGGAGAACTCAACCTTGAGTTTTACAGCCTGATTGGCATTCTGCTTGTCCGCCGAAACCGTGTAACCCTTGTCATAGTCTTCGCTGTCAATCCACGTCCGCTTCTCGTACATCTGTGCAATCTGACCGGAAAGGGTGATGACTTGTTGGCGTGAAAAGTTGGGTGCGGTAACGTCTTTGGTAACAATCATGTTGGCCGCCGTAAAGGTCTTGCCGTTCTCAATATCCACCGATGTTTGCGATTCCGCGAAAGAGGCTTCGATTTCCATGACGTTGCCATTGACCATGTCGAAGTACTTGCCTGTGAACGGGCGTGTGTGTACCGTTGCACCCGTGATAGCAGCCTGACCTACAGGTATTTCAACGGAATAGAATCCGTTGGCGTCGCATACGGCTTCGAATATCTTGTCCCCGTCTGTGGCATTGGCATCGTACTTCTTGTACGGCACTTTGACTGCGACAGCACAGCCCTCTGCCGGTTCGTTGATAAGGACATAGGCGTTGCCATCCTGCTGATAGCCACGGTCCACATAGACGTAGCCTTGCACAACGGCTCTGCCTACGATGTCGTTGAAATCCAACTGCGATTGCTGGTTGTTGCACCCGATGAGTGCGAGTGTAGCAAGTGCTACGAGAAGAATTTTCTTCATAGTGAATGAAAGATTAAATAGTTAGTAATGAGAAAGTTAGTGTACTTCTTACACGTCGTTTGATATCTGTTTGCGATATGTGCTGATAGTTGTCAGTATTATGTGTGAATGGTTGTACATACTATGGCGGTCCTACACGGCAAGGACCTCAACGGTGCAAAGGTACTACTTATTTTTGATGTGAACAAACAAATGTTTCTATTCGTAATGATTTTTCGTGGTGTAAATTGGTGTTTTCTTAAAGAATGTCGTCTTTTTCGGAAGAAAAAGACGTGCGGAGCGGCGTGACAGTGCATGAACAGGGGGAATGCGGGGTATTGAGAGCAGGTGGGGAAAATAACATATTATGAATGGAATTTGTGTATATCGGAAAAAACGACTAACTTTGTCGGTCTGATTGCGACAAAGTGTGCGGCAGGATAGGGGTGTGGGAGCAGATGGGTTGCAAGAAGGCATATTATATATAAGGAGTGAAAAAGAAACAGATATTTATCCATTAAGTCGATGAAGAATTTCGTAGAAGAACTCAGATGGCGTGGTATGCTGCAGGACATCATGCCCGGTACGGAAGAACAACTCATGAAAGAGCCAACGGCTGCGTATGTGGGCATTGATCCTACCGCTGACAGCCTGCACATTGGTCACTTGTGCGGCATAATGATGCTCAAGCATTTGCAACGCTGCGGGCACAAGCCTATCGCCCTCATTGGCGGGGCTACGGGTATGATTGGCGACCCCAGTGGCAAGTCTGCAGAACGTAACCTGCTGGACGAGAAGACCTTACGCCATAACCAAGAGTGCATACAGAAGCAACTGGAGAAGTTCCTCGACTTCGGTCACGGTGACAATGCCGCCGAGTTGGTGAACAACTACGATTGGATGAAGGACTACACCTTCTTGGATTTCGCACGCAACGTGGGCAAACTCATCACCGTCAACTACATGATGGCGAAAGACTCAGTCAAGAAACGCTTCAACGGAGAGTTCTCACAAGGCATGTCGTTCACCGAGTTCACCTATCAGTTGCTGCAAGGCTATGATTTTGTGTACCTTAACAAGCATAAGAACTGCAAGATGCAGATGGGTGGCTCCGACCAATGGGGCAACATCACTACGGGTATCGAACTCATCCGCAAGATGGGCGGTGGCGAGGCTTATGCCCTCACTTGCCCGCTCATTACCAAAGCCGACGGCGGCAAGTTCGGCAAGACAGAGAGTGGCAATATCTGGCTTGACCGCCGCTATACAAGTCCGTATCGCTTCTATCAGTTCTGGCTTAACGTGAGCGACACGGATGCCAAACGATATATCAAGATATTCACCTGTTTGGATAAAGCGGAGATTGACGCACTCATCGCCGAGCATGACCAAGCCCCGCACCTGCGCTTGCTGCAGAAACGCCTTGCGGAAGAGGTGACCGTGATGGTACACAGCCGCGAGGACTACGATGCTGCCGTGGAGGCAAGCAACATCCTTTTCGGAAACGCTACGGCAGAAGCCCTGCACAAACTCGATGAGGAGACCTTCCTTCAGGTATTTGATGGGGTAGAGCAGTACGAAATCAGCCGTGCCGAACTCGAAGCCGGTATAGCACCACTTGACCTCCTTGCCGAGAAGACGCACATCTTCCCCAGCAAGGGTGAGGCGCGCAAGATGATACAAGCCAATGGCTTCTCCATGAACAAAGAGAAACTGACCGACCCCCAAACGCCCATCACCACCACGGCATTGCTCAACGACAAGTACATCCTCTTCCAGAAAGGCAAGAAGAACTACTACCTCGTAGTGGTGAAGTAAGAAAACGATACTCCGAGACAGATGACAAGCACCCCGAAAGACTGACAGACAGGTCTTTCGGGGTGCTTGCTGTTTGTGACTGCGGCGGGTGGCGCTTGCGTGCGCGGTACGCCGTGCTGGCGTAGATTAGGCGTGTGCCGAGAGGAAGCGGTCGGCGTCCATGGCGGCTTTGCAGCCGGAGGCGGCGGCGACGATGGCTTGGCGGTAGTGCGGGTCGGCACAATCGCCTGCGGCAAAGACGCCCGGCACATTCGTGCGGGGGCTGTCGGCGTCCGTGATGATGTAGCCTTCGGCATCGCGGTTCAAGTAGCCGGCAAACAAATCCGTATTGGGACGATGCCCGATGGCGAGGAAGAAACCCTCAATATCTATGTGGCGGAGTTGCTCGTCGGGCGTGCCTTTCTTATATATAAGGTCTGCGCCGTGTACCTTGTCTTCGCCCGTGAGACGCAGGGTGTTGCACTCGAAGAGCACTTCGATTCTCGGATTCTCCAGCACACGCTTCTGCATGATGTCGGAGGCGCGCAGGTAGGGTTTGCGGACAATCATATAGACCTTTTCGCACAGCCCCGCGAGGTATGACGCTTCCTCGCACGCCGTGTCGCCGCCGCCTACGACAGCCACCGTCTTTTTGCGGTAGAAGAACCCGTCGCACGTAGCGCACGCCGAGACTCCGCGCCCCTTGTAGTCCTCTTCGGACTGTATGCCGAGGAACTTGGCACTCGCGCCCGTGGCGATGATGACCGTGTCGGCGGTCCACCACTCGTTGTCGTCAATCTGCACACGCTTGGGCGAGGTGCTGAAGTCCACTTTGGTGACCACGCCCGCACGTATGTCTGCGCCAAAACGTTCCGCCTGACGACGCATGTCGTCCATCATCTGAAAGGGTTCGACACCGTCCGGGTAGCCCGGGAAATTCTCCACTTCGGTGGTAATCATGAGTTGTCCGCCCACCTGCATGCCCTCGAAGAGGACAGGGTGGAGGTTAGCGCGCGAGGCGTAGATGGCGGCAGTGTAGCCCGCAGGGCCGGAGCCGATGATGAGGCATTTGGTGAAAGACTCCCCCGACCCCCTCAGAGAGGGGGACTGCAAAGCAGAGTCAGTAGTTGGGGTGTTCATGCTGTATTTTATTTGGATTTTATGCTTGTGGGTGGGGTATTTGTTATCTTAGGTCGTTGAGAAAGGCGTCGGGCTTTTCGATAGTAAACGACTGAGGGTCAGTGATGTACGCGGGGTTTGTGAGGCGAAGAGAGGTGGTCCTGCTTGTGGTCTCGCGCAGTTCTACCGACAAGGGGAGCAGAGTGGCGGTTTCGACCTTGAACACGAACCGCGCAATGCCCGCCGAAAGGTCGTTGGGGGTGAGGGTGATGAGGGTCTGCCCCTTGCCGGAAAGGACTTTTTCGTCCACCTTGCAGACAGGGACGAGTGCCTTGGCGTAGAGGAACGGGTTGGTTTGGAGCAACTCCTCCTCGGTGGGCGTGGAGAGCGTAAGTTCCTCAGAATCTGCGCTGTACATATAGAACGTCTGCCCATCGTAAGCCGTTTCGATAGCCCACATCGACAGAAGGAACTGCCTGCCGTGCATGGTGAGTGTGCCCGAGTAGGTCATGGGTTGCGACTGGTCGTCGGTGACGGTAATGGTGAAGTCCGAGCGGAGTGTCTTGTCCTCCAACGCGGATAAGAGCGCGGGGAGGGTGGAGGCGTTGGCTGACAGGCAGAAAAGTAGCAGGACTCCCCCAAGAACCTTGCGCAAAGAGGGCAGGACTCCCCCCAACCCCCTCAAGGAGGGGGAGTTGGGAGTTAGATACTGTATGATATTGTTTATGATATTCATTGCTTGTTTTACTATTGTTTATATTCTATCCGTTGCCTATCCCTTGCGCATGGGTTGCGCATCCCTTGCTGTTTGACCCGACAAAAACGCGGGGAGGTATTGATATTATTTAAGAGACTCCCCCAACCCCCTCAAGAGCACCCCACTTTGCCCTATCGGGCTCGTAGGGACCCCGCTAAAGAGGGGGCTCAACAAAGCGGGTATTCTACTACAAGTAACATGGTGAGGGATACCTTATTTAATTAGACGGCACCGAGTTCCTGCAGTTTCTGCTCTAGCATGTCCATGTCCTGAATCAGCACATCGCGCCCTTTGGGCCCCTTGTTGGGTCCGACGATGCCCGCGGCTTCGAGTTGGTCGGACAGTTTGCCCGCACGGTTGTAGCCTATCTCGAATGCGCGTTGCAGGCGCGAAGTGGAGCCCTCCTGCTTGGCAACCACGTAGCGCGCCACGTCGGCAAACATGGGGTCGAGTCGCTTCATATCCACGCTGCCCGGGGTGACTGCATCTTCCTGACCCTCAGGGATATACTCGGGCAGTTGGTAGGGCTCGAAGTAGTGCTGCTCGTCCTTGATGTAATCCACGATGGCATCCACCTCGGGGGTGTCCACGAAGGCGCATTGGATACGGGTGATGTTGCCGTTGCCGGCGTAGAGCATGTCGCCGCGACCGATGAGTTGCTCGGCACCTTTGGCGTCGAGGACGGTGCGGGAGTCGATGACGGACTGCGTGCGCAGGGCGATACGGGTCGGGATATTCGCTTTGATGACACCCGTGACGATGTTCACGGACGGGCGTTGGGTGGCGAGAATCATGTGCATACCCACGGCGCGCGCCTTCTGCGTGATGCGGGCGATAGGGGTCTCCACCTGCTTGCCCGCCTGCATGATAAAGTCACCGTACTCGTCGATAACTATCACAATATAAGGCAGATAGCGGTGATGTAGCGCGTCCGCCACGAGTTTCTCGGGGTTCAGGCGGCGCTTGACAAACTTGTCGTTGTAGTCCTCGAGGTTGCGCACTCCGGCATCCATGAGCAGTTTGTAGCGGTTCTCCATCTCGATGACGAGGGAGTTGAGCGTGTTAATCACCTTGTCGCAGTCGGTGATGATGATGTCCTTCTCCTCCACATCGGGCATGGCGGCGAGGTAGTGGCGGTAGAGTTCCTTGTAGGGCGAGAACTCGACCATCTTGGGGTCCACCAGCACCAGTTTGAGTTCCGCGGGGTGCTTCTTGTAGAGCAGCGAAGTGAGTATGGCATTGATAGCCACGGACTTACCTTGACCCGTGGCTCCCGCCACCAGCAAGTGCGGCGTCTTGGCGAGGTCGAAAAGGAAGACCTCGTTGGTGATGGTGCGGCCGATGGCGATGGGCAGGCGCATCTTCTGCTCGTCTTGGAAGCGTTTGGACGCTATCACCGAGTGCATGCTCACGGTCTGCGGCTTTTCGTTGGGCACCTCGATGCCGATGGTCCCCTTGCCCGGCATGGGGGCGATAATACGGATGCCCGTGGCGGACAGCGAGAGCATGATGTCGTTCTCGAGGTTGGCTATTTTCGATATTTTGATGCCCGCCTTGGGGACCAACTCGTAGAGCGTGACGGTCGGTCCGACGGTGGCTTTGATGCTGTCGATTTCGATGCCGAAGTTGCGCAGAGTGGTCACGATGCGGTTGGCATTCGCCTGCTGCTCGTCTTGGTTGATGACGGGCGCGGTCTCGTTGTCATAGACCTTGAGGAGGTTCAGCGGCGGGAAATGGTAGTTCTCGAGGTCCTTGCGCGGGTCGTAGGGACCGAGTTTATGCAGCAGAAAATCAGGGTCTTGCTCGCTGAGTTCCACGTCCTGCGGCTCTTCGATGTCGAGGGGGGCATCGCCCGTCTCGTCTTCCGGCTCAGGCTCGGAAGGCTCTTCCGGAAGGTCATCTTGCGTGTGCGTATTCTCAATGGTGACGGTAATCTCGCCCGCAGGAGCGGTATCTCCGGCGGGAGAGTCTGCGTTTGTGATGTCAATGTTGATGGTATTCCCGTTGGTGTCCTCACCGTTGGGCTCTATATGTATCTCAATGGGCACGTTGCCTGTATTTTCCTGAACATCAGTACTTTCTTGCTCTTCTTGGGGCTTCGGCTTACGCGCAAAGAGACGCTTGCACCATTGCCCGAAACGGCGGCAGTTGTCCACAAAATGACGGTCGATGACAATAAGGAATATCACAAGCACGACCACCAGAATGAGCAGAAGCCCCAGCCATTGGATGTAGGAGGTCGCCCACTCGGAGATGATTTGACCGTGCGCACCGCCCCAGCGGAAGAACGAACCGATGCCCGTCATCTGCTGTGCAAACCCGAGGACAATAGAGCCCCAAAACATGCCGAATAGCGTGATAAACAGCACTTTCCAACCTTTCATCGGAAACTCGTACAGCAACCTCACCGCATATACCCCCAATGCCAGAATGGGCAGGATGACAACGATGCCGAAGGCTCCGTCTATCAACCCTCGTGAAATCACCGCCCCGGGAAGCCCCAATGCGTTGGTGATGCCCGCACGCATCGCGCGGCGGTCGGCGGCATGCTCTATGATAGAGTAGTCGTTGGCACCCGTGAAGAAGAAACTGATATAAGCGATGAGCAGCATCAACGCCACAGCCAACAGCACGATGCCCATTATCAGCCGAAAACGGGTGCTATGAAGGATGTCCGACAGACCTCGGAAAGTCTGCCGCAGGTCGAACTTGCGCTCGCGCTCTACGCGGATAGGTTTCGTATCTGTATCGCCCGCAGTGGTGCGGGTGGTGGGTTTGGAGATTCGTCTTGCCATTTGATGTCAGGTGTTTGGATGTTGTAAGAGATTGTTATCTCTGCATTGCATTTCAACCTGCAAATATACGACAAATCTTTCATATATACAAGGAGTGCCCTTTTTTCCCGCGGCAATTGTGCTGGAAGGGTGCGACATGGTCGTTATTATCCTTCGGTTATCTTTCGGTTATCCTTCGGTTATCTATCGGTTATCCTTCGATGAAAACCATATTGGCAATTAAGAATGAAAAATTAAGAATGAAGAATTGCATGTTTCGTGGGAAAGGGAGGGCGGGGAAATTAAGAATGAAGAATTGAGAATTAAGAATTAAGAATGAAGAATTGAGAATGCAGAATTGCATGTTTCGTTGAGGAGGGGGAGTGGGGGCGTGGTGTGATGAAAATGTGCAAAAATTAAGGATTGCTTGCAGATATGGTGCATTTTTTGTACCTTTGCGGGATAGTTTAGTAATGGGTGAAGAAGGCAAAAATAGGAACGAAGACCTTGTAACGAGCGGTTTGGAAGTGCAGGAAAGCCAAATAAGACAAGGGGAACAGGAGACGAAAACTCTTGCAGGGGAAGGTGTGGAATATGCGGAAAAGAGGGGGGGGGACGGCAAAAAAAAGGAAGGCGGCAAGAAGGGTTGGAAAGTGGTCAAGGGCATCCTGATTGCCATTGTGATTGCGGTGGGGATAGTGGTTGTGCTGAGCGGGACGGCTGTGGTGCTGTTGAAACAGAGCAGGGTGCAGACGTTCCTGATGGGACTGGTGACGGATAAGTTGTCGGAGCGTTGGGGGGCTGATGTGCATGTGGGGCGACTATACTACCAACCGCTGAACAGACTGACCATAGACAGCGTGTATGTGAGTGACCAGCAACGAGATACGTTGGCATTTGTGGAACACGTGCATATTCATTTCCACCCATTGCTGCTGCGGAATAAGCGGTTGGACCTGACACAAGTGGAACTGCAACGCCCATACGTGAATATCCAGACGGTGAATGACACGACGCTGAATTGCCAGTATCTGCTGGATATGTTCAAGACGGACTCGTCGGCGTTCCCGTTGCGCGTGAACATTGACGAGTTGCGGCTGACAGATACACGCGTGCGATATAAGGAGTTGCTGGTGGACAGGTTGAACCTCGACCTGACCTTGCCCGTGTGGAGCAGCGATTCTGTGGATTTCACCCTTCGCGCGCTGACGCTCAGGGCACAATTGGACAGGTTGGATGCCCGTTTTGAGGCGACATTGCACGGCAATTTGGACTCGCTGTTTGCCGATGCGATGCAGTTGACATACCGCGGTCAGCAGATGTTTGTCGGCGATGTGGCGGTGTATCACCCTACGGAATTGGACTCGCTGTACGTGCATGCAGACTGCGAAGACCTGTATTGTCACCATGCGCTGCTGCAAGATATGCTGTCGGAACTGCTGCTAAAACCCATACACCTGCCGCAGCCTGTGGCGGCTTTGGGGCATATACACTACCATGGTGAAATGGACGGGCGGATAGAGAATGTGCGGTTGCGCGGTGGATTCAACACCTCCTTGGGGACGGTGACTGTGAACGGCGATATGCATGCTGACACTACTTTGCGGCGGGTGGCGTTCTGCGGGCGTGTGTCCACAAGGCGTTTCCATCTCGGGCGATTGCTCGGGCAGAAGAATTTGGGTGTGATTGCGTTTGGTGCACATGTGGACGGGAAGTGGGACAAGGTGTTCTCGTGTACGGCAGATGCGCAAGTGCAAAAGATTGAATATAAAGGATATACGTATCGCGATATTCATTTCGACGGAGGCTTTGCCGACCAAGAAATTCATGGTACGCTGCATATAGACGATGAGAATATCGGGCTGCATTTGGAAGGTTTGGCGGACTTTTCGGAACGAGATACACGTATGGATTTCACTGTGCGCGTGGAGCATTTCCGTCCGGCAGCCGTGCATCTGACAGAGAAATATCCTACTTTGGAGTTGGGCGCGATGACATACGTGAGCCTGTTTACATCGGGTAATAATGTATCGCAAGTGCTTGATAATCTTATAGGTTACGTGATTGTGGATACGCTCACGCTCACCAACGACGGACAGACGACGGTGATGGAGCAGATGAAGATGGAGGTGGATAATGTGGCTCAAGGGAAACGCCCCGCACACCAGTTGCGTATTCAATCGGACTAC
Organism: Bacteroidales bacterium UBA7574; assembly: GCA_002479035.1. Classification (GTDB taxonomy): domain Bacteria; phylum Bacteroidota; class Bacteroidia; order Bacteroidales; family Paludibacteraceae; genus Colicola. The sequence goes on along the minus strand of DLLA01000094.1, from coordinate 14,935 downwards.
TTGACGGCGGGCATCAGCGGTCCGTTCTCATACACGACATTGCCGTCCACCTTCCATGCGTTCCTCAATCAGTATCTGCCGGCATTGGTGTCTCCCTACACGGGTCCTGTGAGCAAACGTATGCCCAATGACTTGGATTTTTATGTCTATCTGCGTAATATAGAGCAGATTACGAAGGCATTAGACTTGGGCATCGACGTGCCGTTGTACCCTACATTGAAGGGATTTATTCATGAGAGCGACAGTCAGTTCGGTTTGCAGGCATACGTGCCCAAGGTGCTGACACAGGGGGCATGGATGGAGGATGTGACATTGTCAGTGGACAATACAGACGACAGGTTGAATATGTCGTTGTACGTTTTGAGCCACCTGCCACAGGATAACCCCACCGCTGCCAAGATAGGCGACCTCAGAGCCCGCGTGGATGTGAATGCGAAAGATGATGTGGTGGGGCTGACGGTGCGGTTGGACAACACTGACAGCGTGCGCAATGCGGGTACTATCCGTGTGTCGTCGCGGCTTGCCAAATATGCCGACAAACCCCTGCTGGATGTGCATATCCACCCCAGTGACATCGTGCTCAATGACTCAATATGGAGTATCGGCGACGCCCATGTGGTCTATACTGTTGCCGAAAAAACACTGGGGGTGGAGCATTTCAGCCTCAGTACCAACCACCAATCCATACGCGCGCATGGGATGGCATCGCCCCATGCGGAGGATTCCATCAGTGTTGAGTTGCAGAATATCAATGTGAACTATCTGTTGGGCTACACCAATGCCTCGCATGCCCTGTCGGTGGACGGATTGCTGACGGGGTGGGCGACCATCTACGGACTGTTTTCGCAACCGGTGTTTGAGGCGCAAGCCGTCATTCCCGAGGCAGGGCTGAACGGCGTACCGTTGGGCAGGGCTGTGGCAGAGGCGCATCTCAACCGCGAGGAGAAGACGATGGTCATCACGGGCGATGTGATTGATACGACCAATGTGGTGATTGCCCATGTGGACGGGCTGGTGAAGCCAGAAAAGCGTTGGGAACTTGATATCGCGTGCGATAGTGTGAACCTTGCAATTGTGAATTTCTGGACGAAAGGAATACTCAGCGACCTCAAAGGTTTGGGCTATGGCAACCTGCATATTGACGGGCATGAACGCGACACCTATATAACCGCTGCCATGTACGGCAAGAACGCGCAACTGACTGTGCCTCAGATAGGTGCGACGTTCATATTCTCCGATTCCGTCTTTATGGACTCCACTTCCATACGTTTTCCGCATATCACGCTGCATGATTTGGAAGGGCATACGGGAACATTCAGTGGCATTATCACGCACACGCTGTTCGAGGATTTCCACTATGACATGACCGCCAATGTGAGCAATATGCAGGCACTCAACCTGCCCTACGACCCTCAGGCGATGTTCTACGGCAAAGTGTACGGCACGGGTAGTGTGACTATTCGCGGTGATGAGCAGGAGTGCCGTATCGGCGTGAATGCGCGGACAGACTCAAAGACCAAGTTCTACCTCAGCATTGCCACTGCCAGCACTGCATCCTCCACATCGTTTATCAATTTTGTGGAGCCCGATACCACGACCAACAGCCTGCTCCGCCTGTTGCATCAAGAGGCACCCAAGACATCTGTCAAGAAGACGAAAAGCAGCACTCGCGTCATCTTGTCGCTGTTGGTGGAAGCCACTCCGATGGCGGAAATCAACCTCAAGATGGGCGGAGATGACGGGTTGCGCGGTGTCGGCGAAGGCAATTTGCGCCTTGATTACGATGACAGGACGGGCAATATCCAACTGCTCGGTACCTATACTTTGCAGTCGGGGCTGTTCTCTTTCTCGCTGGGCAACATCGTCCGCCGCAACTTTGAGATAGCCGAAGGCAGTCGCGTGATATGGAACGGTGACCCCACTTCGCCTACCGTGGATATTACCGGCAAATACCACCTAACAGCCTCATTGCGTGACCTTTACGGCAGTGATGTCTCGCAGATTTCCACAAACAGGACCTCTGTGCCGGTGAATTGTGTGCTTCACATGACCGACCAACTTTTTAACCCAATCATCTCGTTTGCGGTCGAATTGCCACAGTCTGACGAGGCGGTGCAGAGTCAGGTGCGCTCTATCATCAATACCAACGAGATGCTGATGCGGCAAATCATTTATCTGCTGGTTTTCAACAGGTTCTACACACCGGAGTACCTCCAGAACACCCGAAATGTAGGATTGAATGAGACCTATTCGCTGCTCTCCTCCACGCTCACGGGGCAAATTAATTCGTGGCTCAGCAAACTGACTGACGTCTTCACTATGGGGTTCAACATCCGGACTGACGGCGAGGGCGAGACTGCCAGCCAAGAGTATGAGGCGAATTTCCAGATACACCCTGTCAATCAATTGCTTATCAATGGCAATTTCGGCTATCGCTACAATGACCTCAGCAACCGACCGTTTTTTGGCGACCTCGATGTGGAGTATATGCTGACCGAAAACGGCAAACTGCGTCTCAAGGCGTACACCCACACCGTGGACAAGTACTCGCTCAAACAGGCGAATACGGTGCAGGGTATCGGTTTTGTATTCAAGCACGATTTCAATTGGACCCCACGGCACAAGACTGACAGCCTGCGGACAGCAACGCCACGTGACAGCGTGCCCCGCTAACTCCAAACGGGGCGCAAATCGTACATCATAAATCCTAAAATCGCAAATCCGCTTATGTTAATCAAGTGTTTCGGCGCAGCCTTACAAGGCATTGATGCAGTGATAGTTACCATCGAAGTGCATGCCGTAGCGGGCTATGACTTCACCCTCGTCGGACTGCCTGACAATGCCGTCAAGGAGAGCCGCGAGCGCATTATCTCTGCCATCACCGTGAATGGCTATGGTCGCCCCAAGCACACGCTGACTATCAATATGGCACCCGCC
>DLLA01000094.1:10511-11962 GCA_002479035.1 Bacteroidales bacterium UBA7574 | reverse complement strand
CCGCCGATATTCGCAAGGAGGGTGCCGCTTATGACCTGCCCCTTGCCATTGGCATTCTTGCTGCCGAAGAAGAGGTGCGCACAGCCGATTTGGAGCACTTCCTCATCATGGGCGAACTTTCGCTCGACGGCTCGTTGCACCCCATTCAAGGCGTTCTGCCTATCGCCTTGGCGGCGCGCCGCGCAGGCTTTCGGGGTATTATCTTGCCTGCCGAAAACGCTCGCGAAGCCGCTGTCGTGGATGGGTTGGAGGTCTATGGGCTGCACGAACTGCAGGAGGTTGTCCGAATGCTCAACGGTACGCAGGAGTTCACGCCCACGCACGTGGATATAGAGGCGGAGTTCCAACTGCATGCCTTTCCCACAGACCTTGATTTCGCCGATGTCCGCGGGCAGGAGAATGTCCGTCGTGCTGTCGAAGTGGCTGCTGCAGGCGGTCACAACCTGCTGATGATAGGACCTCCTGGCGCAGGTAAGAGTATGATTGCCAAACGATTACCGTCTATCTTGCCACCGCTCACGCTATCCGAGGCACTTGAAACCACGAAGATATACTCAGTCTCGGGCATGATGGCACAGCGTCGTGATGCGCAGGGCAACAGCAGTGCCCTTATTGTCCAACGTCCTTTCCGCAGCCCTCACCATACCGTCACTGATGTGGCTCTTGTGGGGGGCGGAAGCAATCCCAAACCCGGCGAAATCAGTCTTGCGCACAATGGCGTACTTTTCTTGGATGAACTTCCTGAATACAAACGTTCTGCCCTTGAGGTTATGCGCCAACCGCTTGAAGACCGCAAGATATGTGTCACGCGCACCAAGATGAGCATTGAGTACCCCGCCTCATTCATGCTCGTTGCTGCCATGAACCCTTGCCCGTGTGGGCACTTCGGCGAGAACAACCCCGCCCATCCGTGTACCTGCACCCCTGCGCAGATTCAGCGATACCTCAGCCGTATCTCTGGACCGCTGCTTGATCGTATTGATATTCAGTGTGATATACAGGCAGTGCCTTACGACCAACTCCGTGCCACTGCCCCTGGCGAGAGCAGCGAAGCCATGCGCCTCCGCGTCATGCGTGCCCGTGCAATCCAGCGCGAACGTTTTGCAGAATACAATACTCATGCTGCTGCCCCTGTTCATTGCAATGCCCAGATGACGCCCAAACTGCTACGCCAATACTGCCCGCTGAGTCCCGACTGCGACCAACTCCTGTCGTATGCGATGACCAAGATGGGGCTTTCTGCCCGTGCCTATGACCGTATTTTGAAAGTTGCCCGTACGATTGCCGACCTTGATTCGTCCGCAGACATTCTCCCGCAGCACCTCACCGAAGCCATTTCCTACCGCAATCTCGATCGGGAATATCAATATCTGTAAATCATTCTTCTCTGCATCCCGTCCTGTTTTTAGTCGTTTCAAACGGAATACAATCAGCAAGGGATACGCAAGGGA
>DLLA01000094.1:427-10460 GCA_002479035.1 Bacteroidales bacterium UBA7574 | reverse complement strand
ACTTCGCGTCTTTGTCGCGGGTGTATCGCGGGTCTTTCGCGGGTCTCACCCGCTCTTGAAAGACAATGCAAAGATACATCATTTCCATCTTTTTTATTGCGCATAGTGCACAATAATACACCAAAGATGGGCGCAATCTTTTGCATTTTGTATTTCTCGTGCGCCATTCAATGCATCTATTGACCCAAAAAGAAAAAGGATTGGTAGTTGCCAATCCTCTCTTTTGTGGGCGTTTACGGATTCGAACCGCAGACCCTCTGCTTGTAAGGCAGATGCTCTAAACCAGCTGAGCTAAACGCCCTTTTCGTAGTCGGAATTCTCTTCAGCAGTCGTTCCTTCTCGAAAGCGGGTGCAAAGATACTGCTTTTTCTTGATACCACCAAATGTCCGGGCAAAAAAAGTGCATTTTTTCGTTATTTTTTCAGTTTGCGGAGGTTCCACGTCCAAAAACGGCTGTTTATCGTCTTGGGAACATACACAAAGTACATCAACAAAGTGCACAGGACAGCCGCCCATATCCCCGCGAAGACATCCAACGCAAAGTGCTGACTGAGGTAAATCCGCGAGTATGCGCCCACTACAGCAAGCAGGAAGAAGAACACCGACCACAGGTACTTGCCGCGCCAACCGTCGGTCATGGCAATGAGACTGAGTGTGAAAAAGAGCATAAAGAACGTGGTGGTGTGCCCCGAAGGGAACGACAACCAATAGTTCATCCGTACGCCATCGGTCAGTGGCAGCGCGACATCGGGCATATTCTCCGCAAACCACGTCAGGGGGCGGGGTGCGCGAACAAGGTGCTTTATCGGCTGTACCACGATGGTAGTCAGCAGTATATCGCCCGCGAGGAACACCGACCAACCCGCACGATACAGCAACAGGAGTACCGCTACCGTGTACGGCAGCCAATTGACCATATCGGAGTAGAAAGGCAACACTGCGTCCAAGAATGGCATATGGTGGTCGCAAAGACAGAGGTGCAATATGCCCTTTGGCACGCAAAGCAAGGCTACCCCCAACGCAAGCAGGAGCAGCAGTGTAGGCACAAGGAACGGACTAACGTTGGCGCCCCATGAGGTCGTAGGTCTTGCCTTGCCGGATGATGTAGAGTTCGCCATGAATAATCACTTTTTGGGGTGCATCGTTCTGCCGCATAGTATCGGAAGCGTCCGCGTGTGTTGCTACGGGCACCACAGTGGCAATCATATTGGAAGTGCGCAACCCCGCAGGCGTCACGCGATAATAGACGGTCAGCCCCGCAGGCAGGCTGTGCGTCACGTGGTATGAAGTACCCTCTACCGACAGCGGATAGCCCTCCAACGGCTCCTCTGTAATGACATAATCGCCTGAATATAAGAACGCTTGTTGGAAAGATATGCGGTGGTAGTTACCTGCTTTGCCTATCTCTTTCTGAATGAGGGAAATCCGTTGGGTGCCCTCAGGAATGTCGAAAGTGTAGTAGGCATCGTCCAACACAAGGGGCCGGGTGTATAGCACGGTGTCATTGTCTCCGCGCACGATGAGGTCGGCGGTCTTGTCACCCTTATAGACAGCGCACTTCACCGTCAAGCGCGTGTGGGCAGGTGCTTTGCCGAAGTTTGCAAAGCGTATTTGCCGTTTGGCAGAAGTCGTAGAGGAGCAGATGGCGTGTGTGCCGTCCATATTCGTGAACTTGGCAGCAGAATTCCCGTCTTCAGACAACCATTGTATATGACCTTTGCTACTTTCGACTATGCTTTTGTTGAATCCGGGCATACGGATTAAGGTGTCATTCTTGCCCGACTCTGTGCGGGTGAACACCTCCAGCATATACGACTCGCGCCCTTGGTCTTTCCAATGGGCGATAAAGCCTTTGGCGGAGATGACCGTAGCGGCGTATGCCAACGGATTAATGGTGTCGTAAGGCACCGTATATTGGTCGGATGTGGTGCGCACAAGGGTATGTAAATCAACGGCTTCGCCTTGCTTGTTGCCCCAGATATATTCCACCAACTCGGGGTACTCGATATACGGATTCCGGTTGTGCTGGATAGACGAGATAGCATCCAGACGGTCAATCTCTTTCTCACTCACGGGGTCGGTTCGGTGCCAATCCAGCAGAATCTGCGTGAGGTAAGGCGTGAGGGTCAGGTACGAGGTGTTGTTCGCGTATTTGCTGTAGTCCGACACCCACGCAAAGTCCTGGTAAGCAGTTGCTATATAGAAGTACGCACGTGCGAAATCGCCTTTGTATTCGTCTGCTACGGTAAACGCCAGCCCGCCCCAAGTCTTGTCACGCCCCATAAAGAAGCAGCCGTTATTCACCTTCGAGGAATCAGCCAGTATCCCTGGAGGGTAGTTGGACTTATTGTTGTTCGCCGCCCTGTCCGCGGGATTGAGATGGTAGAGGTCCTTGTAGGCATCGTTTTCCGCACCGCCCCACCATGACTTAGGGAAGCAATGCTCAATGTCCAACCCTGCCGCACTGCCGCCCGCGATAGGGAAATAGCGTTTGGTAGCCGAGTACATGTCCCATATACTGCCGTCCGACTGCCTGTCGCAGGTCAAGAATGCAGACCACGTACCATGCGCCTTAAAGTCCCCTTTGCGCCACAGGGTGTCGCCCTTGTGGTAGATAATCTCGCCCGAAGGCGATACGGAGTCTTTCTTGGCAGTATTGTTGGTAGTGTGGTAAGTGGCAGGTCCGTAGGCATAACGCTCGCCGCCGCGAATGAGCAGGTGGAGCGTGGTCTTGAGCACCGAGTTCCGTTGCCCTTGAATGGCATCATAGTACCCGTCGGGCATCGTCTCCGCCCACATGCCCATCGTTGCCACACAGCACAGGGCTACACCGAACAGTCGCTTGAGCCCCCTCATTTGCGCGATGGTAGGGTGATGAGGTTGTACAGCACATACCACAGGATACATGCACAGCCGGCAAACGTAGCCAGTTCGGGGTGCCCATACTGGCAGGCACGTACCACGCAGAATGTGATAATCACCACACAACCAATCAAGAACAGATAGGCGCGCCAGTTGTCACGCCACGTCAGGTTGTGGAACTTCAACCCGAAGAACGGTATCTCGCTAATCAACAAATAGCAACTGAGAAAACTCATGCCTATCATCACCCATGGCATCCAATCAGTATCCACAATGGCATAAGGCATACAGGTCAATGAAGCCCAGAAGATGGCATTGGGAGGTGTAGCCAATCCGATAAAGGACGAGGTCTGACGCTTATCCAGATTGAACTTCGCCAACCGCAGTGCCGAGAACGCTGCCATAACCAGTGCCAGCAGACACCACCACCCTATCACAGGGCGCAGATAGCAACAGAGCATCATCGACGGTGCCAACCCGAAAGTGATGTCATCAGCCAACGAATCCAACTCCACACCGATAGGCGAAGGCACCCGCAGCAATCGGGCGGAAGCACCGTCGAAGAAGTCAAACACTGCTCCGCACAGAATCAGCACAAAGGCTATCAAAAAGGCATTCTGCGTAGCCATAAACACAGCCACTGAGCCGCACAGCAGGTTGCAGCACGTCAGCGTATCGGGAATGATTCGTTTGATATTCATAATCTTGCGTGATTAGACCGTTGTTGTTTGAACCTATTTCTTGCCGTACTCGGCGTCCACTTTGTTGTGGGCAAAGAACGTGACAGCCACGGTAGCAAGACAGCAGCCGATAACCATCCAGAAGAAGTTCTGATAGCCGATAGCCTCCTGTATATACCCTGCGAACATGCCCGGTATCATCATACTACCTGCCATAAAAGCGGTACAGATAGCATAGTGCGCGGTCTTGAATTCGCCTTCCGAGAAGTACATCATATACAGCATATAGGCGGTGAAACCGAAACCGTAACCAAACTGCTCTATCGCAATAGCCGTGGAGATAAGTATCAGATTCTCAGGCTGACACATACTCAAATATACAAAACTGAAGCAGGGCAGAGTCATACAGGCTGCCATCCACCACATGGCTTTCTTCAGCCCCACACGCGATGCGAATATGCCGCCCAAGATACCGCCGATGGTCAGGAACAGAATACCTATCGTACCGTAAGCAATACCCACCGTCTCAGTATTCAGCCCCAATCCGCCTTGCTCCACAGAGGCGACAAGGAACGGGTTAATCATCTTTATCAGAAACGCCTCAGGCAGACGGTAAACGAGCATGAATATCATCGCCAGCCATATCCCGGGTTTCTTGAAATACGTGGCAAACGTACGTCCGAACTCGCGCAGTATCTCCAGACTGCGGTTGGCAGCATTGGTGTCTATATGCGACCGGTCTGCTGCAGGTGTAGGGATAAAGAACACGTGCCACAGGGTGATGATACCGAACAGCACCGCTGTAATCAGCAGTGTCATCTGCCACGCAAAGGGGATATTGCCCGTATGGGTCTCCAGCAGACCGGCAATGGTCAGCAATACGCCTTGTCCGAAGAGCGAAGAGATACGGTAGAACGTGGAACGGATACCCACGAACAATGACTGGTCGCCCTGCGAGAGTGCCAACATATAAAAGCCGTCCGCCGCCACATCATGCGTAGCCGATGCAAAGGCGGTAATCCAGAAGATGACAAGCATCACCGCAAACAGCGAGATAGGTGTCTGTTGGGTGGCAATCATGTCGGCTGTCGGATAAGGAATACTCAGCGTAAGCCCCACAAAGGCGGCGGTCATGAGTATCTGCATGGCGAGTATCCACCAGCGTTTGGTCTTGATAATATCCACAAACGGACTCCAGAACGGCTTAATCAGCCACGGCAGGTACAGCAACGATGTGTACAATGCCATCTGCCCGTTGGGGACACCCATTCGGGTGAACATCATTACGGATACGTTATTGACTATAAAATACGGTACGCCCTCTGCGAAATACAGGGTCGGTACCCAGAACCAAGGATTGATATTAGTACGTGATTTCATGACCTAACAGGTTATAAATATGTCCGTTGTTTATGATTACTAATTGTCCGTTGATGATGACCTTTTGCGCTCCAGTCGTGCTTTCCGTCAGTTGCGGACTGGTAATGCCCGTCTCAGGAGCAGAGTTGTAATACAGATAGATGCCGTCAAACGGAATACGGTATTCCTGTTTGGCTGCTTTCACGTTGAACGACAGTGTGATATAGTCCAGGCGAACCGGATAGACAGCCACATCACCCTTCGAGCCGAACAACTCGTGCAAATCAACAACTATCTTGTTTTCTGTATCTTGCTGAATGTCATTTGTTGCGAATATCTGATGCGTATGGCTGTTGTTGGCTTGCAAACCGATAGACACCTTCTCCACCAATCCGCCTTGTGGCGTAAAGCGAAACTCCATCAGGCTTGGCGTAGAGTACAGCAGTGTATCTGCCGTCAATTTGATATTTGCCTGGCGACCGCCAGTAAAGTTGAGGTACAATTCGGAGAGTCCTTCACCATTTACTTGGAAAGCCGTATTCCAACTGCTGGCAGACGACTTCACCTTCCAGCGCGTGTCAATGGCTATCATGTCTTCCCATTTGAGAGGGTCTGCCGTCGGTATCTCTACATTCACAATCAGCGACAGGGTATTATCCCCCAACGTACCCGTAACCACCGTCCTGCCATTGCTGAGTCCGGTCAATACGCCGTCCTCGGAGATGGCGCATACTGCAGGGTCTGCTATCGTCCATGTGAAAGCGGCTGGCAACACCGCAAAGGTTTTCTCGTTCACAGTACCTTGAATCTCTATGGGATATTCCGTTTTGTCCGAGATAAGGATGCTGTCCAAGCGCGTAACCACCTCTGCATCATCTGCCAGCACCACCTGAATGGGCAGTTCTGCCTCTCCGTATTTGGCGGTCAGGGTGCCGCTACCCAAACATACGAACTGACCATCTTGTATATAACCCGTTTCGGGAGCACAACTCAGTTCCACGCCACTCAGGTCATTGCTTACCAACATACCGTATTGATTGTAGCCCAAGAATGTCGGTCGCAGCATTGCATATTTGGGCAAACGCAGGAACGTGGATGGGCTGCGCATCTCGGTTACTGTCGCATCGTCTGGGGCAGTAGAGAACAGCATAATGCAATTGCTTACCGCACGCGGCGTACCCTCTGTGGTGGGGTTTAGTATCTTCCCGCCCAAGTTGAACTGGGCACTTCCGCCACCGTCTGCACCACCTGCCTCTGTGGCACCGAAATGCCTGAATATGGAGCACATCTCGTAGGTAAACATACCGGGCTTCTCCATTACAAGGAGCCAAACTTTGTCGTGCGTGGCATTGGTAGCAAAGCCAGTACGCGGGTAGTTCTGATTGTTATATGTCTCGTTCCAGTTGCGCGGTGTCAGGCGTCCGTCTTTCATTACCAAGCAGTTGCCTGCCGTCAGTTGCATGATATTGGGCGTCTCACCCGTCAGAGAGTTGCTGATACCTATATTTATATATACAGGGTCTCCTTCTTTCAGCCCTTGCAAAAATTCCAGTCCCGAGCCGATACCGCGTAGCACGGCATATCCGTCCTCTATCTTGGTGCCGCCCGTGTTGTTGGTTCTCACTACCTCAGCCGTAAGTTCCTTGTTAATAGCCCATTCGTCCTGCATCCTCACCACTACTTCGAGGAACTCAAGAGTCTTGCCCAACCGTGTCTCAATATCCGCCTTGGTCAGCGTAGTCTTTGTACCGAGGTCGGAGTTAAACAGCGTCAACTCATTGTCACTCGGGTTGTTACGGTTGCGGTTGCTCTCGCTGATGGGGAAGGTCTTCTCGCCGATACGTGCCGTTGCGTTCCATGAATACTGGTCAACGAAGGCTTGTTTCTTATCGTCAATCATCAGATACCCAACCGACTGGCGTACATCGTTATACGCCACGTTCCAGCCCGTGATGCTTGCCCCTATCTTGCCGTTGCGCACCTGTCCTGTAGCCCCTACGCCGAGCAGGTTGTTCTTTCCGCCTTCGTCTGTCGAGCCCACAAACCAGAAGTTGCAGTTCACCGAGCCAATCGACCTGTGTCCCGCCGAATCCAACCGTGCATGGGTCTCCACCATTCGCTCTGTGTTGCCCATCGTGGTGCTGTGACACTCCTCTATGGTGTTGTACGGGTTCTTCAAGTCCACCTCATAGATGTAGCAATGGCGTGTCTTGCTTGCGTCTGTGATGTTGAATCGGGTATAGACAATCCCCGGTCCCACTTGGTAACTCTCCAAGGTGTCAATGGCATACTGCACAATCTCCGTGCTATCCATATCTGTTTGGATATTGATAACACCATGCTGCGCGTAGGAGTACATACTCAACGCCAACAATACTGCAAACGGATAAAACTTCTTCATAAGATACTAAATTTATACTCTGCAAAGGTACAACTTATTTTTGGATTGCACAAATGCGCTTTTATTTTCCTCAAACGTTTTCGGTACCGTTGCGCAATCACACACAAAGGCTACCCGATTGCTGCTCGGATAGCCTTTGCACTTCTTCTTTGTGAATGTCGCGCCCTTTTCTTCAGATCGCGTTTTCCGACTTATTGGAATCTTGCGCGGTTGTCCTCAACCTTTGCTTTTTGCTCCATCAGGTTGATAGCCTGATACGGCAGGCTGTACGAGGTGCGCATATTCAGTTGGCTAATCTCCTGCTCTGCATTGAGTTCACCGGCAGCAGTGTGCTTCTGACCAATCTGCAGCATATATACACCCATATTTCCCTTCACGGGAGCGGAAACGCTATTGTCTGCCATAGCCAAAGCCGTACCAATCACAGCAGGTTCGATACCTGCCGAACCGAAACGGTATGACGACAGCGATACATTCTCTGCGGTCTTCACATCGGTGTCGAACAACTTGGCAGCCTCGTCCAAGGTGCTTACGCCATTCAGTTGATTGATAATGTATTCAGCCTTCTTATTGTTGGTAGCCTCAACAACCAGTTCTGCGCGAACCTCGTCCAACGTACGGTATTCACCGTCGTGTGTCTCAGTGAGCACTGCCACAACAAACTTGTCTCCGCACTCGAAGACATCGCTCACTTGTCCCTCTTTCGCCTCAAAAGCCCAACGTACAATAGGACGGCTGTTTTTGAGGTCAGCCACTTTGTCGGTGTTAGCGTTCAGCGCATAAGCGGGCATCACGGTCAGACCTTCCTCGGCAGCGGCAGTACGGAACTTCTCCTCTGTGCCGTTGTTTACAATAAACTGCTTAGCCTTGTTGTAAAGTACACTATAGGTCTTGCTGCTTGCGCCCACGGTGCGGGACAGAATAGCCAACTTCACCTTCGGCGTGGGAACACTCTTGTCCACGATTTGGAAGGTCTGCTCACCCATACCCGATGACACAGTGAACTTGTCTCCTTTCTTACCATTGAAGGCAGGGTCAGCCACACTCTTCTGTATCTCGTTGGCACGGAACCAGCCCAGTTCCACATCTTCTGTGCCTTCCCCATTAGCCAGCAGGCGCAGTTGTACGGAGTCCGACTTGTTGTAGCCGCAATCCATGATACGTGCCATGGCATAGGTGTTGTTCGCAAAAGTAAGGTCTGTGCAATCGCCTTTCTTGGCATCCTTGCCAAACGCAAAGTCCTTGTACTCAGCGGGAATCGTCTCGATAGAGTAGTCACGACCATCGTACAGGATGTCTGAATTACCGTTTACAACATTCTCTACATCAGGACGGGTGCGGAAATCATTCTCCAAACTGCGCATAGCGTGCTCTACCTCGGCAAAGTCGTTCTCTGATGGCACAATGGTAAAACCCACGTATTCGATAGTGCGGTTCGGGGTCTGCTTGTACTCCTCTTTATGCTGTGCATACAGTTTCTTGAGGTCGCCGTTTGTTACCTTGACCAATGAATCGGGAACAGCGAAATACGGCTGTTCCACATACTGTACGTCCACGGTTGTCTGACGTCCGTCGAAAGCATATTTTGCGTCCAACGCATTGGCAGTCACCATAGTCTTGATGAGTTCCGTGTACTTCTCCTGCATATATGTCAGGCGCACTGCCTTCTCCCAATACATCCAATACGTCTTGGCTTGCTTGAGATTGGCTGCTTGCTCTGCGTCCTGTGCCTCTTGGTTAATCGAGTTGAGGAAATTGATAAGCGCAAAGCGGTTGAACTTGCCGGTCTCGTCATAGAAAGCACGACGCTGCTGAATGAGTTGGTGCGGGTGCTCCCCAATGCAGAGGTCGCTGAGTTCCTCTGCGGTAACGTCCATACCAATTTTCTCGGCTTGCTCGCGCAGTGTGTAGTCCATCAGCATCATCTGCCATACCTGGTTGCGGATTTGCGTACTGAGTTCCTCGTCAATATCGGTGCGCCCTGACTCAATCTTATAGACTTCGGTGAGTTGGTCTTTGGCGGATTCATACTCGGTGTAGTGCACCTTGTGCCCTGCTATCTCACCCACATTCTCACGTCCGCGGTTGAAGAAACTGCTCCCCGAGTTGATGAAGTCGCCCATAATGAACGCCAGCATAGCCAATCCCACTACGACAAGCAGGACTACGCCATGGTTTCTAATCTTTTGTAAAGTTGCCATATACTGTTTTAATTTTATTCTTTACATTTATTGCCGTTCTATAGCGCATTGCTTGTAACGGTCTCCTGTTTTTTACAAAGAGCCTGCAAAGTTACTACTTTTTTTCGAAGTGAGCAAACAATGAACAAAAAAATAAAGCAACGCCACCTAATTATTTGGAAACAACTGCACAAACCACCGCGCCGAAATACAGCCCGATGCGCAATTTTTTTCGTCAATCAAGAAGATGGTACCGGCACCCATGTTCACCATACATTCGTTAATTCCTGTTAATGGATTGTTGGTGGCATTATCAGTTCCTTTTACCCTGTTAAAAACCATTAAGGTCCCATTAACCCCGAATCGTTATACGATCGTTATACCTTGGTTATACCTTACACCCCTTGTAACCCTCATGAAGTATGAAAAAAGATAAATTTCTCCTTGTGCAGCGCAATCGCCGTATCATTGCGCATCATGCGCAACAAAAGGCATGAAAATGTTGTATCTTTGCATTGTCTTTCAAGAACGGGTGCGACCCGCGACAGACC
>DLLA01000094.1:0-389 GCA_002479035.1 Bacteroidales bacterium UBA7574 | reverse complement strand
ACCCGCGATACACCCGCGACAGCGTCAGCACCACCGGCGAAATCTTCCTGAAATGGCAAAGCAGCACGAACTCACATTAATTAAGGTGAATATGGGTGATGTCGTAATTTTAATAATTATCTGCTCACCCGTATGTAAAGTACTGCGCCTATAGCAAGGAACACAAAGTTAGGCAGCCACACACTCATAAAGGGCGACATCACGCCATTCACCGAGAATGTGGTGGAGACTGTGGAGAATAGTATATACAACGCACTGAGTGTCAATCCGATACCCAAGTTTTTTCCCATACCTCCGCGTACCTTTTTGCTGCTCATGGTAACGCCAAGAAGTGTCATAATAAATGCCCCTATCGGACTTGCCCAACGCTTCCACCACTCCGTCTCAAA
>DLLA01000156.1 GCA_002479035.1 Bacteroidales bacterium UBA7574 | reverse complement strand
CATGGTTAATACGAGGGGAATGTGAGGGGATTGGTGGGTAATTTGAAAATTTGTAAATATGAGAATATGCACCACAAAAGGGACGCGCCTCGTGTCATTAAACACAAATTTTGTCTATGAAACAATCTATAGTGCTGAATAAATATCGTACTATAATATAGTAAATATCGTACTATAATATAGTGCTGACTCATCCGAAATTACAAAGTAATACTGCTTTTGGTGGGATGTCCTGTGTCTCCGCCCTGTAATTTGCAGGCTCCGACTATATCAGGAGAAAACAACTGCAAAGAACGTCCTGTTTCCGCCCTGCATATACCACGTCACAAAAAAACAAGCATCAAAGGAGGTTTTATGCTCCTTCGACACTTGTCTATCACTATTCTGATTACAATCAGATAAACGACAAAGCGGATTATCGACCTTGACCAGCAGAACTGTGCCCCGTACTCGTAGCAAGAGGCAACAAGAGGTCCCTGATAAGGGATAGGCTGAGAATCTCGATAGTTGGTGTTATGTATGATTTCTTCATTTTTTTTGTAATACTAACGCTTATTGGATTATATTGCCTGTAGATGTATAGGTATGCCCCTTGTACAAGATGTATAAGTGTCCATGGTAGAGCACTTTTTGAGGTTCAACGGCAGCCCCCATCACATCCACATCTGTAGTGATATGCTTGGGCTGAACTTGCAGCCAAAGGCTATAATCTGAGGTTACCCCCTTGGGCAATGTAATAGTATAATCGTCCAAAGACAGATTGTGAACGATATGCCCATTTTGCATTAAATACAGCGTGGCATTGGCGGGTTGGCTGGGAATATGCAGCGTATATTCTCCCGCAACAGGAGCAAACATCCGCAGGTCAAAGGTTGCTTCATTGTTGGCAAGCGGCAATTCCACATCGCAGAGATTGTGCCCATACGCCACACTCCAAATGCAAGCAACGCGGGAGTCTGCAGGAGACCCCATTTTGAGGAGGTCGTGCCCAATCTGATAGGTGTAGGTAGCCGTATCAGAAGCCGACAAGTAGAGCACATCTGCGACATAGGTGCTCTCCAATATCTGCAATACAAACTCTTTGCTATCAGTGCTTTCCGTCTTCGGAGCACGTAAAGTACGGGGTGTCGTAGGAGATTGATAGTTCATGACAGTACCATTAATTCCCACCTGGACAAAGAAAGAAGAACCTACGACAAAAGTATAATCTTTCGCCAATACAGAATTGTATTTGTTGGCTGCGTGGTCGTATATCTGCACCTTATCCAACCCATCCATAGACAAGTTTGCATATTGCAAAGTGCCATTGCCAATGCCGTTCCAACCTTTTTGAGTATCATCACCTTCTGTAACTTGAAGTGTGGTAGAGGTATGTGTGGTAATAGGCGTATTATCTGACTTGTAAAAACGATAGACATTGTGCACATCGTCCACCGTGATGGTGTAGCAAGTTCCCGGCAACATGATACCCGTGAACTTTTTCCAGTCGTACTGCCCCATAGCATGGAGGTCCTCGTGGTTATCCATAATGCGATAGTTGGTATCATATATGAGTTTACGCAGAGCACCATTTTCCCAACGCCAAACACCACTTTTCGCGTCCACAGGGAATGGCAATGTGAAATCATACCAACCATAAGAACATTGCCCTGAAGGATCCAAAGCCAACTCAAAATAGGCTTGCCCGTTGACGGAAAGATTAGCCACATTTGCTATTTGCCCCGACTGAGCGGGTACATCTGTGTTGTCATTAGCCTTGCCGCCCAGTTTGGCTGAAATACCAAAATCATTGACTTTCAAAAGACCTTCGCCAAGCACCACTTCACCACCGTTCTCAATAACGAGGTTGCCATAACCGGTGCCGTTATCCATAGAAGATTCTCCACCTAAAGTGAGCACGCCGCCTTCTTTAACGGTAACGGTAGTGCCTTCCTTAATAGTCATTCCTGCAATAGATAATGGACAAGCAATGTGCATATCAGCGGCAATAAGAACCACATCTTCCGCTGTTGGTATTCGCCCATTGTTCCAATTGCGGACATCATTGGAAACACCATCGTTGTAGAAAGTTGGGGTTAGTTGGATAGTAAATGTAACAGACTTCTCTGCCGGTAAATAGGTATTATTGCCCACCTGATATGCTGTGATTGTTACCTCTCCGTTCTTGTAGATAACAAAGTTACCATTGTCATCAAAATCCGCCACATCATTGTGGTCTGTTACTTTATAATCAATGTCCGTATATCCTGAACTTGCTACAGCATTGAGTTCCAAATCTTCTACACTATTCAAAGTGGTCTTCGGATTCCATGTGATAGTTTGGGCATTCGCACTGATATTGGCACGCAAAGTTAATTTAGAAGATAATCCACTAACCGCATCGGCAATAGTGATAACTGAAGAATAGTTCTCCTCTTGACTAACAGGGATAAATGTAATATCAATATTCTTCTCACCCCAAGCACCACAATCGTCCTTAATAATATAATCAGATAACTGTATAGCCTCCTCATTGGGGTTAGCCGTATTATTATCATTAATGGAAAGGACTAACGACGATTTGATATTGGAATATGAGACCTTGAATGAGTACTTATTTTTACTTCCCACATGTATGGTGCCGAAATCATGTTCCTGCTCCGTCTCGATGAACTGTGCGGGGTAAACCTGTATATTCGTAACATAGTGATAGCCCTGCCCGCCTGATGGACGTACAAAGCGAATATGTGTAGCATTACGACTAAGAGCGATAGTGGATAAAGTATATTTGCCTTTTTCGGGAGTTACCTCAATAAGGTCTGTCCAATTGTTACCACCATCGGTGGATTGCTGTGCCTTGATAGGTCCTTTGGTACATTCAACAATACCTAACTTCCATACCTCTCGTTTATGCATAAAGACTAATGTTCCAGGAATACCATGGGCTTGGTCTATGGCTATTGGATCACCAATTATTTCTCCAGTGTTCATCTGAAAGAACACAATCTCTTGATTGTCCGAAAGCACTAATCTGTCCTCACATCCAACCGTGGCAGTACGAATATGCACCGGCATAGTAACCGTCGCTGTTTCGTAGTGCTCATCGCCGAGAATAGTTACAGTAATAGTAGCATCACCTTGAGACTTTGGCGTTAAGATATTGCCTTGTATAGTAGCAATATCCTTGTTATCAATCTCATACTGCAACGACTTGGTACGCTCCGTATCTTCACGAAGGGTGCCTGTTTCCATATCATCCACCACCATAACCTTGGCATTGAGAGTGATAGGCTCGTCGTCCACAAACAAACGAGTTAGGTCTTGGTTCCAAGATATAAAAAGCAATTGTTTGCTTGTGACAATAAAGGAACGTTTACTCTCAGAAGGATTGAATTCTTCATTTCCACTTTGTCGTGCTATGATAGTAACAGGAGTTTCAGTTGCTTTGTCTGCAAAGAAAGACATCTTGTCATCAGCAATACGAATAGCATCTTGCGTCTTATCTTCCAACTCGTAGGTCACATCCAACTCCGAAGTCGCTGTTGCAGGCTTGACAACCTTCATTCCCAGAGAGAGAGTATGTGTTTCTTCTGACGTCCAAGGTTCTGCCCAATCTATTTGCTGATTCAATTTGGATATTTCACCATGTAATTGTATCTTTTGAATATCACCATTATCCCCTGCAATAGTCAAAGTAGCGATATGAGTACCAGAAACATTGTGTCTAAAGGTGATTTGCACCTCGGCAGTTCCCCATTTTCCTTTAGCGACTGACTGTAAAGAGGTATTATCCTTGGCGTCTTTGATAGACACGATTTGCGCAGAGAAAGATGTATTTTCCAAACCGGAAAGTTGTAGGTTTGAGATATTGCACCAGTCTATTGTGATGGTTTCTTGGGTGTAACTACCAACCTTTTTGTCTATTTGATGAGAACCAAAATCAATGTCAGTCTTGGTAGCATTGCCCAAGAACTCCGCCATAGTAACCTTAATATTTTTGAAATACTTATACAGAGTCGCGCCTGTTTTTGTGTAAAATTTTATCGCTGTGGCGTTTTTATCCAAATTTATGGGACCATAGGACTTGTATGAAACTTCTTTTTCTACTCCCCAAAATGTTTCCGAGACATTTCCAGGATTTTGCTTAAATACATCCTCTGTCCAATTATTACCAACCTTTGGGGCAACATATAACTCTTTTTGACCGTTCGCCGATCTCTTGGCATCAAACACTATTTGACCACAGGGTCCACAAACATCGAAGACTTTGTTACCAATTGTGAAAATATTCTCTTCACCATCATGAACTAATACATAGTACACTCCATCAATACACTTTACACCCTCTGTCCTAGAATAGGTAGACCATTCGGCTTTGGCGACCTGCGTCATACTACAGAAGGAAACACTAAGTAGAAAGACGTATTTTATAAACTTTTTGGTCATAGTTTGGATAGTTGTTGTATAGTTACACAATCTTGTTTGCGTTGGTGCTAAAAGTGTCGTTTTTTAAGGTGAAATTTAGAAAAACGTCCACTATTCGGCAAAAAAGCGGTGCAAAGTTAATATAAACCTTTCATTTCTGCAAGATTGTATGGAAGTGTGATTGTACGAATAATAATGATGTGACGTTTTTTCGTAAAAAACGTCACTAATAGCCATCCGTTCCTCCGTTAATCCGTAAATCAGGTGCAGCGGGGGAATTACACATTACACATTACACATTACAATTCTCTTCCCTCCAACATTCTGACGACTTTGCAAGGGTTGCCAACGGCAATGGAATTGGCGGGAATGTCATTCACTACAACCGAACCGGCACCTATTGTACAATTGTCACCTATCGTCACTCCAGGCAAAATGGTCACCGAACCCCCTATCCAACAATTGTTGCCGATAGTGACCGGCTTTGCCCATTCCTGACGTGTGTTACGTTCCACAGGATTGGTGCTGTGGCAGGCAGTGTAGATGGACACGTTGGGACCAATAAACGCGTCATCGCCGATGGTGACAAGGGCTTCATCGAGGACAGTAAAATGAAAATTGGCAAAGAACCGCTTGCCTACACGAATATGTTTGCCATAGTCGCAATAAAACGGCTGATTGATAAACACATGTTCATCACATGCCCCCAAGATTTCCTGCAACATCTGTTTGCGTTCATATAGATGTGTGGGTTGGATGTTGTTGTATCGCCAAACCATGTCTTTGCAGGCATTGAGTTCGGCTATCAATTCCGGATCGCAGGCGTAATATACAAGCCCCGCTAACATTTTCTCTTTCTCGGTCATTGTAATCGCTATATAATAAGGTCTATAAAAATATCAATCCCGTTTGCTTTGCACATTGTGCAAAAGTACTGCTTTTTTCTTGCAACAATGGACGCATGGGCAAATTAGTGTGAGCAGAATATGCTTTTTATGAAAAAAGAGAACGTTTATTTGGCTATATGGAAAAATTATTGTAATTTTGCACGATTTTTCGCGTGGAGTAGGCTCGCTTGAGCCGTGCTGCGCCGTCGTTTTTGCTGAATACTAATCGGTTAGGCGGCAGGAGTGGATTAGGGATGCGGAGAAGAACGAGGAGTTGTGCAGGGGATTTTCATCGGGGATTTATGGGCGGATACTGCAGAGAAAATAACTAAAATAAAAATAAAATGTCAAAGATTTGTCAAATTACAGGCAAGAAAGCCATGATGGGATGCAATGTTTCGCATTCCAAACGACACACCAAGAGGTCGTTTGATGTGAACTTGTTCCACAAGAAGTTCTACTGGGTAGAACAGGACGCATGGATTGTGCTGAACGTGAGTGCAGCCGGTCTGAGAACTATCAACAAAATCGGTCTCGATGCTGCCCTCAAGCAGGCTTCCGAGAAGGGTTACATCAAAATCTACGAATAAGGAGGAAGCAGTATGGCAAAGAAATCGAAAGAGGCTCGTGTACAGGTTATCCTCGAGTGCACCGAACACAAAGCAAGCGGTATGCCCGGCACATCGCGCTACATCACTACCAAAAACCGCAAGAATACGCCCGAGCGTTTGGAACTCATGAAGTACAACCCAATCCTCAAAAAGTACACCTTGCACAAGGAAATCAAGTAATTAACCCCTAATTGAGAAAGGCTTAGAACTATGGCAAAGAAAGCGGTCGCAACCCTTCACACCGGCACTGCAGGACGTAACCACAGCAAGTGCATCAAGATGGTCAAGAGCCCCAAAACTGGGGCGTACATCTTCCAAGAGGAGATTGTAGAGAACGAAAAAGTTGCTACTTATTTTAAGTAATTAGCAGACGAATATGCTAAAAAAGCACCTACTTTTTGGTAGTGTGCTTTTTTTTGTGTACCTTTGCAAACGTTTTATGAACTAAGGCAAGGAATACTACGCAATTCCTTATCTAATACATTCAGGAATAAAAT
This sequence comes from Bacteroidales bacterium UBA7574, assembly GCA_002479035.1. GTDB lineage: Bacteria > Bacteroidota > Bacteroidia > Bacteroidales > Paludibacteraceae > Colicola. The sequence goes on along the minus strand of DLLA01000156.1, from coordinate 17,296 downwards.
GTTAGGAATCGTCATAAACCCCAAGTCGGGTAAGCGTGCTTTTCGCGCACAACGCCTGTACCTCTGGAAACTGCTCAAGGCTCGTCATCAGCCCTTTACATATCGCGTCACTAAATACGCCGGTCATGCTATCGAACTCGGGCGAGAACTCGTCGAGAAAGGTTACGACCAAATCCTCGTTCTTGGCGGCGACGGAACCCTCAGCGAAGTCATCAACGGCATTATGCGCGCGGATATCCCTGCCGAACAACGCGAGAAAATACAATTCGGACTCATGCCCCGAGGCACAGGCAACGACTTCGCACGCTATTGGAAACTCGACAAGGACTTCAAACGCTCACTCGACCTCTTCTTCAACGGAAAGGCGCAACCCATTGATGTCGGATGTATTACCTATTGGCGCAATGGCATTGAGCACCACCGATATTTCATCAATTCGGTCGGTTTCGGCGTGGACCCCTTGTGCTGCAAACTGGCTATCGAACTGAAGTATTACATTGGTAGCCACCATGTTAACTATTTCTTTGCCCTCTTCCTTGCGCTGGCGCAATACAAGTCCGTGCATGTCCGTTTGGACTCGGACGGGCAACCCGCAGCAGAGGGACCGATGTACGCTATGAATATCGCCAATGGACCTTACGTCGGCGGCGGTATGCGTCTCAATCCCGATGCTGACCCCTGCGATGGCATCTTCCACTCGATGTTTGTTACCCAACCCACCTTCAAACAAATCACAGCGGCTGTCCCCAAACTCTTCAACGGCAAACTGACCGAACTTCCCTTTATCCACACCATGACCTCCGACGAACTGGTGCTCAACACCAAGAAGCACCTCATGTTCGAAGCCGACGGCATCATCATGGACATTATGGGGCCCTGCAAGGTTACATGTGTGCAGCATGCCCTGCAAATGACCGTGCCACAGTACTGTTAGCACCTTGATTTGCGTTTGCGTAGAATCGTGCGAACCACAAAATAAACAACCACTGCTCCCAAAAGTGCCAGAATGACAATGCTCAATTCGTCGCTGTATTGGTGAATCATGTCCATCTGACCATGGGCTATATAGCCGAGAAGTGCCAAAACCGAGTTCCACAAAAACGCACCCAAAAACGTGTAGAGCAGAAACCATCCGAAAGGCATCCGCGCCAAACCTGCAGGGATACTTATCAACTGGCGGATTCCGGGAATCAAACGCCCGATGAATGTCGATACCTTACCGTGATCGTTAAAGTAATCTTCCGCTTTCCGAATCTTCTCCGAAGACAGTAGCAACACACGACCGATTTTGCTATCGGAGAAAGCATAGATGATAGGTCTTCCTAACCATAAAGCAAGCAAATAGTTGATTATCGCACCCAATATGGCGCCTATTGTACCAAATAGTACCACCAAAAGTACATTCATTGCATATTTGTCTGACACATGCAAACTGCTCCCCTCATTACCGCACACATAAGCCGCAGGAGGAATCACAACCTCGCTCGGAAACGGAATAAACGACGATTCGATGGTCATCAAAACGGTAATACTGCCATAGTTCATATTCTCGGAATACCAATTCTCCACCTTCCCTAACAAACTGATGTTCTCTTGCCCAGACTGATTGTTGTTGTCTTGTTCTGATGAACTGATATTCTGTTGTTTAGGCGTTACTCCGAACATTGAATCCACCACCGCCAAATCCGGCATCTTCACCTCTATCGCACCACTATCTTCCACCTCTCCTATCATACGATCCCTAATACTCTCCTTACTCTCCCTTTCCTCTCCAATAGTATTATCCTCTACTACCGGACGCATTTGTCCCCAAGCACACACGCTTGTTATTGCCGCAATGGCAACCATCATTATCACTCTCTTTTTCATATTATCTATACAAAAATTATCCCGATATTTTCTCAACCCTAAACATTACTTGCCTCAAAGGGTAATATCTGAGACTACAAAGGTAATACAAAAACTCCGATTACACAAATCTCGTTTCATCGCCTTACCTTAATTGGTTGATAGAAGTTGAAAATTAAGAGTTAGGTATAATTGATATTTGATAGAATTGGAGTGCTGCTTGATAGTTGGTAGTTGTTGTCTCAGTGGATCATTAATGCATTAACGATTGATTAACGGCTATTTATGGAGGACCCTTCGTGGTCAGTCATGGCTTTTAAATTCGTGGATAATTACATGCTTTATCGCAACACCCGCCAAGAATGGGCGAAGCCTGTTACGATTGGCAACAATTGCTGGATTGGGGGCGGTGACCATGCTTTGAATGGGGATAGGGGGATGATGTATTTTGATAGGGAGTGTTGCGGGTTGTGGGAATATGGCAGATTGGGAATGCGATGACTTTTGCGTTTTGGCACGGAATTTGTATATTGTGTAGTGGACATGATTTACGTTTCGTTGTATCAGTTTGCCACAGAAATCCGCAATTGACCGACAAAAGTTAAGCCATGGCACGAATGTTTATAATGGCACAAACCATAAATAGAATACGTGAATAAAATAAACAACCATATATATGCAAACAACTGTTGATATTCGAGAACTGCAAGAGCGCATCGAGCGCGAGAGTTCTTTCGTAGATGCCTTAACGTTGGGAATGAACCAGGTCATCGTAGGTCAGAAGCACCTCGTGGAGAGCCTGCTCATCGGTCTGTTGGCAGACGGGCATATCCTCCTCGAAGGTGTCCCAGGTCTTGCAAAGACATTGGCAATCAAGACCTTGGCACAACTCGTAAAAGCCGATTTCAGCCGTATTCAGTTTACCCCCGACTTGCTGCCTGCCGACGTACTCGGTACGCAAATCTACTCGCAGAAGACGGAGGAGTTTCGCATTAAGAAAGGTCCTATCTTCGCCAATTTCGTGCTTGCCGACGAGATAAACCGTGCGCCTGCCAAGGTGCAGTCCGCGTTGCTTGAGGCGATGCAGGAGCGTCAAATCACGATTGGCGAGCAGACGTTCCCGCTGGACGAGCCGTTCCTCGTGCTGGCTACCCAGAACCCCATCGAGCAGGAGGGCACCTACCCGCTGCCTGAGGCGCAGACCGACCGTTTCATGCTCAAGGTGGTGATTGGCTATCCGAAGAAAGAGGAAGAGCAACAGATTATCCGTCAGAACATTACGGGCGAGAAGATAGTGGTAACGCCTATCCTCAGCACCGAGGATATTATCAAGGCACGCCGCATTGTGCGTGAGGTGTACCTCGACGAGAAGATTGAGAAATACATTGTGGACATCGTGTTTGCCACCCGTCAGCCTGAGGCTTACGGCTTGGAGAAACTGAAACCGATGATTCAGTTCGGCGGCTCGCCCCGTGCCAGCATCAACCTCGCTTTGGCAGCCCGCGCGTATGCGTTTATCCACCGCCGCGGCTATGTGATTCCTGAGGATGTGCGTGCCGTCTGCTATGACGTGCTGCGCCACCGTATCGGGCTCACCTACGAGGCCGAGGCAAACAACCTCACCACCGAAGATGTTATCACGGAGGTACTTAACGCAGTTCAAGTTCCTTAATCATTAAAATTGCGCATTACGCATTGTGCATTATGCATTGAATTGCGCATTGTGCATTACGCATTATGCATTGAATGAATGACTTCGGAAGAATTACTACAACGGGTTCGGAAGATTGAGATTAAGACTCGGTCGTTGAGTCGCAACATCTTCGCGGGCGAGTACCACTCCCAGTTCAAGGGGCGCGGTATGGCGTTCTCGGAGGTGCGCGAATATCAGCCCGGGGACGACGTGCGCTCTATCGACTGGAACGTGACGGCGCGACTCAACAAGCCCTATATCAAGGTGTTTGAAGAGGAACGCGAACTCACGGTGATGCTTCTCGTGGATGTATCGGGCAGCCGCAATTTCGGTACGCTGACCCAGATGAAACGCGAGATGATGGCGGAAGTGGCGGCTACGCTGGCGTTCTCCACCATCCAGAACAACGACAAGGTGGGCGTCATCTTCTTCTCCGACAAGATAGAGAAATACATCCCCGCGCAGAAGGGCAAGACGCACGTGCTGCACATCATCCGCGAGTTGCTGAGTTTCGAGCCGACCTCGTCGGGCACCGACATCGCAGGTGCACTGGAGTATTTCGCCCGCGCACAGAAGCGTCGTTGCACAGCATTCCTCATCTCCGACTTTATCGGGGCGGGCAGTCTCGACAAGCCATTGATGATTGCCGGCAACCGTCACGAAATCAACGCCATACAGATATACGACCGGCGCGAAGCCGAGATGCCGGACATCGGACTGGTCAAGTTCCGTGATGCCGAGACGGGCAGAGACGTGTGGGCGGACACCGCCCTTGCGAGCGTGCGCAACGCATACGCGGAAGCGTGGCGCAAGAGCGAAGGCGAGTGGGATACACTGCTTACCAAGTTGGGTATCAACCATATAGCCGTGCGGACCGATGAAGATTATGTGAAAGCCTTAATGCATCTATTCAAATGTTGATGACGATATTGGCATTGGTGGTAAGTGCCGCAATTGATAGTACCACCCTTTTTATCGGCGACCAGACCGACCTCCACCTGCAAGCCACCGGCGCGGCAAATGAGCCAGTGGCTATGCCCGTGCTGGGCGACAACCTGATACAGGGCATCGAGATAGTGGACCGCACCATCGTGGATACCACCACCTTGCAGGACGGGCGCAAGCAGTACAACCAATACCTGACCATCACCTCGTTCACCGATTCGCTGTTCTACATCAGCCCCTTGGCATTCACTTCGGGCGACGACACCGTATGGAGCGAACCGCTGATGCTCAACGTGGTACAGCCGTTTGAGATAGACACTGCCGACCTTGCCATCACCGACATCAAGGGGGTCTATAAGGCTCCTATATGGTGGTGGGGCATCTTCCGCTGGATACTCGGCGGGCTGCTCATCGCGGGGTTGGGTGTGGGCTTGTATTTCCTGTTGCGCCGCATTGGCCGCTACAACGGCAAGTACGTTCCCGAGGCACCCAAAGAGCCGCTACGCCCTGCCGAAGAGGTGGCTTTGGAGAAACTCAACGGCATCAAAGAGGAGAAAATCTGGCAGGCAGGGCAGGTGAAGGAGTACCACACCCAACTCACCGATGTCATCCGCGAGTACATCTCCCGCCGCTTCGGCGTCAGCAGTACCGAGCAGACGTCCGACGAGACCCTGCGGGCAATGAAGCCCCTGCTCTCCGAGCAAAAGGACATCTACGAGCACCTGCGCAAGATGCTCACGCTGGCTGACCTCGTCAAGTTCGCTAAGTGGACTGCCACGCCCGACGAGAACGAACAGAGTCTGCGCAACGCCTATGAGTTCGTCCGCGAGACCACGCCTTCTCCGACTTCGGAAGAAGCCGAAGAAAGTAAATAAGTAATAGTTAATATGTAATATGAGTTTTGCGAATCCGGGATATTTATTCTTGTTGCTACTGCTGATTCCGGTAGTGGGCTGGTTCATCTGGAAACTGCGCAACCCGAAAGCCGCAGTCCGCTTGTCCTACACCGCCACCCTGCAGCAGCAACCCACGTGCGCACGCGCGTACCTTATATATGTGCCTTTTGCCTTGCGTGTCGCGGTCATCGTGCTGCTCACTATCGCCTTGGCGCGCCCGCAACTCAGCAACCGCTGGCAGTCCGAGTCCACCGAGGGCATCGACATCATGATGGCACTCGACGTCTCGGGCACCATGCTCGGCGAGGATTTCAAGCCCAACCGTCTGGAGGCTGCCAAAGCCGTAGCCACCGACTTCGTCATCGCGCGCCCTGACGACCGGATAGGTCTCGTGGTCTTTGCCGGCGAGAGTTTCACCCAGTGCCCGCTCACCACCGACCATGCCGTGCTGGTCAACCTCTTCCAAGCCGTCAAGTTCGGCATGATAGAGGACGGCACCGCCATTGGTCTCGGGCTTGCCAACGCCGTCAACCGCATGAAAGACTCGCCCACCAAGTCCAAGGTCATCATTCTCCTCACCGACGGTAGCAACAACCGCGGCGAGATAGACCCGCAGACCGCCGCCGAGATAGCCAAGACCTACGGCATACGTGTCTATGCCATCGGCGTGGGCAGTTACGGCAAAGTGCGCGTGCCTATCCAGACGCCCTACGGCACCCAGTACGGCACCATGGACTCCGAGTTCGACGAGCAGACGCTCCGCAACATCGCACAGACCACGGGCGGCGAGTACTTCCGCGCCACCGACAACAGCAGTCTCAAGGCGATTTACAACCAGATTGACCAACTCGAAAAGACCAAGATACGTGTTCGCGAGTACTCCAAACGCACCGAGAACTTTGCCCCGTTCCTGCTGGCGGCATTGGCGTGCCTGCTGTTGGAGATAATCCTGCGTTGCTTTGTCCTGCGCACCGTGGCGGAATAGCCCCGCGCAACCCCTCGCGAAGCCAAACATCGTAAACCCAACATCGCAACGTCCAACATCGTAAAACAAACAATATGTTTCGATTTGCTAACATAGAAATGCTCTGGTGGCTGCTGACGATACCTGTTTTCGTCATCGGCTACATACTCTATACCCGCCGCAAACGCCGTCAGTTGGCGGAGTTCGGCGACCCCGCACTGGTGTCGGAACTGATGCCCGACGCCTCCCATGTGCGTCCCGTCGTCAAGTTCAGCCTGCTCATGGTGGCACTCGCGCTGCTCATCATCGCCGCCGCACGCCCCCGGTACGGGCAGAAGGAGAAGACCGTCAAGCGCCAGGGTATCGAGGTGATGATTGCCCTCGACATCTCCAACTCCATGATGGCGGAGGACGTGGCGCCCAACCGCCTCGACCGCGCCAAACAGATGCTCAGCAAGATGATTGACCGCATGGTGGACGACAAGGTCGGGCTCGTGGTCTTCGCCGGCGAGGCATACACCCAACTGCCCATCACGTGCGACTATGTGTCGGCGAAGATGTTCCTCAACACCATCACCCCCGCCCTCATTCCCACGCAGGGTACCGCCATCGGAGCCGCCCTCGAGACCGCCATTCGCTCTTTCGGCTCGCAGGAGTCGGACGCGGGGCGCGCTATCGTCCTCATCACCGACGGTGAGAACCACGAGGACGATGCCATCGCCGCCGCCAAGCACGCACGCGAACTGGGCATACAGGTCTTCGTAGTGGGCATCGGCAAACCCGAAGGCTCGCCCATACCCATCGCGGGCACCAACAACTACATCAAAGACCGCTCCGGACAAGTGGTCGTCAGCCGCCTCAACGAGGAGATGTGTCAGCAGATAGCCCAGGCAGGCAACGGCATCTATGTCCGCTGCGACAACACCAACACCGCCATGCGCGCCCTACAGCAGGAACTTGACCACATCGCCACCGCCGAACTCGAGACCAAGGTCTATGCCGACTACAACGAGCAGTACCAGTCTTTCGTGCTCATTGCGCTGCTCCTGCTCCTCATCGATTTCTTCATCCTTGAGCGCAAGAACCACCGCTTGGCGAAGATGGACATATTCAACGAGAAATAATCATGAAACGGATATATCATATTCTACTTATCGCGGCTGCCCTCGTGTGCGCGCAAGGTGCGATGGCACAGAAGGAGAGCAGCGACGTGCGCCGCGGCAACAAGCAGTACGAGCAGGGCAACTTCAGCGAGGCGGAGGTGGACTACCGTCGCGGACTCGACAAGAACGACCAATCCTTCGAGGCGCACTACAACCTCGGCGACGCCCTCTTCCGTCAGGAGAAGTACCCCGAGGCCTTGGAGCAATACACCCTTGCCGAGAAACAGTTGAAGGGCGAGGACAACGCCGACAGCCGCAAGGTCAAGGAGCGTCTCGCCGCCACCTACCACAATATCGGCAACGCCTGCTACGCCCAGCAGCAGTACGACAAGGCGGTAGCCGCCTACCAGGAGTCCCTGCGCCGCAACCCCAAGGACAACGACACGCGCTACAACCTCGTCAAGGCGATGCAGCGGTTGCAGCAACAACAACAACAGCAGAACCAAGACCAACAGCAGCAGAACGACTCCACGCAGCAGCAACAGCAACAACAGCAGCAGGAGCAGCAACAGCCTGACGACCAACAGCAGCAAGACCAACAGGAGCAACAGCAGGAGCAGGAACAGCAGATGGACAAGGAGACTGCCGAACAGATTCTGCAAGCCCTCGAACAGGACGAGCAGGAGACTCAGGAGAAACTGCAACGCAAGCAGGGCAAGAAACGCCGCGTGGAGAAGGAGTGGTAACTCCCCTCTCCGACGACCCGCGAAAGACCCGCGATACACCCGCGACAATTTCCCGAGAGAATACCGAGAGAACTTCGGGATAACCCCGAAAAAAGGTCGGAAATTTGTCGGGCAAAACAGCAAGGGATACGCAAGGGATGAGCAAGGGATAGGCAATCCCCAAAGCACCCCAAACGAACCCCGAAGCACACCAAAAAAGAACCAAACAGCAAAGACTGATGAAACATACAATACGGATATTTATCCTCGCGCTATGCGCCGTGTTGCCATTCGCGCAACTCCGCGCCGAGGACGACGTGCAGTTCCGCGCACAAGCGCCTGCGCAGGTGATTGCGGGCAAACCCTTTCAACTCACCTACACCGTCAACCAACGCGCCAAAGACCTGCGCGCACCCGAATTTACCGACTTCGACTACCTCGCAGGTCCCTACACCTCACAGTCGTCGTCCACTTCTTTCGTCAACGGCAAGCGCACCTCGTCGTTCTCCCTCACCTACACCTACACCTTGATGGCGAACAAAGAGGGCACATTCACCCTCCAGCCCGCTACTATCCGCGTCGGGGGCGATACCTACACCTCCAACGGCGTGCGTATCACCGTACTGCCGCCTGACCAAGAGCCTGCCAACACCACCTCCAATGGCAACCAACAGGCACAGCCATCCCGCCAGAACGAGAGCGCAAGCAGTCAGCCAAGCGGTGCCGGCAACGAGAACATCTTTATCCGTACCCTCGTCAGCAAAACCCGCGTGCACGAGCAGGAAGTGCTGCTACTCTCCTACAAACTCTACTTTGCCGGTGTCGATGTAGCGCAGTTCACCAACAACACCCGTCTGCCCGAGTTCAAGGGCTTCCTCAAACAGGAGGTCGAACTGGGCGAAATCCAAACCGAACTGGAGCACTACAACGGCCGCAACTACCAGACCGCCGTTCTCTATCGCACCCTGCTCTTCCCCCAACGCAGTGGCGACATCACCATCGACCCCGCGCAGTTCGAGGCTATCCTCCGCGTACAGAACCGCGCACAGGTACGCAGTATCTTCGACGACTTCTTCGGCAGTTACTCCAATGTCACCCGACCCCTCACCGCACCCGCGGTGACTATCCATGTAGCGGAACTGCCCAAGGGTAAGCCCTCCGACTTTAGCGGTGGCGTAGGCACATTCGCACTCACCGCACGCATCTCCGATACCGAAATGCCTGCCAACGAAGCCGTTACGCTCACCCTCACTATACAAGGAACGGGCAATATGAAGTTGCTCAAGACCCCGTCCGTCGATTGGCCCGAGGGCTTCGAGGTCTATGACCCCAAGGTGACCAACAACTTCAAGACCACCACGGCAGGCGTCAGCGGCACCAAGACCATCGAGTATCTGGCTATCCCGCGCGCCGCAGGCGAATACACCATACCCGCCGTGCATCTCTCCTACTACGACACGCAGGAGGACACCTACAAGACCCTCGCCACACCCGAATACACCCTGCATATCGCACGCGCTTCGGGCGAGGCAGGCACCTCCACCGTGGTGAACAACTATGTGAACAAAGAGGACATCAAGCAGTTGGGCGAGGACATACGCTACATATCCACCGCGCCGCTGCCCGCTGACAAGAGCGCAACCCGCGCACCGCGAATCACATTCGGCACATGGCAGTTCTGGCTCTGTTACCTCATCCCGCTGCTGCTGGCGATGACGCTCTTCATCATCTTCCGCAAACAAATCCGCGAGAACGCCGACATCACCCGAGTGCGCTACAAGAAGGCGAACAAGGTGGCGCAGAAACGCCTCCGGAAAGCCAAAGCACTCCTCTCCGCCAACAACAAGGAGGCGTTCTATGAGGAGATAGAGCGCGCCGCATGGACCTACCTCAGCGACCGGCTCTCCATCCCGACCGCGCAACTCAACAAGGAGAATATCGCGCAAATCCTGCGCGGAAAGGGTATCGACGACACCCTCATTGCCGAAGTCAACCGTATGCTGTCTGATGCCGAGTTTGCACGATACGCACCCGCGTCCGACCACGCCATGGAGGACATCTACAACGCCACCACACGAATCATCGACCAATTAGAGAACAAGAAACTATGAGACTGTTATTGATATTTCTCACCGCCCTCTTCACAGAGGCGAACACGCAATATGCCGAGGGCAATTATCCCGAAGCGGCGGCTATGTATGAGCAGGTGCTTGCCGAGCAACCGGCAGCCGAAGTCTATTACAACCTTGGCAACGCCTATTTCAAACAGGGTGAACTGGCGCAGTCCATACTCGCCTACGAGCGTGCCTTGCGTTTGCGCCCGTCGTACAAAGATGCCAAGTACAACCTTGCCTTTGCGCAGTCGCGCATTGTTGATAATATCGAGGACACCAACTCATTCTTCCTGTCCAACTGGCTGAAGGCTGTCCGCAACAGTCTCAGCGAGCAGACATGGATGTGGTTGTCCGTCGCGCTCTTCCTGCTCACCCTTGCGGGAGCCCTGTGCTTTGCCTTCAGCCGCACGGTGTGGCTCCGCAAGACGGCTTTCTACACAGCCATCGTAGCCCTTGTGATTTCCATTGCCGCCTGTGCCAACGCGGGTAGCCTGCACCGGCGCGACACACTCCGTGCCGAAGCCATCATCACGCAGGGCATTGTCAATGCCAAGTCCTCACCCGACCGCTCGGGTACGGACCTCTTCACGCTCCACGAGGGCACCAAGGTCACTATCAAGGAGCAACTCGGCGACTGGTGCAACATCCACGTCGGCAACAACATCGGCTGGATCCAACTCTCCCACCTCGAACGCATCTGACACACTTCTAATTTGTGCAGGTCATGGAAAAGCATTATCTTTGCACGAAATTATACAACGGTAAAATTTACGGCTGTATAATTTGCAACCTGTAATCATATTGCGTTATGAAGTTCTATGACAGAGAAACAGAGGTGAAGCAATTGCGTGATATACGCGCCTCGGTGTATGCCAGCCACTCGAAACTGACCGTCCTGAGCGGGCGGAGACGTGTGGGAAAGACCTCGCTGATTGAAATGGCAATGGGTGATGAGCCTTATGTGTATCTTTTTGTTGGCAAGAAGAGCGAGGGGCTGCTGTGTCGTAGTTTTTGTGCGGAGATTGCCGGCAAACTGGGAATGTTCGTACCGGATATGGTCGAGTTTGAGCAGGTTTTCCGTTTCCTTATGCAGATAGAAAAGCCCTACACGTTGGTGATTGACGAGTTTCAGAACTTTCAGAACATAAACAGCAGTATCTTCAGCGACATACAGAACTATTGGGACCAATACCGCAAGCAACGGCATATCAACTTGATTGTGTCGGGTTCGATGTATAGCATGATGCACCGTATTTTCAAGGACGAGTCGGAACCGCTGTACGGGCGTGCGGACCACACTATTCACCTGTATCCGTTTGCCACCACCGTGCTGAAGCAGATACTGGCAGACTACAATCCCACTTGCACACCTGACGACCTGTTGGCACTATACACCTTTACGGCAGGCATTCCGCGCTATGTGGAGTTGCTGATGGACAGGCAAGCCGTGAGCCTCGACAAGATGATAGATGCCATCACCGAGCGCGATTCGCCTTTCTTGGACGAGGGGCAATACCTGATGGTGCAGGAGTTTGGAAGAAACCACGACACGTATCTCTCTATCCTGCAAGCCATTGCAAACGGCAAGAACACGCAGAACGAGATAGAGAACTACCTCGGCGGCAATGTGCAGATAGGGGGACAGTTACGCAAATTGGATGAGACGTACGATATTCTGCTGAAACGCCGCCCGATAATGTCACGCCCCAACTCACAGACGGTGCGCTATGAGATAAAAGACATATTCCTGAAAACGTGGTTCCACTATATGGACGGCAATCAGCCGCTGATAGAGACACGCAACTTCGCACAGTTGGCAACCATCATTCGCAACGATTATGAGGTGTATTCGGGACATATATTGGAGCAGTATTTCCGTCAGCAGATGATGGAGCAGCAACTGTACACGCAGATTGGCGCATGGTGGGACGGCAAGGGCGAACAGAACGAGATAGACATCGTGGCACTGTGCAATGATGGCAAGTCGGCAGTGGTGGCAGAGGTGAAACGCCATAAGAAACGTGTAAAATATCAGGAGTTTATGGACAAAGTGCATATACTCCAAACGAAAGTCCTGCCCAAGTACGAATTGCGACCTGTTTGTCTGGACTTGGAGGATATGTAGCACGTATTACTCCTGCTCCTTGTCGTCTCATGTCATCATACACATGGACGCAGATGTAGAAATTCATGGATAATTCATGGGTAATTATATGTTTATCGGTGCTTTAATGGCTAATTAGCGGACATTAACGGGAACCTGCACAAGACTTATTCGCCCTATTTGGCTTATGGGTCTTACTGCTTCTTGGATGCCTCTCCTTGTGCGCATGTTGCGCACAACAGGTTTTGCCTGTTGTCTGTGTTTTGTTTTTTCTCGCAAATCGCACATCGTAAATTCGTAAATCGTAAAGCAATTAACGGAGAACCATCACCCGATAACGTAATTTGTGGTTAATTCGCGGCTAATTACATGTTTCTCTGCATTTTAATGGTTCTGCATGGCATTTAATGTAGCCTACACCCGATAATGCATTAACGGTCTATTAACGGCAATTAACGGAGTCTTGTACCCATCAATGCAATTTATGGTTAATTCGCGGATAATTATATGTTTATTAATGTTTAATGGATATTTAATGGGGTTGATGGAGCCTATATGTTCGACATTAACGGTCTATTAACGGCAATTAGCGGAGTCTTGTACCCGATAATGCAATTCGTGTCAATTTATGGTATTTAATGTTTTTAATAGTTCTGCATGGTGTTTAATGTAGCCTACACCCGATAATGCATTAATGGTTGATTAACGGCAATTAACGGAGAACCATCACCCGACAATGCATTTCGTGGTAACTAATGTTCCTGATAGCCGTCCGGTGATTGCAGCAGTGCTTGTTTGGCTTCGTCCACAGCATGAATCAACTGCTCTTGTGTAGGCAGGTAGAGTTGGTATTCATTGGCTAAGATAGTCTTGTTGTTTTCCGGTAGCGATACGCGTACTACCGTATCATTCTTATTGGTGCACAATAGAATACCGATTGTTGGATTCTCATCGGGCAGTTTCTCATAGCGGTCGTAGTAGTTCACATACATCTGCAGTTGCCCGAGGTCTTGGTGTGTCAGTTTCTGTGTTTTCAATTCCAGAACCACAAAACATCGCAAAAGACGGTTGTAGAATACCAAATCAGCGAAAAACTCATCATCTTCCAATAGGATGCGCTTTTGCCGTGCCACAAATGAGAAACCTTTGCCCATCTCCAACAGGAAGTCGGCAATGTGCCCTATTATGGCATTCTCAAGGTCGCTCTCATAGTACGTATCTCGTCGTTCTAATCCTAAAAACTCCAACACCATAGGTTGTTTGATGAGTTCCAATGGTGACTCGGGAATACGCTCTTTGCGTGCAACAGCCAATACTGCTTCTTTGTCATTGCTCAGCAACAAACGCTCATAGAGCATTGAGTTTATCTGTCTTTCCAACTCTCGCCCTGTCCATGCGTTATTGACGGCTTCTAATTCATAGTATTCACGTTTATCGTCATCAGGAATAGAGATTAGCATCTTGTATTGTGACCAGTTTAATTGCGACCGCACTGCGGACGCAATTGGATAGAGACGGTAAAACTGGCGGCTACGCTCCAATTGCCGCACCGAAAAACCACTGCCATATTCAGGTTCCAGACGTGCTGCCAAGTTCTTGATAAGGTATGTACCATAGTCTGCCCGTTCCTTGCCTTGTTGTTCTTCTTCGAATATACGCCGTCCTATATTCCAATACATCTGCACACGGCAGAAGTCCACACTGCGCACAGCATTATTGCGCGCGGTGTCAATGATGGTCCGTATTTCGCTTACAAACGCCGTAGAAGCACATGCCGTTGTAGAGAAAGTACTTGTAAGAGTATTCGCTTTCTCCTTTGTGGGTAAATTCTCTGCCATAGTTAATTTTGGAATATACTTATATTATTATCCGCTTCTGTTATTGTTTGCAAAAGTACTTATTTTCAGCAATATACACAAACATATTGCATAAAATAGCATATTTTACACATAACAAACTGCACAAACGAACATTTTGTAAGCATAAAAACTGCACAAAATTATACATTTTGGCTTAAAGACATCTAATGACATTTTGTGCAAACCTATGCATTAACGGTTGATTAACGGCAATTAACGGAGAACCATCACCCGACAATGCAATTCGTGGTTAATTCGTGGATAATTATATGTTTACTAATGTTTTTAATGGATATTTAATGGGGTTAATGGAGCCTATATGTTCGACATTAACGGGTCTATTAACGGCAATTAACGGAGAACCATCACCCGACAATGCAATTCGTGGTTCATTCGTGGAGAATTACATGTTTCATTCGTGAATGATTAGTTGTGCTTGGCGTGGATATTAGTGATAATTTTGTGTAACTGCGAAATTATCACTAACTTTGCGACCGCAAACTCATCACAAGGGGGTAGTGTCCCTCATAATCGTGTAGGTTTGTACATATTGATAGCGTTTATTGACGCTTTGCGTTTGATTAGCAGAAAACTTCGCAACTTTTCATTCGGATCAAAACCAAAGTAGCAATAGATGCCTATTTGGTGTGACATGTTCATACTATCAGCGCGATACAGATGTATCGTGCCCTTTGTGGTACATACCACAAGGATTGGTATGCAGTCATATCGGCGTAGGCTTCCTGTTGTTTATTTGATCCGAAGGGCAATGCGAAGGCCTCTGTTAATGAATAATCAACGGAGGTCTGCGCTTTCTTTATGTCCGTATGCGTCGCCATGCGGCATACCATACAATGCAAGTAAACAACAGGCATGCTGGGCAAATGTCTGTCAATCAAATTACTATTTATGCGAGTGCCCATAGCAAACTAAAAGTTGCGCCCGACACGTATTAGGGAGAAAGTTATGAATGAAAAATCTAACGAACAAGAACAAGTGGAGAAAATGATTCACATCCTATCCCAACCCAAGCAAGGAACTAGGGTACATCATTGGTTGAGTGAATGTTGGGAAATGAATGGAAATGTGGATTATGCAATTGTAGTAGATCCTACAAACCAAACAACAATTGTGTATTCTATAGATTCAAATGCAAGAATTGACGTGCCTGACTTAATAGGCAGCATAGTGTTCTCTCTAAAGGTACTGGAGAATTTACGTAACAATGGGTGCATTGTTTTGTACAACTTGCAGGAACCTCAATCTATAACGTTGGGGAATTCTGCATTGGTTGGTCATGTTCAAGAATTTCGTATAGCAGACAATATTCTTTGGAAGTATATGAACATGGAAATAGTCACTACCAATAAATTGTCCTTATACATTGAACGTGGTTATCAGACTTCCTCAGAATATACAACAAACGAGAATCTACGTCTTACCAAAGAGAGTTGCCATGCAACTCAAGAAAGTCTAAAGACGGCTCAAGACACACTACAGGCTTCTAAGTGTTCAATATGTATAGCCATCATTACTATGATTGTTTCTATTATAACATCTATTTTATGTCGCATTTTATGAAAACAAGATTATTTTCCCTATGGCTACTGTTATCGGTAGCCGTAGGGCTTTCCGCCGACGATTACGATTTCAAGGTGGACGGATTGTGCTATAACATCACAAGTTGGACAGCCCCTTACACGGTAGAGGTTACGTATGAACAAGATGAATACTATGGACCCGCATACAAAAATTTAACCACTGCTAATATCCCAGAGTCGGTCACTTATAATAGTGAAGTGTATCGTGTAACGAGTATTTGGGAAAAGGCTTTTGCGGGTTGCACAAGTCTTACCTCTGTCACAATTGGTAATAGTGTAACGAGCATCAACAGAATGGCTTTCAAAGGTTGTACTGGTCTTACCTCCGTTGTATGGAATACTAAAAACTGCAATGATTTTTTCGCAAAAAATACTCCATTTTACTACGATGGTGGCTACACAAATAGCTTTGATTTACGCCCACAGATAACCTCCTTTATATTCGGTGATAGCGTGCAACACATCCCTGCTTTTTTGTGTTTTGGTATGAGAAATCTCACTTCCATTGCTATTCCAAATAGTGTAACGAGCATTGGAGAATATGCTTTTGGGGATACGGGTATCAAGAAAGTGGATTACACAGGTGAAATAAAAGGGTGGTTAGCTATTGATATGGAAAGCCATCCTAGTTCCTATAATCTGTATATTAACAATGCACTTTTAACAGAGTTGATAATACCCGAAGGAATCACCAATATATCTTCTAATTTCGCTAGTTGTGCCAGTCTTACCTCTGTTACAATCCCCAATAGTGTAATGAGTATTGGAGAAAGTGCTTTCTCGGGGTGTAGTGGGCTGACCTCTGTCATAATTCCTAACAGTGTAACGAGTATTGGAAGTCGGGCTTTCTCTAATTGCACGGGGCTTACCTCAGTCGTTATTGGTAATGGTGTGACAAGTATTGGTGAGAATGCTTTTAGTGGCTGTAAGAATGTAGAGACGGTGGTCTTTGGCAGTGCCGTAGAGACCATAGGAGCATCTGCATTCTCGGGCTGTCAGAGTATTTATGAGATGACCATATATGCTACCAAAGTGCCGACAGTCCAAGAAAACACTTTCACCGAAGTAGGAACAGGTGCTACCTTGCGTGTACCCGTGGGATGCGCCAAGAAGTACAAGGCACACCCATACTGGGGCGTATTCAACATAGAGGAAATACCTTCAGAATACACCATTACCGTGACCTGTGACCAACAACAGGGACAAGTGAGCGGTAGCGGCACATACACTGATGGCAGTGAAGTGACTATAACAGCAACGCCCAACAAGGGGTATGCGTTTACCCAATGGAATGACGGCAACAAGGATAACCCGCGCAAAGTAACGGTGACTGCCGATGCCACCTATACAGCAGAGTTTGCGTTGCAGAACTATGTGGTAACCGCTACTTATGACCCGCAGCAGGGGCAAGTGACCGGTGGCGGTACATACCCGTATGGCAGCG
>DLLA01000083.1:6897-12516 GCA_002479035.1 Bacteroidales bacterium UBA7574 | reverse complement strand
TGCGTATCCCTTGCTGTTTGACCCGACTTTGCAGGGGGCGTGTCAGCGGGGAGTAATCTTAAAAAACGACACTTTTTGCGATGTGTCTGTGTGTCCTTTCCGACTTGGTAGCAAGGGCAAAGGGGATTACTCCCAGTTGCCAGCGTTGTTGTTCGGGGCTTCTACGGAACCTACTTTCAGTCCCGGGTAGTGCTCCAACTTCTTCTCCTTGTCGATGAGGTTGACACGCTCCTGGTTATCAAGGTCGTGGAGGTAGGTGTCGTAGTGTGCGCGAATCTCGAAGATAGGCACGCGGATACCCTGCGAAGTGGTGTAGTTGTTGTTGGTCTCCACCTCGAACTTCACCTTGTCGGTGTAAGGGATATAGATGATTTGCCCGATAGTAGCCTCGGTGTACTGCCCCTTGTAGAGCGATTGAATCATGTTGGTGAGGATGGTATCGCGGCGGAAACCCTGCAAGCCCTCGTGGATAACCTCTTTGTCGTTCTCCCAGACGTACTGATAGAGTTGGTTGAGACTGTCGGGACCTTGGAAGTTCATCTTGCGCTGTGCCTTGATGCGTGCGCGCTCCATGATTTTAGCCGCCTTGTTCTCGGTCATACCGTCCTCGAGTTGCTTTTCGGATAGTGAACCCTCTTTGAGCACTTCCTTCTTGGGAGCGGTCTTCAGATATTGTACCAACGAGTCCAAATCGGCGGTAAAATAGCCCTTGTCCAGACGGAACTGCGCCTCGGCAGTACGGAGGCTGATGAGGTTGTTGATGACCGCTTTCTCGCGGATAGCGCGCTGCTCCTCGAAGCGAATGGGGGTAACAACGCTCATGATGCAGAGATAAGCCATGAGAATCACGGCAATACCGAGCAAAACTCGAATGATGATTTTAGATTTCATATCACGCTTTGTTATAAATTTCGGTTTTCAGGTTCGCGCACGGCACGCAAAAACCGCCGCAAAAGTACAAATAGTTTTCGATATGTGCAAATAATTTCGTAATTTTGCAGGCGAAAAAGAGGACGAGAATGGAGGATAGCAATCAGGTACTATACAAGATACTGTTGGAGCGGCTGGAGTTGCTCCGTCAGTTGGACAAGGAGGGCGATTCGGACCGCCGCCGGCACGTGGCACGTGAGACGAGTGCGCTGCATGCCCCGTTGGCGCACCGGTTGGGCTTGTATGCGATAAAGACCGAGATGGAAGACCTCGCACTGAAGTTCACCGATTACGACACCTATAAATATATAGCGCACGCGCTGAACGAGAAGAAAGCCCAGCGCGATGCGTATATTGCCGCGTTTATTGCGCCGCTTGAGAAGAAATTGGCGGAGGAGGGCTTTGTCTGCACCATCAAGGGTCGCCCGAAATCCATACACAGCATCTATCACAAGATGCAGGCGCAGCACTGCGATGTGGATAGGATATACGATTTGTTTGCCATTCGCATTATCTTAGACTCGCCATTGGAGCGCGAGAAACAGGACTGCTGGCAGGTGTATTCGCTCATCACGGATATGTACAAGCCCAACCCGAAGCGGCTCCGCGACTGGCTGAGCGTGCCCAAAGAGAACGGTTACGAGAGCCTGCATACGACGGTGCTCGGTCCCGAAGACAAGTGGGTGGAGGTGCAGATACGCACGCGCCGTATGGACGAAGTGGCGGAAAAGGGTGTGGCAGCGCACTGGGCATACAAGGGCGTGGACGGACACAGGCTGAATACCGACAGGCAGAGCGTGTACGTGTTCACGCCGACGGGCGACCTGAAAAGGCTGCCTGCGGGGGCGACCGTGCTGGATTTTGCGTTCTCGGTACATAGCGAGGTAGGGTGCCACTGCGTGGGCGGACGTATTCGCAACCAGAATGTCAGCATCCGTCAGCAGTTGCAGAACGGCGACCAAGTGGAGATACTGACTTCGCCCAACCAACACCCGTCGGCGGACTGGCTGAATGTGGTGGTCTCGACCCGCGCGAAGAACAAGATTCGGCAGTCGCTGAAAGAGGTGGAGTACCGCAATGCCGCCGAGGGACGCGAGACATTGGAACGGCGTTTCAAGAACTGGAAAGTGGAATACGACGAGGGACGTGTGTCGCGATTGGCAACCAAACTGGGATACAAGGCGGTGAGCGACCTGTACCAGTCCATTGCGCTCGGCAAGGAAGATGTGCTGAGAATCAAGGACATATACCAGAACTTGGACGCTCCTCACGAGGTAGTGCCACATACTGCGCCGACCTATCAGCCTACACCGCAGGAGGCATTGGCACTGGAGGTGGACGTGAATGTGAAGAACGTGGACTATAACCTCGCAAAGTGCTGTAATCCAGTGCCTTGCGACCCGATATTCGGCTTCGTGAGCATCACCAAAGGCATACGTATCCATCGTTGCGACTGCCCGAATGCGGAGCACATGCGTGAGCGGTATCCGTACCGTGTTATCCCCGCGAGGTGGGCGAAAAAAGAGAAATAATGGACAGCAACTACCCATCTATACTGCTCGGCAACGCGGTGAACCAGTTTGCTTCGCTGCCCGGAGTAGGGCGCAAGACGGCGTTGCGGTTGGTGCTGCACCTGTTGCGGCAGCCCGACAAGGACGTGGAGGCGTTTGCGGGTGCGCTGACCACCCTCAAACGCGATGTGCATTATTGCCGTATCTGCCACACCATTTCCGACCAGGAAGTGTGCCCGATTTGCCAGTCGCACTCGCGTGACCGGCAGACGATTTGCGTGGTGGAGAACGTGCAGGACGTGATGTCGATTGAGAATACGGGGCAGTATCACGGTTTGTACCACGTGTTGGGCGGGGTGATATCGCCCATGGACGGTGTGGGTCCGTCGGATTTGGAGATAGACAGCCTGGTGGCGCGCATTGCTCCCGAAGAGGTGAAAGAGGTGATTTTGGCACTGCCGACCACCATGGAGGGCGACACAACCAATTTCTATATCTACCGCCGGTTGCAGAATGTGGCAGGCGACAACGGCTTGCGTATCAGTCAGATAGCGCGCGGTGTGGCGGTAGGCAACGAGTTGGAGTACACGGACGAGATTACCCTCGGGCGGTCCATCGTCAACAGGATAGAGTTCAAAGCATAACCATTTAATAATAAGCACAATGAAAGAAAAGATTATTCGCTCGCTCAACGGGTACTATTATGGCATATTGGTGCTGACATTGTTGGTCGGTACGCTGTGTTATTTTCTGATAATGAAAGGGTTAGTGGCACCTATTGACCGTATGTCCACGCTCGGCAAAGTACTGCAATACGCGGTGATTATCGATGCGCTCTGCACTATTCCGCTGGGGCTGTATGCGGGCAAACGCAAGTGCCAATACCTATCCACGCTGGGGGACGACAACAATGAGAAATGGCAAGGCTACAAACAGATGGCTACAACACGTATCTTGTTGGTTAGCAATAGTATGGTGTTCGGCATAGCGGCGTTTTACCTGATGGGTTGCTACCAGTCCATGCTGTGGATAACCGCTGTGGCTGCCATTGGTTGGATATTCACCAAACCGACCGTGCGCAAGATGGAATTGGAGTTGCAGCCCAAAGACAACAATGCGGAAACTTACTAAAATCGTACATTGTACATTCGTAAATCATACATCTTATGACTATAGCCGTAGATTTTGACGGGACAATCGTCACCCATGAATACCCGAATATCGGCAAACCCATTCCGTTTGCCATTGAGACGCTGAAGAAATTGCAGCAGGAAGACCATCACCAACTCATCTTGTGGAGTTGTCGCGAGGGGCGTCTGCTGCAGGAGGCTGTGGACTATTGTGCCGCCCGCGGGTTGGAGTTCTATGCCGTCAATAGCAATTTTCCCGAGGAGACGTCGGAGATTGTGCGTGCCCGCAAGTTGGAGGCTGACCTTTTTATAGACGACCGTAACTTGGGCGGCATACCTGATTGGGGTATTATTTATCAGATGATTCACAGCGGGAGTCCGTTCAAACCCGCGTCCGGAAGCACCACGGAGCAGCAGAAAAAGCAGAAAGGCGGTTTGTTCGGGCTGTTCAAGTAGCAAGGGATTTGTTAGTGGATAGTTATAGGTTGGTTATATGTTGTAGGTAATAGTATGATTCGTTTGCGCAAATTGGAGCCATCCGACCTCCCGTTTTTGTATCAATGGGAGAATGATTCGTCCGCTTGGGCGGATTCGGACACGCATAACCCGCTGTCCCGTCAGGACTTGCGTGCGTATATCGAGTCCACTACGGGCGATATATACAAGGATGGTCAGTTGCGCCTGATGATTTGTGAGGACACACCCTCCACAGGCGGCACGCAACCACAAGCCTCAACGACGCTTGGTTGCATTGATTTGTTCGATTTTGATGCCCGCAACGGTAAGGCGGCTATCGGTATCTATGTGGTTCAGGATGCCCGCGGGCGTGGGGTGGGACATGAAGCAGTCCGCCAATTATTACATTACTCCTTTGATTTCCTGAGACTTAAGATGGTGTATGCCATCGTGAGGTTGACCAACGAGTCCTCCAATAAATTGTATAAGGACTTGGATTTCACCCCCTCTGCCACGCTCAAGAATTGGACTATAGAGGGCGATGCCGTTGTTTGGCAGAAGTGCAATTGACCCGCGACCGACCCGCGATAGACCCGCGACAAAGACACGATTTATTCCATTGTTTAGGAACGTATATTCCGTTTGTTCAGTTCCCGCTGGTAACGACGGGCGGTAGCAGCATGCTGTGTGTAGGACGATGAGAATACGTGTGTGCCCGAGAAATCCGGGTTGGCACACATATATAAATAGTCTGTTTTGGGCGCGTCTAATACGGCATCTATGATTGACGTGCGCGCCAACCGTATGGGTCCGGGCGGCAGACCGCGATACTTGTAGGTATTATAAGGTGAATCTGTCTCCAGATGGCGTTTCAGCACTCGGCGCATAGAGAAGTCTCCTACTGCATAAATCACTGTAGGACAGGCTTGTAGCGGTATTCCTTTGCGCAAACGGTTCAGATAAATGGAGGCGATAGTCGGGTATTCTGCGGCCTTGTTGGTCTCGGACGCAATGATGGATGCAATGGTGGCGACCTCGGCGGGAGTCAGCCCCAATGCCGCCGCTTTTGCCCGGCGGGTGTCATTCCAAAAACGGTTGTATTCTTTATACATCCGCTGGAACAATTGGTCCGGTGTGATGGTCCAATATACTTCGTAAGTGTTTGGAAGAAAGAGACATACTGCCGTTTCCGGTACTAATCCGTATTGCGCCATATACTTCGCAGAATCCAGTCTCGATTTCACGGACACGGAGTCCAACAGCAGTTGTTTGCCGAGGTGTCCTGCCAGTTGTGCGCGTGTACGGATTTGTTGCGTGAATGTGAGTTTGACGGGGGTCTGCTCGCCCATTTGCAAACGACGGATGAGTTGCTTGTTACCCATCTTGGCAGGAAAAAGGTAGTACCCCTCTTTCGGGGTGCGGAATTGCGCGTGACGGCTATGCCAGCGGAAAGAGGTCTCGGTGCCCATCTCGTAGTCCTGCCGGATAGTGGTCAGTAGTGAATCAAGGTTGGTATTGGGGTAAACGTGATAACCATGTTCTTCGCCGTCTTTGCTCGTGAAATTGCAGATTTCGTAGCGGTAGTACTGCTC
>DLLA01000083.1:0-6829 GCA_002479035.1 Bacteroidales bacterium UBA7574 | reverse complement strand
GCCGCCACTATGAGAATGACGACTGCCGCAATGACAAGTATAATAACATGTTTCTTTTTCATATTCAATGATTTAACTCTAATACAATGCGAAATGTGGTACCCACGCCTATCTGTGATTGCTTGACAAACAATTTTCCGTGGTGGTAGTCCTCAATGATGCGCCGGCTGAGACTGAGCCCTAATCCCCAACCTCGTTTTTTGCTGGTGTACCCGGGGCGGAAGATGGTCTTGTAGCGATGCCTGTCGATACCTTTTCCGGTATCTGCCACATCTATAAACACCTTTCTGTCAGCCACTTGTGTAGATATGGTGATAGTCCCTACCCCTTCCATTGAGTCAATGGCATTCTTGCACAGGTTCTCAATCACCCACTCAAATAGCGGCACGCACATCTTGACCTCGCAATGCTCCGCGGGTGGTGTGTGCAGTATGTATTCGACTTTTGAGGATGTGCGCGCACGCATATAGTTGACCGCCTCCTGAAGGACGGGCACCAACTCATGCACCTCCACTTCGGGCTGTGAACCAATCTTCGAGAACCGCTCGGCTATCATCTGCAGGCGCTTGATATCTTCGTCCATTTGGGGCAGGAGGGCATCATCCGGGTAACGCGCTTTGAGCAGTTCGTTCCACGCATTGAGACTGGAAATCGGGGTACCCAATTGGTGGGCAGTCTCTTTGGAAAGCCCTATCCACAGGCTGTTCTGCTCACTTCGTTGCACGATAAGCAGCGTGATGACGGCGATTATGACAAAAGTGAGAATCAATGAAAACTCAATATACGGGAAATAGTACAGCCGCTTCAGCAGGTAGGAGTCTTCGTAGTAAATGTATTGTACAATATCATCCGAAATCTGCACCTTGATGGGCTGCTGCGACTCACGCAGGGTGGCTATTTTGTCAGCATAGAACTCCTCCACGTTGCGCTTGGGTTCACGGACATTACGCGACATAAGCAGGTGATAATCAGCATCTACCATATACACAGGAATGGTGGTATTGCCCTCCATGACCTGCAAGAGGAAGTCGATATTCTCGTTCTCGTCCGCAATGATAAACTGCTTGGTGGCTTCAGCCCACAATTCCATCTTTTTGCGTTCTTCTTCGGCTAATTGCTCGGCTATGTAGTTGGTGTACAATACGCTGACTATCACTATGATAAATAGCAGTCCTAATACGGCTGTACTAATGTGGTTCAACGTCAATCGCTTCATAATTTTTCGCCTTTTAGGGACGCAAAGGTACAAAGTTTTTTGCACCTGCACAAGCCAAAAATTACTGCACATTTGCGTATATGCCGGAAAAGCAGTACCTTTGCCACTAATAAGAATGTATGAAAATGTATCGCAAAAATCATTTGTGGTGTATAGCACTACTGTCGTGTGTTGTAATTAGCATATCTGTATTGTTACCCGGTTGTGGCAAGACCAATTCCCGCACCCTCACCTCGGCAACGGGTTCTGTATATGAGTGCCTTGTGGTGATGCAGAATAATGCCCTGACGCAGAGCGAACGCAATGATATCAACCGCTACAGCCTTGTGGACGAGGCCTCGGGCTACACCGAGCCCATCGCCACCACGTATGACCTTGTAAGTGCTGTGATGGCAGCCCCTATGCCATGCCTGCCGCAGGTGGAACCCTACTTCAAACTGACACAAGTCCCCCCCACGGCGTTCGATGATATGCTCAAACCCACCCGCAACATCCTCTTCGTGGACATTGACCCCAATCGCTACACACAGACCAAAGCCAAGGTCAGCACCAATTATTGGTCACAACCGCAGGCGGTCTATCGTGTGCAAACGCCATCGCAGAGCGAGTTTGTAGCATATTGGTTGGCGCATGGAACTGAAGTAAGGGATTGGTTTGTGGAGCAGGAAATCCAACGCCAGATGACCTTCTATCGTGCCGGCACCAACAAGCAGGCACGCGACATCCTTGACCGCCGGATGCACTGTGACATGCTCATTCCGAAAGACTATATAGTCATTATGGACACCACGTTGGTAATGAAGAATGAAGAATTAGGAATTGAGAATTATATGCCAGACTATGAGGTACAATTGCTTTGGTGCTGCAACAACAAGGGCACTATGCGTCGCGACTTGGTGGTATATGGTTACCCATACACCGCCCCGCAGACTTTCACCGCAGATTTTCTCAACCATCGACGTGATGAGGTGCTCGGTCATGTGATAACTGCTACCGTGGAAGGCAGCCACATGGGCACAGAGTATAAGGTCATCCCGCCTCTGATGCGCGAAATCACCGTGCAACAGGGGCAATATGCCGCCGAAGTGCGTGGCTTGTGGAAGATGCTTGGCGGTGAAGCCATGGGGGGACCTTACGTGAGCCTGACGCGCCTTGACCAAGTAAACGGCAATGTCATCACGGCAGAAACGTTTATCTATGCCCCCGGGCAGAAGAAACGTACCGCTCTCCGCCAAGCCGAAGCCATATTACACACTATGGTGCTGCCCATTGACACGGTGGCACCATAAAGTGTCTTACCGCTTATGAAACATATTATTAACAAAGTTTTTTGAATATCCTACCTCAGGGAAAGGTTAGGGGAACTGCAGGGAATTTTCGTATCTATGCACACAAACGACACATTTATTATTTCACTGTTAATCATTCCCTTACAAAGAAAATGTATTTTTATTTTCTTCCAAAGTGTAGTTTTTTTTGCCACTTTTGCATCCTTACTTATTATATTTTAGGTCATTTTAGATTTTAGGTCATTTTAGAAGTAAATAGCCATAGTCTTCAAGGACAATAGGACAGAAGACTGCTGACTGCTAAGCGGAAAAACAAACTTTTATTTGTCCGTTTGGGAAAAAGGTTGTACCTTTGTGCCAAATTTGGTTTTGTGGGAAGTGTGCAAAAAGAGGCGAAAAACCAAAGTGGAAACGCTCTTGCCGTATGGGTGTCAAAAGGCATTGCGATATAGGCAAAAGCAGACAAAAAGGATATAAAAATATAGTTTAACTTATAAATCAATAAACAATGAAACCAACTCATATTGAGCATCTTGGAATCGCTGTGACAAGTTTGGAAGACGCAATGCCGTTCTTCGAGTTCTTAACCGGTAGCAAATGCTACGCTATTGAAGAGGTTGCAGACCAAAAGGTTAAGACCGCGTTCTTCAAAGTAGGTCCTACAAAAATCGAGTTGCTGGAGCCCACATGCCCCGAGTCCACTATCGCCAAATTCATTGAGAAGAACGGTGGTCGCGGCGGCGTTCACCATGTAGCATTCAATGTAGAGAGTGTTGAGGAGGCTCTGAAAGAGGCAGAGGCTGCCGGTATCCAACTCATCGACAAGGCTCCACGCAAAGGCGCCGAGAACCTGATGATTGCATTCCTGCATCCCAAAAGCACAAAGGGCGTGCTGACAGAGTTGTGCCAACAACCCAAGTAATTCACGACGTACATAGTACAATTATGAATCAAGATAAATTGCAAAAACTGATTGACAACCGCGCAAAGGCAGCAGCCGGAGGCGGCGAAGCAGCAATCGCAAAACATCACGCAAAAGGCAGTTACACTGCACGCGAGCGTATCAATATGCTCCTCGACGAGGGGTCGTTTGAGGAAGTGAACATGTTCCTCACCCACCGCTGCCACGACTTCGGCATGGAGAAAAAGGTGTTCCTCGGGGACGGTGTGGCTGTAGGTTCGGGTACCATCGACGGCCGTCTGGTATTCGTGTTCGCACAGGACGCTACCGTTATCGGCGGTTCGCTGAGCGAGACCATGGCACAGAAAATATGCAACGTCATGGATATGGCTATGAAACTCGGTGCGCCTATCATCGGTCTCAACGACTCGGGCGGTGCACGTATTCAGGAAGGTGCTTGCGCCTTGGCAGGCTACGCAGAGATTTTCGAGCGTAACATCCTTGCCAGCGGTGTGGTACCACAGATCAGTGTCATCTTTGGTCCGTGCGCAGGTGGTGCCGTTTACAGCCCCGCGCTCACCGACTTCATTATGATGACCGAGCAGAACTCGTATATGTTCATCACCGGTCCGAAGGTAGTGAAATCGGTTACAGGTGAGGACGTTAGCGTAGAGGACCTCGGCGGTGCCAAGGTTCACGCAACCAAGTCGGGTGTTACTCACTTTGTGGCTGCTACCGAAGAGGAGGCTCTCGAGCAAGTACGCCGTTTGGTAAGTTTCATTCCGCAAAACAACATGGAGGACGCTCCCGTTCTCAAATGCACGGACGACCCCATGCGCGTGGAAGAGAGCCTGAACGAGATCGTGCCTGACGACCCGAACAAACCGTATAATATGAAGGACATCATCAACCTGATTGTTGACAACGGTGACTTCATGGAGGTTCAGAAAGACTATGCCAAGAACATCATCTGCGGTTTCGCACGTTTCAATGGCCGTTCGACCGGTATCATTGCCAACCAGCCGAGTTGGTTGGCAGGAGTGTTGGACTGCGATGCCAGCCGCAAGGCAGCACGCTTCGTGCGTTTCTGCGATGCCTTCAACATCCAGATTCTGACCCTTGTGGACGTGCCGGGCTTCCTGTGCGGTACAGGTCAAGAGTACGCAGGTATCATCGACCACGGAGCAAAACTGATGTTCGCTTACGGCGAGGCTACGGTTCCTAAGGTAACAATCACGGTTCGCAAGTCATACGGCGGAAGCCATATCGTGATGAGTTGCAAGCAGTTGCGCGGCGATATGTGCTATGCATGGCCTAATGCGGAGATTGCCGTCATGGGTGCCGGTGGTGCAGTGGGCGTACTTCAGGCCAAGGCTATCAAGGCTATCGAAGACCCCGAAGAGAAGAAGAAATTCATTGCTGAGAAAGAAGCAGAGTACAAAGACTTGTTCGCAAGCCCGTATCAGGCAGCAAACCGCGGCTACATCGACGACATCATCGAGCCGCGCAACACCCGTAAGCGTATCATCCACGCCTTCGAGAACCTGCAGACCAAGCGCCTGACCAACCCTCTGAAGAAGCATTCAAATATCCCATTGTAGTATGATTTTCCTTGAAGTAAATTCATTTATATGGATGGTGACGGGACTGGGCTTCTGCCTGGTACTCGCGCTATTGTTTGTGTTTGTGTACGTGATGAAGTTGATGGGCTGGATTATGCAACCGCGCGTAAAGCCCAAGAAACAAGCCGAACCGCAGCACTCGCAGACCGTGGCACACACCCAGAAGGAGGACAAAGAGCGCATCACCCTGACTGCCGACAGCACGGCTGCCATCGCATTGGCTCTGCACCTCTACTACAACGGTGTGCACGATGAGGAATCCACAAAAACTATTGTTCAACCCCACCGTACACAATGGAACAACAAGATGTACGGCATGAATAATCTTCACAGATAAGATGAACTATAGTGCAAACCGAATACAGATAACTTGTTTTCTGTTGAGGTGCAGCCTGTAGTACATATCTTTAACTCGTTAAAAATATGAAATCATTTCAATTTACCATCGACGGCCGCAAATACGACACGACCGTCAACGAGATAGACGGTGGAATGGCTGAGGTAACAGTCAATGGTACCGTTTTCCATGTGGCTATCGACCGGATGAAGAACGCCACCTCTATCAAACCTGCCGCACCACGCACTGCCGCTGCTCCCGCAGCCGCTCCCAAAGTGGCTCAAGCCGCAGGCATAACCATAGTCAAGAGCCCCCTGCCGGGTAGCATCGTCAAGGTGGTTGCCGCTGCAGGTCAAGCCGTTAAGCGCGGAGACTTACTCCTGACAATGGAGTCCATGAAGATGGAGAACCAAGTACTCAGCGAGGTGGATGGTACCGTTAAGGCAGTGCTCGTACAGCCCGGTCAGAACGTGATGCAAGACGACAAACTGGTTGAGATTGAGACCGTTGCCATTGCAGCCGCACCTGCCGCTGCTCCTGCAGCACCCAAGGCAGCACCGGCTCCGAAGCCCGCGGCTGATCCTGCACCTGCTCCTGCCCCCAAGGCGGCTGACGTACCCGCAGGCGGAAAGAAGATTGTCTCCCCGCTGCCCGGCAGCATCATCAAGGTAGTGGTTTCGGAAGGTCAGGCTGTGAAGAAAGGCGACCTCCTGCTCACCCTCGAGAGTATGAAGATGGAGAACTCCGTATTGGCAGAGTGCGACGGCACAGTAACCAAGATAGCCGTAACTCCGGGTCAGAACGTGATGCAGGACGACCTGCTTGTAGTACTCGGATAACCCCTGCCGGATATGGAGCAAGTATTAGAGTTCTTCCGGACAATGGGATTTATGAATATGGACTGGCGTCAAGGTGTGATGCTGCTCATATCGTTCTTCCTGTTGTATCTGGCTATCAAGAAGCAGTACGAACCGTTGCTGCTCTTGCCTATCGCGTTTGGTATGTTGCTCACCAACCTGCCCAACGCCAATATGTTCAACCAAGAGTTGTGGGACTTGTTCCTTGCTAAGGACCTGTTCTATGACCCTAACGTGGTGAATCCTGATTCTATCACCGATGTATTGGACGCGTTCCGCCACGGTGTGTTGGTGGATGCCGCTCATAGCACCGGTGATATGCTGGCTATTGCCAACCCGTCGTACCATAGTTACGGTGCGGTGATGAAGAATGCCGGTCTGCTTGACGTACTGTATATAGGTGTCAAGGCGGGTCTGTACCCCTGCTTGATTTTCATTGGTGTAGGTGCTATGACCGACTTCGGTCCGCTGATTGCCAACCCTAAATCACTGATGTTGGGTGCTGCTGCCCAGATTGGTATCTTCATTACGTTCCTCTGCGCCAATGCCATCGGCTTCACGCCCGCTGAGGCTGGCTCTATTGGTATCATCGGTGGTGCCGACGGTC
>DLLA01000185.1:6491-9506 GCA_002479035.1 Bacteroidales bacterium UBA7574 | reverse complement strand
TAGTCCACATACGGGATATGGTTCTTCTCGGCGTATGCACGGAGCAGACTGTTGAGTTGGCGGATAGTCTCTGCGGGAGAGCCCATCTCTTTCCGCCACGGGTATTCGTAAGCGGGCAGCACGGAGCAGATAATCGGTTGGATATGGTGATGCTGTGCCAACTCACACATCGACTGGATATTCTCGGCGATGTGCTCTATGGCGATATAGCCGTTGTTGAGGGCGATGTCATTGGTTCCTGCCAGAATAACCACCACTTGCGGGTGCAGTTGGATAACATCCGCCTGAAAACGGACAAGGATTTGTGAGGTCACTTGCCCGCTGATGCCGCGGTTGGCGTAGTGGTTGGCAGTGAAGAACTCGGGGTGTATATTATCCCAATGGTCGGTAATGGAGTTGCCGATAAAAACCACGGACGGCGTATCCACCAAGGATTGATTGGCATTTGCATAACGACTATGCTGCGCCCAGTCATCCGTAGCCGCCCCCACTGAAACACTCACCATCACCGTGAGCAAGGTAACCAAAAACGATTTCATATACATCAGATATTTTTCAAAGTACATTATTATGATGATAATCAACAGATAATGATTACTCACACCAGTATCTCGCCCATCTTCTCTTCCCAATCTGTCAGTTGTTTCTGGCAGAACGCGAGCAGTTCCTTAGCCTCTTTCGCTTTCGCCTGATAGGTATCCATACTGAGTGCCTGTGCACTTTCCAACTCTTTCACGATACTCTCCAATCGTTTTATGGCTTCATCATACGTCATACGCCTTGCTTTTGGTATCTTTATGCTATGCTTTGCAAAATTAATGGTTAATTACACGATTAATTTTCTATGGGGTATTCGTGTTACTTCCCTTTGCCGTCCACTATCACGTTCACGGTATGGAACAATATCTTGATGTCCAGCAGGACAGACATATTCTCCATATACACGATATCGTAGTTCAGCCGTTGCACCATCTTGTCCAAGGTATCCGTATAGCCTACGCGTATCGGACCCCAACTGGTCAAACCGGGTCTAATCTTGTACAGCAGGCAGTAGTATGGTGCTCGTTCCTCTATCTGCTCGATAAAGTAACGCCTTTCGGGTCTCGGACCTACTATCGACATATCCCCGCGCAGCACGTTCCACAACTGTGGCAGTTCGTCGATGCGGTATTTGCGCAGCACATGTCCTACCCGTGTGATACGCGGGTCGTCATCGGCACTGAGCAACGGGGTATTCGGTTCCGAGTTATTGAACATCGTTCGGAATTTCAGTATCATAAACGGCACTCCGTGTAATCCGATGCGCTCCTGCTTATAGATAACCGGTCC
The DNA here is from genome assembly GCA_002479035.1 of Bacteroidales bacterium UBA7574. Taxonomy (GTDB): domain Bacteria; phylum Bacteroidota; class Bacteroidia; order Bacteroidales; family Paludibacteraceae; genus Colicola. The sequence continues at coordinate 8,177 of DLLA01000185.1, read as the reverse complement.
CGAAGATGTGCACTTCACCGCCAACGCCACTGTCAGATACACGGGCGACAGCAATACAATCCCCGCTGCGGAGAACACTACATCGCATGCCCGCTTTACGCATAGCCCGCAATCGCTCATCTTGTGCTCTGTGATACGCACCAGCGGCACATCGTCCAACTCACGGATACCTGCCGCACCCGTTAGCATATCGTACAGCCGCGGTACCACCGAAATCTCCACATTGTACGGATACACACGGTTGATAATTGTGTATATGTCTTTCTCGTCTGCTTTGCCGTTAAGGTCTATCACCACCTCGTCTTGCGGCACCCGCTTGTGTACCCGCTTGAAGTCCTCCACTTCCGCCACCGAATGGATGGTATAACGTTTGTTGCCCTCCGGATAACGCTTGTGCATCAGGTAGGTCACCAACAATCGGGGCAGATAACACCCGCCGAACTGCAATGCGCACAACATCAGCAGCGAGAATACATACCGATGGTAGTTGCTTACAGGATCATCAATGATAATCAGGAAGAATGCCCCGAAAGCAATCAGCAGCGACGATACAAAGGTGGTGGACAACTCCTGCGAGTATCGCTTGCGGAATGGGCGCAGATAGTACCCCGACAGATAATACACCACCAAGCACCCCAACGGATACAGGAATAACGGCGGATAGAAATCAAAAGCGGGAATCAATATCGTATCCATCCCGAATACACGCCCCTCATACACCATCCAGCGGAATAGCAGAAACGACAGCCATATCATTTCGGCGGATACCGCATCCACTGTCATGTATATCCACTGCATTCTTCTATGGTGCCCCCAATGCCTCATCTGCCTTGTTACTCACGGATGATAGTGATTCGTTCAGCCTCGTCAATCTTGATGATGGACGATGGGTGGTGTTTGGTCTCGTCTTCACGGCGGAACAGGCACACATAGTCCACCGCCTCCCGTATCTCGGGGGCAATCTCGCGGAATACGCTTGCTGCCTTTTCGCCGCTGATGTTGGCGGACGTGGATACTATCGGGTGGTGCAACTGCTCACACAATGCTCGGGAGAAGGCTTCCTGTGTGATACGGATACCGATACTTCCGTCTTCGGCTATCAGATTCTTGGCGAGGTTCTTGGCACGCGGATAGATAATCGTCAGCGGCTTTCCTCCTTCCGATGCCTCAAGGAGTGTCCATGCCGTATCAGGCACACGCTCTACGTAGCCCTGCAGTTTTCCTGCCCCGTCCAGTAGTACGAGCATGGATTTGCTGTCTGCTCGGTGTTTGATGTCGTATATCCGTTGCACGGCTGCCTCATTGGTGGCATCGCAACCTATCCCCCATACCGTATCGGTAGGGTAGAGTATCACCCCCCCAGCCCGTAGCACGCGCACCGCCTCACGCAGGTCTTCTTGTGCGTAGCGGTTGCCTCCTGCCATCTGTGCAATGGCTGTACGGGTCTGTTCGGCATTCTTAAACACAATCCCCATGATACCCAACGCCATCGCGGCATCGATATTGGGCTTGTTGTCATCCACGAATATCGCCTCTTGGGGCGCGATATGGTATCGTTGCAGCAGTATCTCATAGATACGGGCATCGGGCTTTGCCACATGCTCTTCGCCCGAAATCACCATGCCGTCCAACAGTCCGAACACAGGATAGCGGTTGCGTACCCTGTTGAAGGTCTCGGCGGACCAG
>DLLA01000185.1:0-6461 GCA_002479035.1 Bacteroidales bacterium UBA7574 | reverse complement strand
CGGCGGACCAGTTGCTCAAACCGTAGAGTGCATATCCTTGGGCACGCAACTCCTCCAGCAAGGTCTGCATACCGGCTGTCTGCTCGCCCATCATCTGCTCCCAATCGTCCCAATACATGCGAATCTCTTTCTCCAAATCAGGGTACTCTGCTATCTTTTCCGCGATGCCTTCCGCAAAGGGTTTGCCCGCGTCCATCTGCGTATTCCATGCCGGTGTGCAGATATTGCCGAGAAACCAATCGGCTTTCTTCTTGTCCCCGAAATACGTATCGTACAGGTAGTGTGGATTCCAATCCACTAATACACCACCGAAATCAAATATGATACACTTCCTCATTCTCAAATTTACAAATTCCCTCATTTACAAATTATCACCGTATAATTCCTCCTCCTACTACCAATCCCTCTTTGTACAGCACCAGCGACTGACCTGGTGTCACACCCCATACAGGCTGACTCATATCCACTGTCAGTCCGTTGCCGTCAGTCAGCGTTACCTTTGCTTTTACAGCGGCTGAACGGTAGCGGATACGTGCTTCTACTTCGGGCGATGCCTGCAGCCATTCTTTGTCGCGCACACGCGCTGCATCCGCATATACGCGGGTGGCATACAGGTCATCATGCTCACCCAATGTCACACGGTTGCTGTTGGCATCGATATGCGTCACATAGCGCGGACTTCCCAATGCAATACCCAATCCCTTGCGCTGACCTATGGTATAGTGGCAGAAACCTTCATGTTTGCCCAACACATTTCCTTCTTTGTCCACATACTCGCCGTGCACTACTTGTACCCCTTGTTCGGCAAGGAAAGTGCGATAGTCATTGTTCGGCACAAAGCATATCTCCTGACTCTCTGTCTTCTTCGACAGTTTCTCGAACCCGTGCTCCAATGCTACCCTGCGTACTTCGGACTTGGTCAGATTGCCTAACGGAAACAGCGTTCTGCGCAGGTTATCCTCTGTCAGCATCCACAGAAAGTAAGTCTGATCCTTCTTGCTGTCGGCTGCTTCGCGCAAATAGATATGCCCGTTATGCGTTGCTATCCGGGCATAATGCCCTGTGGCGATATAGTCGCAACCGTATGCATCGGCTTCCTGAATTAAGCACCCCCATTTGATATGCGAGTTGCACAGCACACACGGATTCGGAGTACGGCCGTGCGTATATTCGTCCACGAAATTGGCTATCACCTGCTCACGGAACGTATCGCGGAAGTCCACGATATGGTGCTCGAAACCCAAGGTGGCAGCCATGTGTTTCGCCTCCATGATACTCTCCACCGAACAGCATCCCTTTTCACGCGCGAGACACGACTCTTTGATGCTGTCATACGTGCGGTATGTCACACCCACCAATTCATACCCCTGCTCCTGCAGCAGTATCGCCGAGACGGTGGAGTCGATACCGCCCGACATTGCCATCAGCACACGCTTGCCCTTGCCTGCTTCCATATTCGTCACATTGTTCCTTTCGCTTTACCTTCCCTTGCGGATTATCATGCAAAGGTACCGCTTTTGCACCATATACACAAATTTTTACGGACATTCCGATATTATCCGTGACGACGATTTCGATTACCAAACACTCACGGCTGATATTATGAATAGCCTCACTGTACTTAAATTATCACTTTTCACAGAATTAACACTTTTTACCCTATCCCTGCACACGCTTTTTGAGGCGTGAACGCACTTTTTGCTGTTTTTTTGCACTTTTACCCCTATTCTTGCATGCTTTTCTGAGATGTCTTTAAGGGGTAGGGGATTAATATATATATATTATTATATAGGGGGTACATACCCCCCCTTTTTTTTTCTAAAAAGTGTTAAAAGTGATAAAAGTGTTAAAAGTGACAGGAAAGAAAGTCTTTTGTCCCTTGTCTTATTCTTGCTGCGCAAGGGAGGGAGGTGTTTTCCTAATTCACATATATTCATCGGGCTTCTCTCGGTAAGGTCTCGGCGAAGCCCGATATACTGCAACTCAGAAACGAGTAAAGACTCCCCCCCTCAAAGAGGGGTTAAGCATTCACCCGCGAGGATGTTGTGCAAACAAGACAGCAAATGGGCAAAACAGACGGCTCCATTGACATGGACATCAGCCGTTGGTTGAACCCGAAATCGAAAAAGAGCAAGTGCCAAATTCGTGATAATGGCGACGGTACTTACACCAAAATATAATTTGTACGTCCCCCAAAAAACATAGTTAGTGGCTAAATGGTAATATGCGTAGTCAGTCTTCGGACACTTTTCTCGCATTTGCCGCCATTATAATTAACACAATTAACACTTTTAACACTTTTTGGGGTGGGGTACACCTCTTACGAAAAACAAGTCGCACAGACCAACGACTGTAAAGAAAGGTCTGACTACACCAAAAGTCCTATGGCTCAACGCCTTAGGCAAAAAATAAAGCCAATCAAAATACTATCAAAAAACATGGCAAAAGTAATTTATATAGACCCGATTAAGTCAATTTCGGGCAAACTAAGCAAAAAATCAAAGGTCTGCTATATGGTCAGAACCGCGCCCACGAGCAATGTGGAAATGCAAAATAACCCCAACTACACCACAATCTGCGGCAAACGCAGCACGTTGCCTTCTGCATCTGAACTTGCGCAAAGAACACGCTTCGGAAGCATTTACAAGGCTACACAAACACGCCTAAAAGACCCTTCAAAGATGCAGGCCGACCTCGCTGCATTCAAGCAACAGACTGAATATCAGACGATTCGCCAATATGTTTGGCACCAATGCGCCGAAGAGCAAGCCTAAAAAAATAACGGCTTCCTGCAGTTCTTCAAAAAGGCGCATTTCCGCGCAACTAATGCGCACTTCTTCAAAGAGAGAGACCTCACACGGGGCCTCTTTTTTTGTTTGGTCGAGAAGAGGCGACTCGAACGCCCGACCCCCACGTCCCGAACGTGGTGCGCTACCAACTGCGCTACTTCTCGTCGAAAGGGAGAAACGTATCTCCTTCCGAATTGGCTTGCAAAATTACTGCTTTTCCCTCAATTATGCAAATAAAATCGTCACTGGCACCTTTTTATTTCGTTTTTCTGCGCCCGAAGGTACGTTTCCCCGTCGGAGACGTCGTCGAAACTATCTGGCGGCACTCCTCCTCCGTCAGCGCATGGGCATCACTCCCTGACGGTATGCGGTAGTTACCCGTCGGCGCCTTGATATACGCACCGTACCTGCCGTTGAGCACCTGGATATCGCCGAACACATGGATAGGCTCCTGCGTCTTCGCTTTCTCTTCCAACAACTCCTGCGCCTGCTCGGGCGTGATATTGTGCGGGTCGATGCCCTTGGGAATACTCACAAACGTCTTGTCCACACGCAGATACGGACCGAACTTGCCTTCACCTACGATGACATCCTGTCCGTCGTATTGGCAGAGCGTATAGGGCAGGGCGGATTGGAAGAGTGACAACGCCTCGTCCAAAGTGATGGTAAAGATACTCTGACCCTTCTTCAGGCTCGCGAAGCGCGGCTTCTTGTCCTCGCTGTTGCCTATCTGTACGCAAGGACCGTTCTTGCTGATTCGCGCAAAGACCGGTTCACCCGTCTCAGGGTCGTTACCCAAACTGCGCGCCGCCATCTTGCCCGCCGGTACACGCTCTATCAGAGGATGAAACGTGTGGTAGAACTGATCCACCGTCTTCACCCAATCCGCCTTGCCTGCGGCTATGCTGTCGAAGTTCTCCTCCTCGTGGGCCGTGAAGTCGTAACTGAGAATGGTAGGGAATTGCTCCACCAGAAAGTCGTTGGTGATACGCCCGAGGTCGGTCGGTAGCAGTTTGCCAGTGTCGGCACCTACCTGCTCCGTCTTGGTTTGGTCGCTAATCTCTTTCCCGTTGAGAGTCAGCACGTTATAGTCGCGTTGGCTGCCTTGCACATTGCCTCGCTCCACGTATTGACGCGACTGTATCGTCTCTATCACCGTCGCGTAGGTCGATGGACGTCCTATACCCAATTCCTCCATCTTCTTCACCAACGTAGCCTCCGTATAACGCTGCGGTTGTTTCGTGAAACTCTCTTGTGCCGTCACCCCTGTTGCGGTAAGGTTTTGCCCCTCGCGCATTTCCGGCAGTGTCCTCACGACCTCGTCCTGTTCGTCGTCTGTCGTCTGCGCATAGACACGCATAAAACCGTCGAAAACAATCGTTTCCGTCGTCGCTACCCAAAGGTAAGCACTCCCCGTCATCGACACCTCAATGCGCGTGGTATCGGTCAGTGCATCAGCCATCTGACTGGCAAGAGCACGCTTGCGAATCAAATCGTAAAGACGCTTCTCATCAGGGTTGGCACCTGCTGCCGGCACATCCATATAGGTGGGGCGGATTGCTTCGTGGGCTTCCTGGGCACCTTTGGACGAAGTCTGATATTGCCGCGCATGATGATAGTTCTCCCCATATTCCCGCACTATCTCCGTTTTCGCCGTATTCAGTGCCAACGTACTCAGATGCACCGAGTCCGTACGCATATAGGTGATATGGCCTGCCTCGTACAACGACTGCGCCAAACGCATGGTCTTGGCTACCGGAAAATGCAGTTTGCGCGCTGCCTCTTGCTGCAAGAGTGATGTGGTGAATGGAGGTGCCGGGGTTCTTTTCCCGGGCTTATGGGTGATAGCCGACAACTTGTATTCGGCGTCTATACAAGCATTCAGAAAGTCTGTCGCCTCCTGCTTGGTCGCAAAACGGTGGTTGAGTTCGGTGGCAAGATGTACTTCCTGTCCCCGTTGGTTTTGCCCGACGAAGTCGGCTGTCACACGATATTGGGCGGTAGCGTGGAAATTCTCAATCTCGCGTTCCCGCTCCACGATCAGACGCACGGCTACGGATTGCACCCGTCCTGCGCTCAGCCCTGTGGCTACTTTGCGCCAAAGGATGGGCGACAACTCAAAACCGACTATACGGTCGAGTACTCGTCGCGCCTGCTGCGCATTGACCAGATTGTAATCAATATCGCGCGGGTGCTGTATGGCATCCTGTATGGCTGTCTTCGTAATCTCGTGAAAGACAATACGATGTGTGTGCTCGGGACGTAGTTTGAGTACCTCTTTGAGGTGCCATGCTATCGCCTCTCCTTCGCGGTCCTCATCGCTTGCCAACCATACCGTGTCCGCTTGCTTCGCCTCTTTGCTGAGCGTCTCTATCAGGTGGTGTTTCTGCGGGTCTGTCACATAATTCGGCGCATAGCCGTGTGCAAAATCAATACCGATACTATTGCCCGTGGTCCCCTCGATGTCGCGTATATGCCCTTGCGAGGACAGCACATGGTAGCCCTTGCCCAAAAACTTTTCAATGGTGCGCGCCTTGGCGGGAGACTCTACGATGACTAAATTCTTGCTCATATTCAATACGTTAGGTGTCTTACGGGGCTCCTTCCCCCAAAAACGGCTGCAAAGGTACAAAAAATAACTTGTCTCTGCAAATCACTTTAATGTTGTTGCATCTCCACCAACTTACGGTAGTAACCGTTCCGTGCCATCAGTTCATCATGCTTGCCCCGTTCCACTATCTGTCCTTCGTGGAGAACACAGATGAGGTCGGCGTTGCGAATGGTGGAGAGACGGTGAGCCACCACGAGCGTGGTGCGGTCCTTCATCAGGTTCTCCAGAGCCTCCTGCACCAGTTTCTCGGACTCGGTATCGAGGGCGGAAGTAGCCTCATCGAGAATCAGGATAGGCGGGTTCTTGAGGATAGCGCGGGCGATGGAGATACGCTGGCGTTGTCCTCCGCTGAGACGTGAACCACGGTCGCCGATGCAGGTGTTGTACTGCTCGGGCGTTGCCATGATGAAATCGTCCGCATTGGCTATACGTGCGGCACGGCGTACCTCGTCAAGCGTGGCGTGTTCCACACCGAAAGTGATGTTGTTATAGAAGGTGTCATTGAAGAGAATAGCCTCCTGGTTAACATTCCCCATAAGGGCGCGGAGGTCGAAAGTGCGGAGTTCGCGGATGTCCACGCCGTCAATAGTGATGCGTCCGCCCGTAACATCATAGAAACGTGGCAGGAGGTCTGCCATAGTGGTCTTGCCGCTACCCGACTGCCCCACGAGAGCGATGGTCTGTCCCTTGTGGATATCAAGGTTAATATGTTGGAGTACAGGCCGTTCTGCGATATATGCGAACGACACGTCTTCATAGCGTATGCAGGATTGAAAGTCGGGCAGTTCGCGCGGAGAAGCCACCTCGCGGATATTGGACTCGGTGTTGAGTATCTTGTCAATGCGCTCCAGCGATGCCAATCCGCGACGGATGCCGTAGGATGCCTTGCTGAGGTCCTTGGCAGGGTTGATGATGGAGTAGAAGATGACGAGGTAGTAGATGAATGTCGCTGCATCAATGGTGGCGTGGTCAGAGAGAATAAGCGTGCCGCCGTACCAGAGAAGAAGGGCAATAAGTGCGGTGCCTAAGAACTCGGAGACGGGGTGCGCAAGGTAGTAACG
>DLLA01000195.1:5923-9285 GCA_002479035.1 Bacteroidales bacterium UBA7574 | reverse complement strand
TGCAAAGATACAAACGATAATTTGAATGTACAATGTGATTAGTATGTGGTTAGTATGATATTGCAGCGTTAATCTTATTTGGATATTGGGGGCTTGCACAGCACTTCTTGTCCGTATGAAAGTTATGCTGTATTATTATTTAGGTGGGATTGCCCTGTCCCGATAATTATATATAAGTTGTGTGAGTGAGAAAAAAAACGTAATTTTGCGGCATTATGAACACTCGTCAACGTTTTGTTTTGGAATTGGAGCGACTACGTCGCCATAATCTTCAGCAATTGCACCCGTTGCAACAGTTGTTTTGGGAGAGTACTTTGCGCTGCAATGTGCATTGTCTGCATTGCGGCAGTGACTGCACCTCGTCGGTCTCCACGCCTGATATGCCTAAGGAGGACTTCCTGCGGGTAATAGACAATATCACACCCCATGTGGACCCGCATAAGGTGCTGATAATCATTTCGGGAGGTGAACCGTTGATGCGCAAGGACCTTGCGGAAATAGGGCAGGAATTGAATAAAAGGGGGTATCCATGGGGTATGGTGACCAACGGATTGGCATTAACAACGGAGCGTTTTACGGCGTTGCGCAGGTCTGGGCTCTCCTCTCTGTCTATCAGCATGGACGGGCTGCAGGAAGACCATATATGGCTTCGTCAGCACCCTTTGGCATTCGAAGGGGCTACACGTGCTATCCGCTTGGCGGCAAGTGACAAGGAGTTGGTGTGGGATGTCGTCACCTGTGTCAATCAACGCAATATCAACCAGTTACAAGAGATACGCGATTATCTATGGGGAATCGGTGTGCGCAACTGGCGGCTGATAACGATAGACCCGATGGGCAGGGCAAAAGACAATCCCGAGTTGCTGCTGTCAGGTGCTCAACTGCGGCAGGTATTGGATTTTATTGCGTCAAACAGACAGGAAGGCAGACATGTGTCGTACTCGTGTGAGGGATTCTTGGGTGATTATGAAGGTGATGTGCGGGACCACCTGTTTCATTGCGCAGCGGGTGTGAGTGTGGCGTCTATTCTCATAGACGGCAGTATCTCGGCATGCACAAGTATTCGTGGAAAGTATTATCAGGGCAATATCTATAAAGATGACTTCTGGGACGTGTGGGAGAACAGGTTCCAGCCCTACCGCAACCGCTCGTGGATGCGCAAGCAGGAGCCGTGTGACCAATGCAAGGTGTGGCGGTACTGCGAAGGCAGCGGTATGCACATGCGCCGTGAAGACGGTTCTCTGATGCTATGCCACTATCAGGCGGTCAACGAGGCGTAGGTGCTCCTGTTATAGTATAGGTGCCCTGCGGGTGTAGGATATACACTACCCCGTTTTGCATGATTTGGCGTGAGGCAGACGGGGCAACAGGCACAGCGTCTATGCCCGAAGGTGCAGTGGCAGTTCCCTCAAAACGGACGGTATCGCAATGAGCGGGCACATCGGGGCAATCAACGAGCAGACATGCCTTGTGTTTGCCTGCCTCTGTGGGGACATACCACGCATGGATAACGTCCACATAGCCGTCGGCACTGTCTTTATCCAACGCAAACATCAGGTTGTCCGTGCTTTCCCAATGCAGGTAAACGGGAGCATTCAGGAAATACCTACGGACAATGAACTGGGCTGCTATTGCCGAATCCCCGACGGTGGTTTGTACAGGCTCCAAATCCAAAGGCGAAATCGTGAAATTCCCGTCCTGAGCGTATATCGCACCCATAACCGACAACCATACCGTCAAAATCGTCAAATGCTTTTTATACATAGAATACCCTTTTATTTGGGGGCAAAGGTACTGCTTTTCTGGCAATCCGCAAAAAAGTATTTGTGCATATCAAACTACACTTTTCATTTGACTATTGTCTTGCAGGTGTGTGTATCTCCATTTGCAAGTTGCACTTCTATCAGCACCATGCCCGAAGGCAGCGTGAGGGTGCAGACAGGGGTAGCCGTTGTGGGGATAATATGCGTCAGTTGTCGTCCTGCCAAGTCGTATGCACGCAGTTCGGCAATGGCATCCGAGGCTATTACTACTACGTTTTGCGGGGCGTTGGATATCGCTATAACGTGCTGTCCGTCTTTGTCGGCAGGTATATCGTCATTTCCCGTAGGTGTGTTGGGTTCATCAGACTCTTTGTGGGGACATTGAATGTAGTAGCGTATCTCGTGGTTGCGGGGTGTGGCGATACGGATACGGGTGTCGTTGTAGATATGATAGCGCATACCCGTTTGATTGTCACAGAGGTAACACTCTGTTTGCCATGTGCTGTTCAGCCCGAAATAGAGTGTGATGCTATCGGTGCGGTAGTCGTCAGCAATCACAAACCCCAGGGGCACCATTCCTATTTGGTCTCGTATATCCACGCTCAACGATTGTGTTCCTGCCAAGGTGTAGAGGTTTACAGGGGTGGTGGCTGTTGCGCTGTTCACGTCCTGCTCAATGCCGGAAGATGTGAAGGGCATATCCTCCATAATGTCGAAATCGTTGTTCGCGAAATCAATGGCAGCCAACGTGGCATAACCTGCAGCATCCGGAGTGTATGCCACCATACGCATCACCTCACGGCGGAACGAGTGCCCTGCTTCGGGTGCCCGATGGGGATTATGTCGGGCGGTAGTGTTATCGTCTCTTGACAGGGAAAGAAAATCGGGCTTGATGGTTAGGGTGAGTTGCTGCATTTCCTTGGTTGTGTGCAACCGCACGGACTGCATGGGTGCAATCCAGCCGTCCCTCTCTGCGGAAATACCTGCTGAGATGGCCTGCCAAGCGTCATCGGAGATATAGTCGAAGCAGTTGAGCAGATATTTGCTTTCCAGTTCGGTGCTCGACAATCCGCTGTTGTGTACTTTTATCAACTCAAACACGTTAAGATATGCCATGGTAGGATTACCGAACAGGAACTCTTTGTTGGGGGTAGCATTGTGGATGGTCACTTCCATATTGCCGTCGGAGTTCGGCGTAAAGGCAAACCGATGGGCATTGGTGCGGGATAAGGATACTTTTTGTCCGGTCTCGATGCCGGGTTTACCGTCTTGGGAAGGAGCATAGAAATGGTACTCGGTGTCGGGTTTGGGTAGTCGTACCACCAATGTCTCCTCGTTGTCATTCGGTCCGAAGCCCAACATGGCAAACCCTTGTGCGGGTGCCAACGTTTCGTTGAGGGCATTGGAAGGCAGGAAGGTGGCGGAGGTACTCGTGATGGTCTCATTGCCATAGACAGTGACTTTGGTAACATTTCGGTTGAAATAGGAGGTCCAGAAGGCATACGTAGCAAACCGGCTGCGTATTCCGCTGAACGATTGTACTTCAAACGGTTTGCTACTCTCTATGTTTTGTGGAGCATTGGTGCCCGTGCCTCCGTG
>DLLA01000195.1:0-5893 GCA_002479035.1 Bacteroidales bacterium UBA7574 | reverse complement strand
CCTCCGTATTCGCCCGTATGGGGAATGAAGAAATCGCCGGAATACACGTCTTGGAGTGGTGCTGCCATCGTGTACCAATGCGAAGAAGTCATCGGCACATCCACATAGGCGCTATCGTACTGCAGATATTGCTGTCCGAGCAACTTGGCATTTGCAAATAGTTGCACTTTTCGGCATACATTGGGTGCATAGTTCACATCGATGGGGTAGCGTGTGGCGGTACTCTCAATGTATGGGTATTGTGTGTCGGGGAGGTCTGAGGGTAGGATTACGCATGTGGAAGCCAACGGAGCATAGCCCTGTGACATAGTTTTCCCGTTTGCAATACCTCGCCAGTTACGGTCGTCGCCCCATGCGTATTGTCCCTCTTCGTTGGCAACAGTAGGGGTCCATAGGAGCGTATCGGGCACTACCACTACGGTAAAATAGGTGTGCCCGATTTGGCAATTGGAGTTCTCCTCGGTAGTTTGTCCGGTTTTGGTTACCATTTGTATGCGCATAGTGTATTCATAGCCTGCGCGCATGGTTGCCGTATTGGCATTCAGTCCCTGTTTGTCGGCATCCGACAGGCTGTTGATATACTCGTTTGTGATGGGCGAGAAGTGTATCGTGTCGCCTTTGAGGTAGTATGCTTTGGGGTTATTGGGATCATATCTGCGATCCTGTGCATAAGCCAAACGGAACGTGTTCTGCCCTATCTGTTTTGCCATATTGGGATCGGTGGTTTGTTCCAATTGCGTACTATTCCATGCCAGCACAACGTCGTCGCCAATGGCCCGAATGGGAACACTCACCTGTTTGTTCGCCTGTGATAACGGCACACGCACACGTGTAATCTTGCCCTCATATCCGTCGGGTATGGTGCCTTGTCCGAGGTCCAAGACATACTTGCTTGGGTCTGTGAAGACCATGATGTATTTGGGTATGGCACATTCATTGAGAATATATTCTTCTCCTCTGTATGTGTCTTTGGCTGTGCGGGCGATAGGAAATATCCAATATCGGATAGTGTCGGCAGAGTGCATATAGAAGTAATCGCGCTCTTTGTACAGCGATAGCAACCCTCTATTGCACAGGTCTTTGATGACATCGCAATACCTGATTTGTTTGCCGTCCTGCTCAAACGAATCGCCTTGCATGTCCGCGTCTGCCCAACAGGAATCGTTGGTGTTCAGCATCGTGATATCTGACACCGTGAAATTCGGGTTGGTCACTTCGTACGGATTGTTGTTTTGGTCCACCCGCCTCAGTGTTTCACGTCGCATACGTTTGATAGCCGTTTCCACAGCAGTGCGTTCATAGCCGTAGTACTGCTTGTAGCGGGCATCCGTGTCGTATGCCTTCAGCGAGTCATTCGATGCAGTAGATTCTCCGCGCAGGTAGGCACGATAGTACACATCATCAGTGTGCATACCTTTGAGCCAGTCGCCTTTGGCATAACCGGACAGAGTGACCTCTTGTTTGGTGTCTTGGTCAGTAATCACTTGTTGCACCAACATCTCGATGGGGTATAACCCGTTGGCACATTGCCCCTCGGCAGGATAGGTGATTCCGTTGAACCGGAAAGACGTGGGCTCATATACAGGCAGGTTGGTGCGCAAGGCACATTGCAGGTCGTTGGTCAAGAGTTCCTGCTCTGAGTAAGCCATACGGACTTCGTATTTATCCTTGCTGTTGAACTTGGCGACGGGCATCATTTGCACGACATACATCACCCAATGTTCGTCGTACGTACCATTCAATTTCTTGTTTTTTGCTTTTACGAATCCTATCTTGGCGAGCCCGTCTTCCTTGACGGACTTTGCAGTCTCGTCATCTGCAGACAAATCTTCCATTTGTTTCTTGACGGCAGCAATAAACGCTTCCGCATCGCTGTAAATGCTATCACCCTTTGTCGGTTCAAAGTTTTTTGCGGGGCGTGGTATGCGTCCGTAGCAATTGCCAGCCACACATTCTTCTTCCGCGGCGGTATTGTCGTCCTCCGAATGTACGTAGTAGTTGCCCAATACGGGGGTATCGTTGGTGGTGTTGTAGAATTGGTAATAGACATTTTGGGTGGTGGATTCTTCACCTGTGAAATTGGTGTAGTCCACGCGAATCACCGAGGCAACAAACTCTTCATCCGAACTGCCCTCCACACACTCTGTGACGGTTTGGTAGGCAGTGAGCGGCAATCGTGAAGCGTATAGCCATACGTCATCGATGAGAAAATCGTTGTCCGCATTTGTTGCCGCAAAATTATATATGGTTACCCGTGACTCGTCATAGTCTTGGGCCGATACCAGGGGGAAACGTATTTGCTGCCAACCTGTACCTGTTTTAATTTCACCTGTGTAGAAAGAACTGACTGTTTCCCATTTGCCGCCTGCAATACGTCCCTCTACATCGAAACGGAAATTGGGATTCACTGCGTTTGACTTTACTACACCGGGGTTGCATACCCATGCGGCACAATATAGTTGTTGTCCGGAACATATACGAACATCTGTGGAAAGCGACATCACCTTACCCGCTTGCTGTGCGCCATCCACATATAGGCAATAGCCTTTGGCGGCATCCTGTGTTCCGGCACCGTGTTGCGCTGTCTCTTCCAACCAGCCATTGACACCTACTTTGTTGACTATCGCATACTCTCCATAGTAGGGGAAATAGGGACTATATACAGACCATGGTTTACGACGTTGAATCTTGTCGTGTATTACCGTTTCGGGGTAGGCAAAACCGTACGTGGATTCGTCCGGAGGAAGAGGCATGCCATATAGTATCTGTTCGGTTGTCTTCGGCTCATTGTAATCAAAATTGCGATTAGCCAACATGATATAGCTCTCTTCTATATCCTGCAGAGTGACTAATGGTGTGCTACTCGGACCGTATTGCGATTTTTCCGAGAACCATTCCACCGTGAATTTGGCCAGCCAAATAGTATCACCCGTATAGTTGGTTCCGAATGTTCCCCCCTGACCAGGCACAATCCAAACAGCCCACATCATGATGGTGTCTTTATCATACTTCACGCGAAAATAATCTTGAACATTATAATAGTTGCCTTTCCCTGTAACGTTAAAATCATCGTCCTCTTTGTTTTTTTGTTCCGTGAAATGGCTCCCATCCCATCGGAACCACCATGGCCATGCCTCGGAATATCCTCTTTTATCGTTATTGGCACAAGGGCGTTTCAGACCACTCTTTGTGTGTATCCAATAGCAATAAGGTGACGTTGCTCCTTGAGGACGCACCAACTCATATTGTGTCTGCAAGTTGACTGGAGTACCTATCGGTACGGAGAAATTATATTCCTCGTAGTATTTTTTTGTTTTGTTTGTACATTTTGTTAGCGAATCAGCGATGGCATTTTTATAGGCATCCGTCATCATATTGGTATGTATAGGACGCAGGTGAAAAATCTGGCGGTAGGATAAGGTGGGCTCTTTCAGTGACACCAATGAGTCTTCCCCCCTGCTATTCTTTACAAATGTTTCCTCGTAGTCTGTATAATTGCTCACATCACAAGCGATGTCCAAATCTAAAGCCTCTTCCAAATATACGGCAGGCATGGTAAGTCGGTCATTATCATTAGCGTCTATTGGGTTACTAATCCATTCTCTGGGTATAAGGCAATACAAACCATGTGAATGCTCGGGATTGGCATTCAATGACTGGAATTTTTCGTTGGCAGACTTCTTCTCATAAGGAAATTGTGCCCAAAAGTCGGGCAAAGTACGCACTGTGCCATCTGCTTCCAAATGATATTGGGGGTCTTTGCCGCTATGATAGTCGTACCAACGCATATAGCCAAAGAAATTCCTTTCTTTCAAGCGCAGGGTTATATTTTCTCCGGGATGGTAGTAGATAGTCGTCTCCATGGTATGCACCTGCTGACGATGATCTTCAGTCAGCGGATAGCCCGACGCCCCTGGATTTGGAATAAACTTGGCAGCACCTGTATCATTGAGTCCTTTCTGCTCGAAAGTCAGCAATGCATCACCGGTCTCAACCTTGTTGCCTACTTGTTTGCTCACTGTGGCTTGTATGGCAGCAGTACGCATACCACCACTGAGATTGGCTTCGGCGGTCAGTGTAACGGTTCCGTCGTCTTGGGGCTTTTTATCAATAGTCATCCACGTAGGTGCAGACATACCCACATATGGGTTGGTGACTTGCCATTGGCAGGAGATACCATTGTTTGCAAGTTCCTGATATTCATATTTGTGCCGTTCCATAACCTCGTGCACCACAAACCGCTCATCAGCACGATATACTCGCAGACCTGCCATTTCTTCGATACTATCCAAGTGGCATGTGAGCGTACCGCCTCCTTGCTCAAACTCCAAGACTGCTGCCGACAGATGGGGCTTGAGCTCGTAATCCGACATCACGTGGCACGACACCCGCTCCACCGACACTTCCGCTGAGACCTTGCTATCCGCCAAAGTGGCCGTTACTACCAAGGTGTCCTTGTATCGCACCCAATAGGCACCATCCCACAAACACATATCTATGGGGCTTTTTCCTACGGGTCTCACAACGGCTTGCCATTGAGAATTTGTGCTCGTCGGTGTCTCGAACATCAGTACATTCCTACCGCCGTACTCCTTGTAGGGGATGGTGTCAAAAGTGAGCCCCAATTGCTCAGCGTTCAACGAATGTCGCCAGATATGGTTTTTGGACGGCCTGTTTTCCTCATCGATAGGATGCAGGTAGGAGTAGTGCAACGAATCCTGCTGTTCGTCAGCGTTGGTTTTCGTGTTCGGGTCTTTCCATACGGGCGAGAATTTGACTTGGGGGTTATCAACCCTTTCTGTGCTGACTACCAACCGTTTGGGATCGTAGTTGCAGGTATTGGCAGGGATATTGTGGTAGTACGTGCTGTTTGTCACTTCCGCTTGTATGCTGAGGGTGGCCTGCTGCTCTGTGTAACCGTTGTTGCCGACCATAGTGGCTGAATCGGCATACGAAAATACGATTTGATTGGTAAGAAGGCTGACGTCACCTGTAGCGTTACTTATGGAAGATGTCAGGCTGAGTGCTTTTTCATCTGCATGATATTCCCACATCTCATAGTAGCAGGCATGTACCTTGGATTGGGCGGTGGTGGCATAAGGTGCCCGTTTGTCGGCGTTATAGTACACATATATCTCGTCGGTGACTTTTGCAGGGGTGGTCGTTTTCAAGAAGATAAATGCTCTACCCCTATTGGATATATTCAAAATCCGGTCACGCTTTTCGTGAAAGATAGCACTACTTTGCATCGTATCGTTCACCAATTGGAGGGTGACAGCAGAGTCCTTATCTGTCTCCAACTTTAACCATTGCCCTCTTGCCACATTCTCATAGCGGAACTGATGATTTCCGTCTGTGTATATACGCCACAAAGCGTGGGTGCTAACCGTATCTTCCAACGTTACAGTTGTACCTTCTTTTGCGGCTGTCATATACTCGAACTTGGTGTCATAGCGATAATATGTAAACGATACGACTCCGTCTGCTCCTGTAGTCTCTTTCCTCTCGTAGAAAGAATGTGCAGCCGTTCCCGAGGCGTAGTGCTTGTCGTACTCGGCTTGGGTGATGGTGACAGTGTCTGTTTTGGTGGGATAGCCAAATGAGCAGATGACTCCGTTCTGCTGAAATTCATCATACCCGTCACCTGCAAACGCAATGAGAGGGCTTACCATACACATCAGCAGGCATATCTATGGCCAGGAAAATGAAAGGTGCAGGGGTGGGTATGGTGTAAGGCGTTGATATTGAAAGGAGTACGGAAAAGTGCGTGCAAAACGAAAGGTGCACGGAGGTTGAATTTGCTTTAATTCTACTTTAATTTCACAGAGGGGGCTTCAAGCCCCTTTTTCATTTACTTACAATGACTACCACCAACACCCCTAAAACACCCCCA
>DLLA01000070.1:18133-20669 GCA_002479035.1 Bacteroidales bacterium UBA7574 | reverse complement strand
TGCATCGGCAGGGTGAGCAAACTGCTTGGTCGGGTCCTTGGGCATACGCTGTATTTCCAAAGAAAGTATCTGCAGTTGGTGCATCACCTGCGGCACACACGACGGCACCATACCGAGGTCCTCGCCGCAGCAGAGCATGTCGGTAGAGGCGATGAGTGTGGGCAGTTTGCGCATAGCCGAGTCACGCCAGAAGTCCGTATGGCGGCGGTAGAAATAGTCGTTGTGGATATTCGCCAGCAACTGACGCTGGTCTTCGTATAATTCGGCGTAACTATGTGACTGATAGAGCGCAATGCGCGGGTGCAACAGTTCGGGGTCGCGTTGGTCGCGCACAAACAGCACCTCGCAATGCAGATAGAGCAGCCCGTTCTTCACGTTGTCAGGGTTGCACTTGCCCTCCATTGCCTTGCGGTTGTCGGGGTTGTCGAAGTAGGCTTGCACCTTGACCTGCGTATCGAACTCGTCCTTGAACCAATACACATACCCGTCGCGCGTGTTGAGGAAATGCTCCTTGGCATAATCGGTATCGTAACCGAAGACATCACCGAGGAAATTGGAGCGGATATAGGGCTTGGTCATGCGGTCTTCATCGAGTTTGACGCCCATATTCCACAGGTCTTGCAGCGTGTAGGGCATGGCGGGCGAGAAGTGTCCGCGCAGCCCCCATACATCGGTCTTGCGCATCTGCCAGATACGGAAGAAACCGAGTATATGGTCAATACGGTATGCATCGAAATAGTCTGCCATCTTGGTGAAACGCTTGCGCCACCATTGGTAGTTGTCCTCTGCCATCACATCCCAGTTGTAGGTCGGGAAGCCCCAGTTCTGTCCGCGTGCGTCGAAGTCATCGGGCGGTGCACCGGCACTGGCATCGAGGTTGAAGAGTTGCGGGTCCGTAGTAGCGTCCACCGAGTCGGGCGAGATGCCGATGGGTATATCCCCCTTGATAGCCACACCCACCGAGTGTGCGTATGCCACAGCGTCCGCCAACTGCTTGTCGGCATGGAACTGCAGGTAGCAATAGAAGTCCTTGGACTGCTTGTCGCGTTTGGACATAAACTGCGCATACGGCAGCAGCCATTCCTTGTTCTTCTCCACAAACGCCTTGTACGCTTCCGACGCAAATACTGCTGTTTTCTCCGCCTTGTACAACGCCTTGAAGTACTTCATCTTCTCGTCGTACACGCACTGATAATCGGCAATCGGCTTCTTGTTGAACTCTGCTTTGGTGGCAAGGTATTTCTTCTTTTGCGCAGGCGTCAGCGTGCCCATCTTCTCTATGTTGATATAGATGGGGTGCAGCGCAAACACGCTCACGGCGTTGTACGGATACGAGTCGCGATTGGTGTGCAGCAAGGTGGTGTCGTTGATAGGCAGTGTCTGAATCATTTTCTGCCCCGTGAGTACCGCCCAGTCTGCCAGCAACTTCAGGTCTTGGAACTCGCCGATACCGAAGCCGTTCTCCGAGCGCAGCGAGAACACTGGCACTGCCACACCTGCACCTTTCCAGTTGGCCTGCGTGTAACGGAACGGCTCATCGTCAATTAGATAATGCTTGCCGCGTTGCACGTCCCACACCTTGCGGTTCTCACCCCATTCGATGTCAATCACTTCGCCCGACTTGGTGTCAATAATCACGTATTTATATTCCACCACCGTGCCGATATTGGCGTGGAAGGATGCCGTCCACAACGGGTTGTAGGTGTCGTCCGTGTCGGATACATTGCTCATCCTGAGCACATTAGACTTGTCCCACTGCCCGAGAGCGGGCACATTACCCATGATAGCCACCGACTGATGACGCTCCAACCTTGGCACATACACCACCACATTGATATTGCCCGTCATCTTGCTGTTGCGGGTCATCGGGCGATGCGCAAACAGCACCTCGCTGAACACTTTCGATGCGAACAGCGAGTGCGGGTTATCCTGCCAACGGTCACGGACAGTAAGATTCCCCGGTGTGCAATCTATCTTGTGTGCCACATCCTCACGGCGAAGCACCTCGCCCTGCTCATTCAGCACGGCGTACGAATAGGATATATAACGGTGTATATCGCTGATAGTCAGTTGTGCAGACCAATCTGCAGTACCATGGCACTCCAAACGTAACACGGTCGGTGCGGCGGTCTCGTGCACATCTGCGTCCGCAGCGTATTGCACCACCACACTTTGCCCCCACTGAGTTTGGTAATTGATTGAAAATGAAACAGTCATAATCTATATGTTTAGTTTGTTAGTCTTCTTGTAAAACTGATACCATATTTGCCACTCGCTCCTACCCATGTCCCCACCACCATCGGCAGTAGGGTATTTATCACCCATATTATTGTGATGGCTATCGCAATGCCTGCCGTATTCGGACTGAACACTCCGAATACCACTATTGACAGGCTCCCCCTTACTGCCACATCCGCCACGGGCACCGATGGCACCCCCCCCAACAGCAGATAGTAGGTCGGTATCGCCAGCAGCAGTTGCACGGGGGGCAGCACCACTCCGCAAAACCGCAGTACCAAGGTCAGTTGTACCGCCC
>DLLA01000070.1:15078-18095 GCA_002479035.1 Bacteroidales bacterium UBA7574 | reverse complement strand
AGCGCAACAGGCTGATGACCACCACTTTCATAAAGCGTTGCCCTGTCAGTTGTGCCAATGCTCCGAACATTCTCCTCAATTGCTCATTCCGCCACTCGCACTGTGCCAACCGCTTGAGACACATGGGTACCAGCACTATCAACACTGCCACTACCGCCGTAGCAATCAACACGTTACGCACATCTATCCCCGTTTCATAGTTTGCCAGCAGCACCACCGCCGGCACGCCCAAGCACACCTCCACTACCAACAACGCCAGCGACCCCACCAAGCCCAACGCTACTGCCGCAGACCACACCGAACTGTCGCTCAGCAACATCACACGTGCAGGGTAATCGCCTGCTCTGTAGGGAGTTACAAACGCGCCCACATATCCGTAATACACCTGCCTTTGCGCCTCTCTTATCCCCATAGGCTCCACATCGCGCAGCAGCGTCTGCCATTTCCATGCCTCACAAACCACATTCAGCGGCACTAACAATACCGCCGCCAACAGACACGCCCACTGCACGCTACCTGCCATTCTCCAACTGTCCGCCAATGCAGCGTACCCGTCAAATACTACCAGCCTATACACCAGATACCCATACGCCGCTACTGTCAGCAGTATATTAAATATGCGCATATATAGGCTTTTCGGTTTCATTTACGGCTGCAAAGTTACATAAAATCGCTGAATTATACAAAATTACAACAATAATTGCAGGATTCCATGCCATTGTCTTGACCAAATTCCGTGAAGGTTGCATATCTCCATGATTTTTAGTACCTTTGCGGGCGAAATGAAGTGGTATGACTGCTCATATACTAAAGTGCCGCATTTGATGAGCACTACCTTGGTGACATTCTTCCATACCCGTGTGGCGGTATGCCTGTTGGTGTGTTTGTTGGTAACACCCACGGCGTGCGCCGAGGTGATAACCCTGCGCTCGGGGCAAACGGTACGGGGTGAGGTGGTATTGCAAAACGAGGAAGTCCTCATCGTGCGTCTTCCCGACGGCAGCCGTTTTCAGTACCCTGCCACAGAGGTGGTTTCGGTCACGCAGGAAGATGCAGAACCGGTGGCACCTGCAGCGCCCACAAGAGAAATGAGCAGCACCAAGAAGGTGGCTATGCGTGCTACCTTTGCAGGCGGAGCGGCCTATATACCTATGGCAGGCTGGGGCAGTAGTGCGGCAATGGATATACAGGTTGGTACGCACCGATTGATGGAACGTCGTATCTTTGCAGGCGGAGGTACGGGTGTTCATGCGACATTCGTGGGCGGGACTTCGTATGCGTTTGTGCCTGTTCAGGCAGTGGCATCGGTGCCGTTGACCGAGGCCCGTCATGCACCTATTGCGGGTATGGCAATCGGTTATGGTTTTGCTGTGGCAGGTGCCCAGCAAGGTGGTATCTGTGCAAGTGTAGATGTGGGGTGGAAATACGATATCAGTGACCGTAGTGCGCTGTCGGTGAGTGCCGGGGTGCAATGGCAACAAGCGCGTGTCCGCGTGACAGAAATGATAGAGGGCAATGACTACGTCCGCACCATGGGCGTAAATATCCTGTCGGCAGGAGTGAAAGTCGGCTTCAGATTTTGATATGGACTCGCAAAAGAAATATCGTCAGCCGCGCAGCAAACGCACCCATCGCGTGAGCCTGATGCTCAATGACAGCGAGTTCCGTGCCCTGGAACGCTATTGCCAACGCTATACGGTCACGAACCGCTCCAAACTGATACGCGAGACACTGATGCGCAATATACTGAAGCGTTTTGAGCATGATAATCCCACCTTGTTTGACTAATTAAAAAGGAACCGCCCGACCACATCGGACAGTTCCCTAAAAACTCTCAAAGCCAACCGCGCAACCAAGCGCGGTCTTCTTGTCGTCTTACTCAGCAGCAGGAGCCTCTTCGCCTTTTGCTTCAGCCTCAGCAGCGGCAGCCTCTTGAGCAGCCTCCTGCGCCTTGGCAGCGAGTGCCTCGGCAGCCTCTTGGCGTTTCTTTGCCAGTTCGGCAGCCTTTGCCTTGTTAGCCTCTACCTCTTGTGCGAGGAGAGCCTTTGCGGCAGCGGCTTTCTTGTCAGCCTCAGCCTGCGAGATTTTGCCGTTCTTGGCATCTTTCTGAGCCTTCCAAGCGTTGAAACGCTTTTGTGCCTCTTCCTCGTTGAATGCACCCTTAGCGACACCACCATTGAGGTGCTTCATGAGCATCACGCCCTCGTCGGAGAGGATGTTGCGGACCGTGTCGGTGGGTTGTGCACCTACGCCTACCCAATACAATGCGCGGTCGAACTTCAAGTCCACCGTAGCGGGGTTGGTGTTGGGGTTGAATGAACCAATGCGCTCGATGATTTTGCCATCACGAGGCGAGCGGCTGTCGGCTACTACGATGTGGTAGTAAGCATAGTCCTTGTGACCATGACGAGCCAAACGAATTTTTGTTGCCATTTGTTTGTTGTTTTTGTGGGCTACAACTGCACGAGTTGCCTGCCCCGGTTAATAATATGGGGTCTTGTTGCTATAAACAGCCCCTTAATGGTACGCCTTTTTCTCGAAAAAGCCTGCAAAGGTACTACTTTTTCATGGAACAGCCAAGAAATAACCTGATTTACGGGTATTTTTCGTCAAATTCATGACTTCAGAGGAGTATATGGTAAGATAAGAGAGGTGTGATTGTGCTATTACTATAGCATTTGTAAAAGTTCGTAAAAGACACGGCAATATCATACTAATCACATACTAATTTTACATGGTTGACACGAGGAGGAAACGAGGAAATTATGGGCGGATTTGGGATTGGGATTGATGGGAATTTGAAAATTTGTAAATTTGAAAATGAACTCAAAGGAGTAATTAAGAATGAAGAATTGAGAATTAAGACATGGCATGTGCATAAGGGCATTGGCAGTAAACGACAGTATTTGACGTATTTGACGACGCGAGACGATAAGGAGTTCTGCTCAGCCCACAGGGCTTCGTTGTCGCCAGGAGCACCCCACCATGCCCACACCCCGCGGACGAGGAGAGCACCC
>DLLA01000070.1:240-15052 GCA_002479035.1 Bacteroidales bacterium UBA7574 | reverse complement strand
CTACGTCCACGGACTTGCAGGGCCCCCGCAGGGCGTCCGCGACAGAGGAAAGCATTGATTGTCACGCTATACAGTCAGACGGCAAGAGAGAGGAGAGTGGAACGGAGGGCGGCGGCTGTGGTGCCCAACTTCTGCGCGATGCGCCCTTTGGTGGTGCGAATGCCACGAGGGGAATAGTAGAGATAGACGGCAATCTGCGACAGAGGAATATCGTCGTACAGCAAAGAATAGATACAGAATCTGATTTCATTCTCAGGCAGTTGCCGTTCCAGGGCTTGGCAAAGGACGAGGAAAGTGGGGCTGAGGTCACGCTTGAGCACGGCATAGTCGTTCCACTCCCTGCGCGGCTCGGGGAAGACCGTGCGGAGATGCTGCACCTGCAAGAGGAAATCCCGCGTGCGGTCAGCGTGGAGGGTTTCGTTGATGTGGCTGATAGTATGGCGGTTGTCCTCAAGAGACTGCGACTGCCGGCGGATGAGGTTGTCCTTCTCCTGCAACAAGGCATCGCGAGACATGAGGGCATGCCGTTTGCGGTGCCACAAGACATACAGCAACACCAACAACGCCAGACAGACGAAGACTGCGGCAGCCAGCAGGATATTCCGGAGACGGTTCGGGTAGGGGTTGGCAAGATAGTCGCGACACTTGCCGACAGCCACCGAGTACTGCCCCGAGAGTTGGTTTCTTGCGCGCCCTGCATCCTCCCGCGCATGTGCATAGGTGGCAGCAAGAGCGACATTGTCGGTGGCTTCGGCGTAGTTGATGAGGGTGTAGTAGGCGTTGGAAGTATAGTACGGATTAGACGAGTTGGCGATAATAAATTCGGCATAGGGGAACGCCTGTGTTTCCTGCCCGAGGCAGGTGTATGACTGCATGATTTTCATGGCATTGTAGCAGCGGCTCTCGTTGTCATGGGGAAATTTGGCTGCCTGCAAGAAACAGGTGAGGGCGGAATCGTACTGCTGCAGATGGTAGAACCAAGCGCCCCGCAGTTCGAGGAGGCGTGCGGTGTAGGCGGGCCCCAACGAGAATGTGCGGGCGATGTGCCAAAGGCTGTCGGCGGTATGGTGCTGCCCCAGTTGGCTGTAGTTCTCGCTGAGATAGAGGAGCCCATAGGCGTAGTAGAGGCTGTCGCCGCTCCGGCGGAAAGCCTCGGTGGAACGGCGGTTGAAGATAAGGGCGAGGGAGTCTTGATCCTGCTGTGTGCATAGATATGCCATGCAGGCATTCACCCGTCCGCGGAGGACAGGATTGCGGGGATGCAAGCGGTCGCAGGCTATATAACAATCGGCGGCTTCGGAGATGCGCGCGCAAGAATCCTCCAAATAACGCCCGAGTTGATAGTAAGAGGCGGCTAAAGAATCGCGGTAGATGTGCCTGAGGACAGGCTTGTCGAGAGGAAGAGGGGCAACTTGTGCGGCAAGCGGCGACGCAGACAACCATAACAGGCAAAGGCTGATGGTCAATATGCGAAGCAAGGACTTCATGATGCCCTATTTCATTTGTCGAGAAAGGAAGTTAGTGTTGCATACCCTCCTGCACCTTTTCTCTGACATGTGCCATGGCAGTATTCGGGTCGATTTTGGAGGTCATGGGGTCGATGAAATCGGACAAATCTATCGGTTTGCCGATGTGCATATATATATGCGAGTGGGGGCGGACGTAGTAAGTGCCGCGAGGCATAGCCTCATAGCAACCCGTGAGCGAAATGGGGATGATAGGCAGGTGCAAATCCAAAGCCACTTGGAAGGCACCACGCTTGAAACGTCCCATTTCACCGGTCTTGGTACGTGTGCCTTCAGGGAAGATGACAGTAGAAACACCGTTCTGCAACTCCGCCTCTATCTCCTTGATACTATGAAGCGCAGCCACAGGGTTGGCACGGTCCACAAAGATATGCCCTGCCACCTTGCAGGCAAAGCCTACGAAAGGTACACGGCGCAACTCCTGCTTCATAAGCCACTTGAAGTTGGCAGGCAGCCAACCATAGATAGCAAATACATCAAGAAATGACTGGTGGTTGCTGACAAAGACATAAGACTGCCCCTTTTGGATATTCTCCTGCCCCGTGACGGTGATAGGCACCAAGAGGAGCCTGATAATACTCCGTGACCAGAAAACCTGCACGGCGTGCGGGAAAGCACCGTTCTTCCATGGGAAGCAGATGACGGTGACGAGGGCGGTGAAAAGGGTGATAACGAGTATCAGCGGAAAGGCAATCAGGTACTGATAAAGGATGTACAGGTACTTCATAAGCAATCAGAGTTTCATCATAAAGCCACGATAGAGAGCACATATACGGCGTATCTCGTCCCACGTCTCTTCGGGTAACTTGGTTCCTACGATTTCAACGACACGTCCGGCAGCAATAGTACCGATTTCACCACAACGGCGCAAGTCAAAACCATCGGACAAAGCGTGGAGAAATCCACCTGCGTAGAGGTCACCGGCACCGGTGGAATCTGTGCAAGCGGTAGTGATGGCACCGATATGATAGCGTTGGCTGCCCTGCTGCACATACGAACCACGCTTGCCCACTTTGACAACGGCAATATCACATTGCTCTGCAATCTTCGCTACGGACTCCTCGGGGTTGAGGTGGGTATAAGCAAAGGACTCGTCCTCGTTGGCAAAGACGATGTCCACGTATTGGCGGACCAAGTCTTTGAGGAAGGTATGGCTCTCGTTGACCACGTTGTAACTTGCCAAATCGAGTGAGACCATGCACCCCTGCTCTTTGGCAGTGCGGAGGGCTTTCTCGATGAGAGCATGGTCTTGCACCATATAGCCCTCTATATGAAAGATGTCATAGCCTGTGAATGCCTCCTTGCGAATATCATCGGCGGTAAGGTCTGCCGAGGCACCGAGGTAGGTGCACATAGTGCGCTCGCCGTCGGGAGTAATGAGTACAATACAGCAACCCGACATAAGTGAAGAGGTGAGCAGAAGAGGTTTAACGCCGGCGATGAGATAAGCGTAAAGGTAGAAATCACCCACTTCATCGTTGCCGACCTTACCTATAAAGGCAGCCTTTCCGCCTAACTGCGCGATAGTGGATACGGTGTTGGACGAACTGCCACCCGTAACCAAGTGCTTGCGAACCGATATGAAGCGCGTCTGCAAGTCTTCTGCCTGCTTCATGTCAATCAGGTTCATACTCCCTTTTGGGAAACCGACTTCGCGCAAGTCATCTTCCGATACTTGCAACAAGATGTCCGTTAAGGCATTGCCTAAGCCTAATACTTTTCTCATCTATGTGTGGGTTATTGACCAAAAAATGGGGCAAAAACGCCCCCAACACCAAAATTTTGTGCAAAGATAGTGATTTTTTTCGGTAAAAAATTTGTCATGTCAAAAAAAAGCAGTAATTTTGCAGCCGCAATTGAGAGGAGGTATTCCTCTTGAGATGCGAGAAAGATTGCTTCCTTAGCTCAGTCGGTTAGAGCATCTGACTGTTAATCAGGGGGTCCTAGGTTCAAGTCCTAGAGGGAGCGCAAGTGTGACGACAAGATAGTCGCCACACTTTTTTTTGGAAAAAAATATGTGCCCTTGCAAATGTGTGCGAATTGTTGTACCTTTGCGCAATTTTAGAGGTATAGTTAAGGCAAGATAATTAACAAGATACAATAATACTAAAAACAACTGAGAGAATGGGATTCTTTTCATTCACACAAGAGATTGCTATTGACTTGGGAACAGCCAATACCATTATCATCTGCGACGACAAAGTGGTAGTGGACGAGCCGTCTGTAGTTGCCATCAATACAGCAGACAATAAGATGGTGGCTGTGGGACGCAAAGCCCAACAGATGATTGGTAAAGGCGGTGCGCTGATACGCACCATCCGTCCGTTGCGCGATGGTGTGATAGCCGACTTCTATGCCTGCGAGATGATGATTCGGGGTATGATAAAGATGATACCGAAGCAGAACAAACTGTTCACCCCGAGCATTCGTATGGTGGTTTGTATTCCGTCGGGCAGTACCGAGGTGGAGATACGTGCCGTGCGTGACAGTTCGGAGCATGCAGGTGGGCGCGACGTATATATGATATATGAGCCTATGGCTGCCGCAATAGGTATGGGCATTGATGTGGAGAGTCCCGAAGGTTGTATGGTGGTGGATATAGGCGGTGGTACTACAGAGATTGCCGTTATATCACTCGGTGGAATCGTGGCAAACAAGTCTATCAAGACGGCGGGCGATGACCTTAACCTGGACATTGTGGAGTATATGAGCCGTATGCACAACCTGAAGATTGACGAGCCTACAGCAGAACGCATCAAGATAGCGGTGGGTTCGGCACTGCCTGAGTTGGAAGACGCTCCGGAAGACTACGTAGTAATAGGTCCTAACAAGGTGACAGCCTTGCCAATGAACGTGCCCGTCAGTTACCAAGAGATAGCACACTGCTTGGAGAAGAGCATTGCCAAGATAGAGAATGCCGTACTGCAAGCCCTTGAGGCAACACCGCCTGAGTTGTACGCAGACATCGTCAAACGCGGGATATACCTCACCGGTGGTGGTGCATTGCTCCACGGACTGAGCAAACGACTGAGCGACAAGATAACCATTCCGTTCCACGTAGCCGAAGACCCGCTGCACGCAGTGGCACGAGGCACAGGCATAGCACTGAAGAATGTAAACAACTTCGGGTTCCTGATACGATAAATGAGAAACCTGCTACAGTTTCTGACACGTTATAGCAACTTCCTAATATGCATCATATTGGAAGTTGTTGCGTTTATACTGATAGTGACTACACACGGCTATCAGCAGAGCGCGGTATGGTCGTCAGCCAACAGAGTGGTAGCAGGCATACAGGACATCAACACCACAATAGGAGACTACTTTCGCCTACGCTCGGAGAATGAGCAGTTGGCAGAAGAGAATGCCATGCTCCGAACACAACTCATGGAGCAAGCCAACAGGTTGGAGTCGGTACAAGAGCGCGACAGTCAGTATGTATATGCCCACTTGGATATGGAGTATATACCTGCCAAAGTGATAGGTGTAAGTACCAACAAGCAGCACAACTATCTGACTATCAACAAGGGAGCACGTGATGGCATAGCCGAGGATATGGGGGTAGTATGCCGCGATGGTGTAGTGGGTATTGTGAGTGCCGTGGGCGATAAGTATGCGTTAGTGGTACCTTTGATACACACACAGATGAATGTGAGTTGCAAACTGCTAAAGAACCACTACGCAGGCGGTACACAATGGAACGGACGTAATTACAGGTACGTAGCACTCACCGATATATCACGACATATCCTTGTAAATAAAGGGGATACGGTAGTTACCAGTGGTCTTACACCGGTATTTCCAGAGGGCATAATGGTAGGCATAGTGGAGAAAACAGAATTGGGTGATGGAGACAACTACCACCACACTACACTACTGCTAAGTACGGACTATAAACGCTTGGAATATGTGCAAGTGATTCACAATCGCGCATCAGGGTTCAACAGAGACGCAAACGCTCAAACACCATGGAGTGGCTTAGACAAATAGGAAAACTCTTGCTATTGTTAGCATTACAAGTGCTACTGTTCAACCGCTTGCAAATAGCAGGCTGGTGTTTCCCTATGGTGTATATCCTGTTCCTAATCAACTTGCCTGCCAAGACTCCACGTTGGGCAGAGATGCTGATAGGCTTTATTGTAGGACTGCTGATGGATATATGGTTTACCTCATTAGGGGTACACATAGCGGCATGCGTAGCAATCAGTTTCCTGCGACCGATACTGCTACATAACCTAGTACAGGAGATAGAACGTGTAAGCGGAGATGTGTGCAGCCTCAGCATAGGACGTGTAGAGTACATCAAATGTGCCGTGATACTGACACTTATCCACCATTTCATCGTGTTTGCATTAGAAGCATGGAGCCTGCAAAACTGGTGGATAGTACTGCTGCAAACCATCATTAGCAGCATAATGACACTGATAGTGATATTGGGCTACGATATGCTAAAGAAATAGGAATGCTCAACGACCCTTACTATAAGCGCAAGTATGTGATAGGCGGCATTGCCATTGCGGTGGTGCTGGTGTATATCATACGCTTGCTTTTCCTGCAGGTCATTGACCAGTCCACACAAGAGAAAGCCGAGAACAATGCTCAATTGCGGCAAGTAATCTATCCTTCCAGAGGACTTATATACGACCGCAACGGCGAACTATTGGTTTCCAATCAACCGATATATGAGGTAACGTTGGTGGTCAAAGAGATGGGAAAAGACTTTGATACCTTAGAGTTCTGTACTGCATTGCATATTAACAGAGAGGCTTTTGAGGCACGTATGCACGATATGACAGACCGCCGTAAGAACCGTGGATATTCACGATTTACACCACAGGTATTCATGGAACAACTCAGCAAAGAAGAGGTGGCCCGGTTGCAACAAGAGCAATACAAGTACTCCGGTGTAGGTATCCGTTGTCGTACACTGCGCGACTATACCTATCCTATTGCATCGCACGTGTTGGGAAGTGTGGGAGAGGTGAACCAGAACGACCTTGAACACGATGCTTACTACGCTGTCGGAGACTATGCGGGACGCGATGGAATCGAGCGAACCTACGAGAAACAACTGCGTGGTGAGAAAGGTGTAGAGGTACTGATGCGCGACTCGCGTGGTAGAATACAAGGCTCATACAAGGATGGGAGTCTTGACCGCGAAGCCAAAGCAGGCACAGACCTATACCTGAGCATAGACCGCAAAGCGCAACAATTGGCAGAAGAGCTACTACGAGGCAAGGTGGGAAGTGTGGTGGCCATTGAACCTAAGACAGGAGAGGTGTTAGTGATGGCAAGTTCTCCTAATTGGGACCCTTGCACATTAGTAGGCAAAGAACGCTCTGCCAATTATCAGAAATTAGCGTCAGACCCTAATAAACCTCTGATAAACCGCGCGGTACAAGCACAATACTCACCGGGGTCAACCTTTAAGACACTGCAAGCATTAATAGGATTACAGGAAAAAGTCGTTACCCCCCATACACAATATCCTTGCAGCGGTAAACAGTCTTCGCCTATCAAGTGTACACACAATCATGGTACCCCTGTAGATATGGAAGAAGGCATAGAGCAAAGTTGCAACCCTTACTTCTGGGCACTCTTTCGTGATATGCTACAGCGCGACGGATATGCCGATGAAAACATACTATTCAAGCAGCATTACACGGATTGGCGCAACGATATACTCAGTTTCGGCTTAGGGCAACGGTTCGAGGATACCGACATCAGTGAACAGGCAGCAGGCTATGTTCCCACCGTGGAACTATACAACAAGATATACGGAACAAAAGGTTGGAAGGCTATCACGATTCGCTCATTGTCTATTGGTCAGGGGGAAGTATTGGTAACACCTCTCCAATTAGCCAACCAAGCAGCCGCAATAGCAAACAAAGGCTACTATATAACGCCTCACCTGAACAGAAATGACTCGATGAAATCGCGCATACATAGCACTCTGATTGACTCTATCTATTTCGATATAGTGCAGACTGGTATGGAGCGTGTGATGACCAACGGTACAGGCAGGTGGTACAATGTGCAGGACTTGCAGATGTGCGGCAAGACAGGTACTGTGGAGAACGTACATGGCAAAGACCATGCCCTGTTCATCGGCTTTGCGCCAAAAGATAATCCGCAGATTGCCATTGCCGTAGCAGTGGAAAATGCAGGGTTCGGTGCTACATGGGCATGCCCCGTCGGAAGTCTTATCATGGAGCAGTATCTCACCGGTGAAATCAAACGAAAGTCCTTGTATGACCGCATAGTAAATGCCAACTTAATCGCCCAAGACAATGAATAAGAACAGGAGCATCATATCAGGAATAGATTGGTGGACAATACTGCTGTTCCTTGTTATTGCCATATTCGGTTGGCTGAATATCTATGGTGCCGGGTATTCCTTTGACCAAACAGGTATTTGGGATTTCTCCAACCGTGCCGGTAAGCAGTTGGTATGGTTAGCAACCGCCATAGTATTAGGCATTATCATTATGATGATTGACGAAAAGACTTATGATGTGCTTGCCTATATCCTATATGGTGCAATGCTCTTGCTGCTGGCAATCACACCATTGGTGGCCAATAATGTCAAGGGTTCCTACTCATGGATTACACTCGGTCCCATCAGTCTGCAACCTGCAGAGTTCGCTAAGTGCGTAACCGCATTGGCAGTGGCGAAGTATATGGGGCGTTATGAATACCGATTGCGAGATTGGCGCGATTTAATCGTACCCTTTGCACTTATCGGCGTACCGATGCTGATAATTATGGTAGCCCAACGCGAAACCGGTTCGGCATTGGTATTCTTGTCGTTTCTGCTTGTCTTTTACCGCCAGAGAATGTCAGGCTATGTGCTACTGTTTGGAGTAACAAGCATCGTTCTATTTCTGATAGTGATATACTTTGGCGGCACATCACTTCCCTTTGGAGCAGGTAATGTAGGTATCCTGGCAAGTACGTTAGTGATAGAAACTATCGTGACAGGTTGGCTGTTGCTCAAAGACAAGAATATCAAATCTGTCATATTCATAGCCAGTGGCATCGCACTCATCTACGGAGTGGGGGCATTACTATGCATTTGGTTTCCGATAAATTTTAACTATGTTGGAATCATCAGTTTAGTATATACCGCCGGGTATCTTGCTATAACCACCATAATAACCCGCCATAACAGGCTGTGGTGGTTGATAGGCTTTACAATAGTCGAGTTGGCACTCTGCCAAGGTTGCAATTATGCCTTTGACAATATCCTCCAACCCCACCAGCGTACCCGTATAGAGGTATTGCTCGGTATGAAGGATGACCCTACCGGCGCAGGCTACAACGTCAATCAGTCGCTTATCGCCATCGGCTCAGGGCAGTTCACAGGCAAGGGGTACTTACAGGGAACCCAGACCAAACTGCGCTTTGTGCCGGAACAAGACACGGACTTTATCTTCTGCACCGTAGGCGAGGAGTGGGGCTTTGTTGGTTCCACACTATTGCTCCTCTGCTACCTGGCACTCATACTGAGAATCATATATATTGCTGAACGTCAGCGAGATAAGTTCAGTATGCTATATGCTTATGCGGTAGCAAGTATCTTGCTGTTTCATTTGACAATCAATATCGGTATGGTATTAGGACTATTGCCCGTGATAGGTATTCCTCTACCTTTTTTCAGTTATGGAGGTTCGTCTCTGTGGGGCTTCACTATACTATTGGCTATTATGCTACGATTAGACGCTGCACGTGTAAACAAACTGCAATAAGATATGGCTGAGCACAATATCATAGGGCAATTAGGAGAAAAAGAAGCCGCCGACATCATGCGCAAGAAGGGCTTCCGTGTGGTGGAGACCAACTGGCGTTTCGGTCACTTGGAGATGGATATTATCGCCACCAACCGCAAAGAGATTGCTTTTGTAGAGGTCAAGACGCGTACTTCAACCTTTGGAGACAAGCGTCCTGAGGAGTACGTGGACTTAGCCAAAAAGAAACGCATGACTGCTGCTGCCAATGCCTATATCAAGATGAATGGCATAGAACTTGCACCGCGTTTTGATGTGATAGGTATTCTGATAGATGCAGAAACAGGCAAGGTGCAAAGTGTGAACCATATAGAGGATGCTTTTCAGCCCCCTATGCGTACTATCGGACGGAATAGTTTCAATGGGCAAAGCCGTTGGCACCATAGAGGAAATACCATTCAATAGGTATATAACAGATTGATAATATGGAGTTTATATATGATATAATCGTTGTAGGAGCAGGGCATGCAGGCTGTGAAGCCGCCAATGCTGCTGCTCGTATGGGTAGCAGGACACTACTCATCACAATGGATATGAACAAGATAGGGCAGATGAGTTGTAATCCTGCCGTAGGCGGTATTGCCAAGGGACAGATTGTCAGGGAAATAGACGCATTAGGAGGACAGATGGGTATCGTTACGGACAGGAGTGCCATACAGTTTCGTATGCTGAACCGCAGTAAAGGTCCCGCTATGTGGAGTCCCCGCAGTCAGAGCGACAGGAAACGCTTTATTGAAGAATGGGTACAGCACTTGACCAGCACCGACAATCTACAGATATGGCAAGATGTAGTCACAGCGTTGGTAGTAAAGGACGGTATCGTATGCGGAGTAAAGACTGCTCTCGGCATTGAGATGAACTCAAAGGCTGTTGTCCTGACCAACGGCACCTTCCTAAACGGGCTGATGCACTTTGGCAAAGCACAGATAGCGGGCGGACGTATCTCGGAACCTGCCAGTTACGGACTCACAGAACAACTGCAACAATTGGGCTTTGCTACAGCCCGTATGAAGACCGGCACTCCCGCACGTATAGACAAACGCAGTATCCACTTCAGTGAGATGATAGAGCAAATGGGCGACAATGACGGGCACCACTTCTCTTATTTAGATAGTGTGCAGCGCGAACTGAAGCAGATGAGTTGCTGGATAACCTACACCAACCCCACTACACATGAGGTGTTGCGCAGCGGACTGAAAGACTCTCCTCTGTATAATGGTCAGATAAAGAGTATCGGTCCGCGCTACTGCCCAAGCATAGAGACCAAGATAGTAACCTTTGCCGGCAAGGATGCCCACCAGATATTCCTTGAACCCGAAGGCGTAGATTCCAATGAGTACTACGTAAACGGATTCTCGTCTTCTCTGCCATGGCAAGTACAGTGGGCGGCACTACGTACTATCAAGGGTTTGGAAGATGTGGTAATGTACCGTCCAGGGTATGCTATTGAGTATGATTTCTTCGACCCCACCCAACTGAAGCACACGTTAGAGACCAAGAAGATTAGGAATCTGTTTTTTGCCGGGCAAATCAACGGCACAACAGGATATGAAGAAGCCGCAGGACAAGGTATAGTAGCGGGTATCAATGCGCACCAAAACGTAACGGGCGGAGTGCCATTCACTATGAGCAGGGACGAGAGTTATATAGGTGTGCTTATTGACGACCTCGTTACAAAGGGCGTGGACGAGCCCTATCGTATGTTTACATCACGCGCCGAATACCGTATTCTGCTGCGGCAGGACAATGCAGATGCGCGTCTCACAAGGCGCAGTTACCAATTAGGTCTTGCCGATAGTGAGAGATTGCAACTCTTACAGCAGAAACAAGAAGCAGAGCAAAGCCTGACAGAGATACTGCGCACCACTTCAATTCACGCCAAAGACATCAATGCCTACCTCAACCGAATGGGCTATCCAGACCTGCAGCAAGGATGCAAATTGGCAGACCTTATCATGCGTCCGAACATCACGATAGCAGGATTAGCCGAGGCAGTACCCACATTGGCAGAAGCCATAGACAGGATAACCCGTGTGCGCGAAGAAGTAACAGAGAGTACCGAAATCAACATCAAGTACCAAGGCTATATCGAAAGGGAGCGTATAGCCGCGGACAAACTGCAACGGTTGGACGGCATCCGTATTCCGAAAGACTTTGATTACGACAGACTACAGTCGCTCAGTACAGAGGCTCGGCAAAAACTAAGCAAGATACAACCATTCACTATCGGCGAGGCAAGCAGAATACCGGGGGTTAGTCCGAATGATGTAAGTGTGCTATTGGTTATCATGGGGAGGTAATAATTATATCCGTATAATTGTTCCACGTGAAACATCACCTCTGACTAATCAATGAATATCAATAAGATAAGAGCAAACTATCCTACAGGAAACAAATAAAAACAGAATACTATGACAGCAGAAGAAGTGATTGCAAACATTAGGAACGTACCTGATTTCCCTGTGCAAGGGATTATGTTCAAAGACCTTACTACCGTCTTTCAGCGACCGGATTGTCTGCGTTGGATGCGTGATGAGATTGTAAGTCTGTATCGTGAGTGCGGTATTACCAAGGTGGTTGGTATCGAGTCCCGCGGCTTTATCTTGGCACCGGCAGTGGCTATCGAACTGAAGGCAGGCTTTGTACCGGTGCGTAAGCCAGGGAAATTGCCATCTGATACTTACGAAGTCAGTTATGCCAAAGAGTACGGCGTGGACAAAATCCAGATGCACAAAGACGCTCTTACCAAGGACGATGTAGTGCTGTTGCATGACGACCTGCTCGCCACCGGCGGCTCTATGGCGGCTGCACTGGAGTTGGTACACAAGTTCGGAGTAAAGAAAGTGTATATCAACTTTGTAGTGGAATTGGCTGCACTGAATGGCAGAGACAAGTTAGGCTCCGATGTAGAAGTCAGCAGCCTATTGAAGTGCTAAACCAACATCACAAGCATTCTTAATGTGGACAATTATCGTCTATTTTGCATGAATTAGACGAAGACGATGTGGACAAATTACATCATTGAGGTGTTTTTCGGACAAAACGTATGACACGTAACGACGAGCACATACGACAGATACTTCAACGCATACCGGAGAAGCCCGGTGTGTACCAGTACTTCAACGAGGAAGGTGAAGTAATCTACGTTGGCAAGGCCAAGAACCTCCACCGTCGTGTAAGCAGTTATTTCCATAAGGAGCAAGACAGGTTCAAGACCAAACAACTTGTCAAAAACATAGCCGACATACGTTATGTGGTGGTGGACAGCGAGCAAGACGCTTTTCTCTTGGAGAACAACCTCATCAAGAAATACCAACCGCATTACAACATCTTGCTGAAGGACGGCAAGAGTTATCCGAGTATCTGCATTACCAAGGAGGAGTTTCCACGTATCTTCAAAACACGTCATATCGTGAAGGGCGCAGGGGAATACTATGGGCCCTATAGTTTCGGCTATACGGTGGACCTGGTGATAGAACTGATACACAAACTCTACCCTATTCGTACCTGCAACACCTATATGACCAAACGTGGTGCGGACGATGGCAAATACAAAGTCTGCCTCAAGTACCACCTCGGCACCTGCTGCGGCATCTGCGAAAACAAGATAGACCCCGTCAAATACAGGGGATATGTGGACGCCGCACGTCAAATCATCCGTGGTGATGCCCATGAGATAAGCCGCCAGATGGAGGCTGAAATGCAGGCTTTGTCTGCCCAAATGCGCTACGAAGAAGCCGGTGAAATCAAGGAAAAGTACGATTTACTGGAGCGTTTCAAGAGCAAAACCGTCATCACCAACTCCACTGCCGGTGACGTAGATGTCTTTGGTTACGATGAAATGGGGCAGAACGTGTACATTTCTATGCTTCATGTCCACAAGGGCAGTATCGTACAAGGGCAGACTATCGAATACAAAAAGCAGTTGGACGAGCCCCGTGAGGAGATACTGGCCATGGGCATTTGGGAACTCAGGGAGCAGTTAGGCAGTACGACAAAAGAGGTCATCGTCCCGTTTATTCCTGACATAACTGACGAAAACCTCCATATCAACATTGCCCTTGGCGGGGACAAGAAGAAACTGCTTGACCTCGCTATGCAGAATGTGCATCAGTACAAACAAGACCGTCTGAAGCAGGACGATAAACTCAACCCCGACCAACGTGCCGTGCGTATCCTCACCAACCTGCAGCAACTCCTCGGGCTCCCTACCCTACCGATGTGGATAGACAGTTTCGACAACTCCAATATCCAAGGCACAGACGCCGTGGCGGGTTGCGTAGTGTTCAAGAAAGCGCGTCCGAGCAAGAGCGACTACAAGCGTTTTGAGATAAAGACGGTCGTTGGAGCCGATGACTACGCCAGTATGCGGGAGGTCGTACGGAGACGCTATGCACGCCTTGTGGAGGAGGGCAGTCCCCTACCCGACCTCATCATCGCCGACGGAGGCATCGGACAGATGCACGCCATACGCGAGGCAGTGGAAGACCAACTCGGGCTGCACATTCCGATAGCCGGATTGAAGAAAGACGACAAGCACCGCACGAATGTTTTGCTTTATGGCTTCCCCCCCAAGGAGTTCGGCATGAAAGTCACCGACGAAGTCTTCCGACTCATGGTCGAAATACAGGACGAGGTGCACCGATTTGCCATCACCTATCACAAGAAGCACCGCAGCAAGTCGCAGACAAAGAGCGAACTCGATGATATACAAGGAGTTGGACCCGTCACCAAGCAAAAGATACTGCGTCAGTATGGCAGTGTAGCCCGCGCTAAAGCAGCCGAATTGGACGACCTGCGTCAAACGCTCGGAACTCACACAGGTTCAATAGTTTACGAGCATTTTCACGGCAAAATATCGCGCTGAGAATCGAATATTTTCCACAACTATGTACAACTACACAATAAAAACAGGCGAAAATGGTGGGCTTTTGCTCATCAACGAACAGGGGCAGACAGTGCCTGCTACGGATATTCTCAAACAATGTGTTCCACACCGTGTCTTTGCCTTCTGCGGCAAGATGGGTGCAGGCAAGACGACTTTCATCAAACAACTATGCGAAGACTTAGGCACCGACGACGTAGTGAACAGCCCCACCTTCGCCTTGGTCAATGTCTATGATGTGCAGGGCGACGTGCCGCAGGTCTATCACTTCGACTGCTATCGTCTCAAGGACATACGCGAGGCGATGGATTTCGGCGCGGAGGACTACCTCTATTCGGGCAACTACTGCTTCATCGAGTGGCCTGAGATGATTGAACCCCTCCTGCCCGACGACACCGTCTGGGTCTATATCACCGAGATGCCAGACGGCACCCGCACCCTACGCCTCGAGGACTAACCTCGCCCCCTCTTTTCTCTCCCCCAGCCTCTTCTCTTCGCCTCGCGGACTTCCCCGCAGGGTGCAGGCTTTTCTGTTCATGTCCTCCATCAGCCATCTCCCACTCATCCCACACACTTTCTCCGCACCTCCCTCTCCCTACACTACAACCCTATGG
>DLLA01000070.1:0-210 GCA_002479035.1 Bacteroidales bacterium UBA7574 | reverse complement strand
CCCCTATGGCAATGGTATCGCACGATGCCATCGTGTGCACAGCACGCGATACCATTGCCACCTCTGTATTTTCCCCCTTGCCCTTAAATACTCCCCCTAATCCCTACCCTCTACCCCCTAACCCCTAATAACACTCCATTCACATTTTTTCATAATCGCCTACTGTTAACCACGAACTACACTCGAATTTTTAGTATGTGGTTAGTATGT
>DLLA01000170.1:5981-7138 GCA_002479035.1 Bacteroidales bacterium UBA7574 | reverse complement strand
GTCGCCAGACTTGCCTGTTTCTATATGGTTCCTTGGATTTGTTAGACAGCCTCATTTCCCTAAAATTCTGACTTACAAACTCACTTCTGGAAATATTTTTTTATTGTTGTGGAATCTCAATATATATTTCCAAAAAACGAACCTCTTGCGTGGATGGAGTCAGACGTATATCATTCAGACACGCAGGGATGAGAACAGACTCTCCTTTGCCAATAAGCAGGGGCGGTTCATTGCACTCTGTTGCCTCGATAGTGGCTTCACCCTCCACACACATATAGATGACGAAACTGTCCAAAGGGGCATAGTCGCGTTCTATTACTCGGTTGAAGCACAACAGGTTTGTCGTAAAATGCGGGTCTTTGATTAGGTTCACGGCACCCAACTCCAAAGGCTCATACTGCACTTTGGGCTGTTCATTCACGGTGTAGTCAATCACCTCAATGGCGTCTTCAATGTGCAGCGGGCGCAACCTTCCGTCCAATCCGGGACGTTCGTAATCGTAGATACGGTAGGTGATGTCACTGGACTCTTGTATCTCAGCCACTTTCACACCGCGGTTGATGGCATGCACCGTACCTGCCGGCAGGAATATCACATCCCCCCTCTTCACGGGTACGCGCTGCAACAAATCCATCACACGATGTTGCTCCAACGCCTCCTGCAACTCGTCCATATCCGTTTCGCGCGAGAAACCCAGCGTCAGTGAGCCCCCCTCTTCGGCATCCACCACATACCACATCTCAGTCTTGCCCAACTCGCGATGGCGGTCGTAAGCCGTCTCGTCGTCGGGATGCACCTGCACGCTCAAGTCGTCCTGCGCATCAATGAACTTCGCCAATAGAGGGAAACGGTTGCCATATATCTCATATACACTATCACCCACCAAATCAGCCATATAGGTCTCCAACAAGTCCTGCAAACTATCGCCTGCCAACTGACCGTTTTCGACCTCGGAGACATACTCGCCGTAGCAAGACACCTCCCACGACTCACTGCCCCACACTTTGGGCAGCAACTGCGGCTTGAACTTGAGCGGGTACAGCATCATAGCGACCTCAGTTTCTTCTCCCAGTTCCACGCACTAAGCAGCACATCGCCCAAAGGTGTCTCGGCTTTCCATCCCAGCACCTTATTGGCTTTCTCGGGGTTTGCCCACA
>DLLA01000170.1:0-5943 GCA_002479035.1 Bacteroidales bacterium UBA7574 | reverse complement strand
GGGTTTGCCCACACCTGTTCTATGTCTCCTTCGCGGCGACCGACGATTTGGTACGGTATCTTCACGCCCGTCACCTGCATAAATGTCTTGACAATCTCCAGTACGCTCAGTCCGCGTCCTGTGCCGAGATTGAATACCTCCACCTGCTCTGATGCCTTGCCTTGCAGCATACGCTCCACCGCTTTCACGTGCGCCTTTGCGAGGTCCACAACATAGATATAGTCGCGGATGCACGAGCCATCGGGAGTGTTGTAGTCGTCGCCGAACACTTTCAGTTCTTTGCGTAATCCCGCTGCGGTCTGCGTGATATAGGGAAGCAGGTTGTTTGGAACGCCATTAGGCAACTCACCTATCAATGCCGACGGGTGCGCACCTATCGGGTTGAAGTAGCGCAACAAGATGGCATGCAGATTCTTGTCTGCGTGTGCCTCGTCACGGATAATCTCTTCGTTTATCTGCTTTGTGTTGCCATACGGCGACAACGCGGGTTGGATAGGCGCTGTCTCGTCCACAGGCAAATGGTCAGGTGTAGGCTGACCGTACACGGTACATGAACTCGAGAATACGATATTCAGCACACCATGCGCCTTCATCAACTCGAGCAATGTCAGCAGCGACCCGATGTTGTTGCGGTAGTACAACAGTGGTTTCTCTACTGATTCCCCGACTGCTTTGCTGGCTGCAAAGTGAATAGTTGCCACGATATCAGCGTATTTGGCAAACACGCCATCCATTGCAGCCTTGTCATTGCAGTCCACTTTCTCGAACTCGGGGCGGCGTCCTACGATAGCGGTAATGCCGTCCAGCACACCCTCGTTGGAGTTGCTCAAGTTATCCACTATGACTACATCATAGCCCTGTTGCATCAGTTCCACCACCGTGTGCGAACCGATATATCCGGTACCTCCGGTAACCAATATACGTGCCATACTTAAAACAATTTATTCGGGTAAACGCCCTCATTCACAAGGGCTTGAATCTTATCCACCACCATCTGACGGTCGTCTGCATACGTCACGCCGAACCACTTGGCGGGCGTGTCCAGCACCTGGCATGTCACCTTGCCCGCCTTGATGAGGTCATTGACCAGCGTCGGGATGTAGAACTCTTTCTTCAGTTCCTGCCCGTTTTCTTTCAAGAACTGCTTGAATGCCTCCTCCGTGTACTCGAAATACTCCGGTGTGAAGCCCCACATGTTCATGCTCACAGGCGTGTTGAACGGTATCTCCACGTCCTTGCCGTTCTCATCGACATAGCAGATATGTCCGCCTTTCGACTCAATCGATGTACGCTCCACCACACCGGTCAGGAACCCGTATTTATCTACGGCGCACACACCGCGGCTCACACTGCCGTGCTCGCTCAGCGTGTTGCCCACGCGATAGCCCGCCATACAGTATTCGCCCTGCTTGCCATCCACATCGCGCAGGAACTTAGCCATCACCTCGAAACTCTCCTTACCATAGAAGTCATCGGCGTTAATTACCATAAACGGCTCTTTGATAAGGTCTTTGCCCATCAGCACCGCATGGTTGGTACCCCACGGCTTGGTGCGCTCGGGGTTGTAGGTATAGCCCGCTGGCACCTTGTCCAGCGACTGGTAGCACACGTGGCACGGCACATGATTCTCGTACTTGCTGAGCACCACCCTGCGGAAGTCCTCTTCAAAATCCTTACGAATGACAAAAACAACTTTGCCAAAGCCTGCCCGTAGCGCGTCAAACACGCTATAATCCATTATCGTTTCTCCATTCGGACCCAGACCGTCTATCTGCTTCAGTCCGCCATAACGACTGCCCATACCGGCAGCCAAAATAAACAATGTCGGTTTCATCATTTCCTTTTATTTAAGAGTTATTATTCGTCTATTTCCAAATGTCCGTGGCGTTTGCGGTGCTTGATCCACGTGCCATAGACCTCCGAGCAGTTGCCTGCGGTGATGAATGCTTTGATGTCGTTGTCGCGCACAAAAGCCATCACGGCAGCGAACTCGTCCTGTGTCAGCAGAGCCTCTATCTCAATCTGCTCTTCATTGCTGTAGCCGCCGTACACCTTATACAGCGAGCACCCGCGCAGCAGGTCATTGATGATGTAGCGGCGTATCCTGTCGTAGTCCTTGGAGATGATACATACGCGCTTGCGTTTGTTCAGCGAAGCCGTGAAATAGTCCACTACCACACCGTTGATCCACGTGCCAATCAAGCCGATCACCACCATACGGAAGTCATTGATTAAGAACGCCGTACTGCAAATCAGCGCGCCGCCGATAGTCACCGACATACCTATATCGAAGTGCAGGTACTTGTTGATTATCTTTGCCAATATATCCAAGCCTCCGGTCGAAGCATTGATACGGAACTCAAACGCCTGGCATACCGACAGCATGAACACGAAGCAAATCAAGTCGAACCACACGTCGCCCATGCCGATACCTGCGGACATCACCGAGTCCTTCACCTGCTCCAGCACTTCCCCTGCGCGGCTCAGCAAATAGGGGTTGCCATTGGCGTCCAACACCGTCTGCCCTGCCTGCAACTGCGCCAGTATGTCGGGGTTCTCAATCACCTTGTGCGTGAAATTGGTATAGGGGTAAATCCTGTCCCACAACTGCGTCAACGGACCCAGAATCATTGCCGTATAGACTGTTTTTGCGCCGAACTCATTGCCTATCAGCAGGAATGCCAACAGCAGCAGGAACGCGTTGATACCCATCACCAAGTACGAGAACGTGTCGGGGTTACCGCCCAAAACGGTGTTTATCACGATACTCAGACCCGAGATAGTTCCCACTATCAAGTGGCTGGGCATCAAGAAATAATACACTGCGGCAGCCCCGAAGAGCATGCCCACGGTCATCATCACAAGTTCTTTCCAGAACTTTTTAGTGCCTAATGCTTGCACAAAGGCCTTCAGAAGATTCGTCCAATAGCGGGCGGTGAAGTACTGTTTAACGTAGTTATTCATTGTATTAAATTGGTTTCTTTTATCACAAACCGCGCCGTTCTGCGGGTGGTCTGGCTGAGCAGAATCGTCCTTCCCTCCTGCTCGCGCCGCAGTATCTCGGGTGTGGTGCCGCGTATGGTCAGCAGGCTCAGCCCCTCGTTCCAACTCACCTTGTAGTCGTCCTGCAACGCCTCTATCGCGTCCTGCACGTACCGCGTGTTGTCCACACACACCGAGATCGTTACTGCGCTCGACTGTATCAGCGACACCCGCAGCTGGTATCTGTGTATAATAGCAAAGATGTGGCTCAGGCTCTCCTCCAATACAAACGAGAAATCCTTTGCCCGCATGGTTATCAGCACCTGGTTCTTGCGCCAGATATACACCGGCACACTGATGGCTTTCGCCTCGTCTTTGATGATGGACCCTGCCGCTTTCGCATTGCCAAACGGCTTGACATACAGCGGGATATGCTTATTCTCCAACGGCCGTATGGTCTTCGGGTGAATCACCTGCGCACCGCTGTACGCCAACTCCACGGCGTCGTTGTAACTCAGTTCGTCAATCTTCGTGGTCTCGCTCACCAACCGCGGGTCGGCGTTCAAGATTCCGGGCACATCTTTCCAGATTGTCACCGACTCCGCACCTAATATATTGCCGATGATAGCCGCCGAGTAGTCGCTTCCTTCGCGTCCCAAGGTGGTCGGTTCGCCCTTTTCCGTGCCGCCGATAAAGCCTTGCGCCACCACAATCTTCCGCCCATCAATCTTGTCCCACGCCTTGCAAATCAACTTCTCCGACGCGTCCATATCCACCACTGCCTCGCGGAACGTCTCATCTGTCCGCAACAGCCGCGTCATGTCCCACAGCACCGCGTCCATACCGCACTGCCGCAGGTACGCCGCCACTATCATTGTGGACATACGCTCACCCATGCTCACCACCCCGTCGTATGCCCTCTCATACACATTTGCCACCTCATTATTCACACTCCCGTCCCCAATCCAATCTCCGAGAAGTCGCTTCACACCTGCATCGCGCAACTGTTTCGGATACCACTTTCCCCCGAAATTCGGACTTAACCTGCAACACAACTCATGGGGAAAGTCCAACTCCATCATTATACCAAAGTGGTATCTCAATATATCCTCCCATTTTTGGGTCGCTTCTTCGTCCTTATTCGCCAGAAGGTCTGCCAACAGGGCTTCCAACGCATTGGTTGTCTTGCCCATAGCGGACACGACAATCACCAAGTCGCCGCTCTCTTGAGCCACGATTTGCTGCAGGTTCCGTACGCCGTCCGCGTCCTTCACCGATGCTCCGCCAAACTTATAGACCTTCATTTATCCTCGTTTCCGATTCTATTCGTCTCTCAATGCCCCTTGTATCTTCCTCGTTTCTTAATTCTTATTAAGTCGTTTCAAGTCCTTACCCATCAGCAAGGGATACGCTAGGGATACGCAACCCTTATGCAACCCATACGTTGCCCCAAAACTCCCCTTCCGCTCTCAATCCTTAAATTATATTATCGCCATCTCACACATCTCCCCAACCTTTTCCCCACTTTCCCCATTCCGAATTCCCCCTCTTTGAGGGGGTTAGGGGGAGTCTCCCTTTACTTATTACCCCCTCCCTGAGGGGGCAGGGGGAGTCTTCCTTACAGGTTCCCCATCCTTACTGCCGTCACCGCCCCTTCCACGCCTTTGTTTCCGAGACGTCCTCCCGCACGGTCGAGTGCCTGTTGCTTGTCGAGTGTCGTCAGCACGCTGAATAT
Source organism: Bacteroidales bacterium UBA7574 (assembly GCA_002479035.1). Lineage (GTDB taxonomy): Bacteria > Bacteroidota > Bacteroidia > Bacteroidales > Paludibacteraceae > Colicola. The sequence goes on along the minus strand of DLLA01000170.1, from coordinate 1,226 downwards.
CACGGGGCAGAGTCCCTTGGCATTGAGCATTGCCGTGCCTTGTGTCACCGATTGGCACACATAGTCAAAGTGCGGCGTCTCGCCTTTGATGACGCACCCAATCACGATGATTGCCCTGTAGGCATCACGATTGAACAAACCGCCATCGAATACATGTGCCATATCCCATGCTTCCCCATACGATTCGCGTATCAATTTTGCCGCTGCGTATGTCAGTTCCACAGTCCCTGGAACGTGCTGCACAAGGATATTCTTCTCCTGCACACCGCATTTCAACAGGGTATCCACCGCGCCTTGCGCCATAGGGTACGTAACATCGCTGTTCCAATCGGCTACTATAATTGCGTAACGCTGACGTTTCAGCACGTCAGCGTTAGGCAATTCGTCCGCATTATACTGCGACAGGTTTGTCGTCATAATGGTTTGACTATCTTATGATTATTCGTTTTCCGTCCTTGTGTCTTCCCGACCAATCACTCGGCAATCGCGATATATTTCTCTATATCCTGTGCTTCGTTCGACATCGGGTAGTCTGCCTTCACAGCCGAGAATACCTTGTGAGCGGCTTTCTTGTTGCCCATCTCAAGGTAAACCAGACCTGCCTTTTTCAGACTCATCGGGGCAATCAGGTCGTTACCCGACTTAGCGGCTGCCTCAAACGCCTTGACGGCTTTGTCATACTCCTGCATCTGCACGTAAGCGTCACCTAAAAGTTGTTTCGCAGCGGGGTCGATGGTCAGGTCGTCTGCCGAGAATTTCTTCAGGTACTTGGCAGCCTCTTCATACTCACCTGTCTGGTAGTAGCAGATACCTGCGTAGAGGGCAGCCAACTTGCCTGCCTGATACATCTTGTAGTCTTGTGCAATCTGCTCAAAACCAATGCACTCGGCATCGTCGCCGTTGAGTGCTTTCTCGTAGTCGCCTTGCATGAAGTAAGCCACCGCCTTGGCGTTCTCGTTGTCTGCCTCTGCGGCTTTGGGCTTGATGACGTACTGATTGATTGCCATAATGCCAAGCACCACAGCCACCACGGCTACCACTACCCATGTAATAACCTTTTGGTTCTTTTCAATCCACATTGCGTTGGTAGTCAGCGCCTCTTGTACGTTCTCCAAGTTCTGGTCTTCTTTCTTAAAGTCTTTCTTTGCCATATCTTTGTTATTTTATCTTCGATATTAACTATTAATTATTACCTGTTATGAAGTTCCGAGTGTTCTTTGACGTAT
>DLLA01000095.1:8464-13635 GCA_002479035.1 Bacteroidales bacterium UBA7574 | reverse complement strand
GGTCCATTAGCTCAACTGAATAGAGTACCACACTACGGATGTGGGGGTTGCAGGTTTGAATCCTGCATGGATCACAAGTCTTGTAGAACAATCCATTGATATTCAATGGGTTGTTTGTTTTATGTGCGGCTATATTGACGGGAAATTGACGGCTGCCCGTGGCTTCGGAGTTCCGTTTGTTGCAGATTTCACAGAAAAGCAGTAATTTTGCAGGTTGATTGAGCGCGAGCCCGCTCGCGCAAACGAACAAACCGATATGAACGAATTTTTAGAGACAGAAGAGCAGGTACTCAAGATGCTGAAAACGGTCTTTGACCCCGAGATACCTGTTAATATATACGACCTCGGACTCATCTACCGCATTGACCTGCCGGGCGATGGTGTCTGCAATATCGACATGACGCTCACGGCTCCCGGCTGCCCTGCCGCGGACTTCCTGGTAGAGGACATCAAGCAGAAGGTCGGCTCCGTGGACGGCATCAAAACGGTCAACGTGAACATCGTCTTCGAACCCGAATGGAACAAGGACATGATGTCCGAAGAAGCCAAACTCGAACTCGGCTTCATGTAATTGTGTGCGACCGGGGACGCGGACGCCTCGTCCGCGGTTAAAAGGTAGGAACGTGGAAATTAATGGCTAATTCGTGGCAATTATATGTTCCTATTATCAATCGTACATCGTAAATTCGTAAATCGTAAATAACTTGGTTTACTTTCTGTCTGACGCACATCTCGGTTCCCTTGCCGTATCGAACCCCGACGAACACCAAGCCCGCTTGGTGGCATTGCTGCGCACCATGGCTAAGGATGCCACGAGCATCTACTTGTTGGGCGACATGTTCGACTTCTGGTACGAGTATTTCTGGCGCGACCCCGACAAAGAGCAGTACCGCCCTTTCCTTACCACCCTCAAAAGCCTGACAGACAGCGGCATAGATGTGCATTATTTCATTGGCAACCACGATATATGGACTTTCGGGTGGCTGGCACGCGAGACGGGTGTCCTTATCCACCGCACGCCCCTCACCACTACTGTCCATGGCAAATCTCTCTACCTCGCACACGGCGACGGCATCATACCCTCCGGCTACCTGCAAACGCTCCCCGCGCCTGTCCGCAAGAAGGTACGCAATTTCATACGCCTGCGCGCATTCTTCCATCACCCTGTCCCGCAGACGCTCTTCCGCCTCATACCGCCGACCCTCGGCAACCGCTTCGGCTACGAGTGGGCACGCCGCAGCCGTATGAAAGAACTGGCACACCCTTGCCCCTACAAAGGCGAGAACGCCGAAGAACTAGTCCTCTTCGCCAAGGAGCAGGAGCAACGCGCCAACCACCACGATTATTATATCTTCGGACATCGGCATATCGAACTCGACCTCATGATAGCGCGCAACTCGCGCGTCATCATTCTCGGCGACTGCTGGCAGCAGTGGACCTATGCCCGAATGGACGAACAAGGAAATATCACATTATGCACACACGAGCAGAACAATTAGCCGCCTTTGACCGGCTGCTTACCGTCATGGACGAACTCCGCGAGAAATGCCCATGGGACCGCAAACAAACCTTCGAGAGTCTGCGGCAGAACACCATCGAAGAAGCCAACGAACTCGCCACCGCCATCATGCGGCACGACATGAATGAGATAAGCAAGGAACTCGGCGACGTGTTCCTTCACGTCGTTTTCTACGCCAAGATAGCGAGTGAAACGGGCGATTTCGACATAGCCGACGTATGCAACCGGCTGTGCGACAAACTCATTTTCCGACACCCGCACGTATATGGCGACGAGGCTGCACGCAACGCCGAGGAAGTCAGCCATCTGTGGGAGCAGGTCAAACTGCGGGAGAAAGGCGGCAACAAGACCGTCCTCAGCGGTATCCCCGACAGCCTTCCCGCACTCGTCAAGGCGTACCGCATACAGGACAAGGTAGCCAATGTAGGTTTCGATTGGGAGCGTCGCGAAGATGTCTGGGAAAAAGTCAAGGAAGAACTTGCCGAGTTTGAGGCGGAAATAGCCAATATGGATGCCGAGAAAGCCACGGAAGAGTTTGGCGATGTGCTGTTTGCCCTTGTGAATGCCGCACGTCTCTACAAGATTCGTCCCGACAATGCCTTGGAGAAGACCAACCTCAAGTTCATGCATCGTTTCAACTACATCGAGCAGCAAGCCAAGGCGCAGAACCGCCGCCTCGAGGATATGTCTCCCGACGAGATGGAATCCCTCTGGCAACAAGCCAAGCAGTACGACAACGATTGTCGTTAGGAGAGGTATCCCTTATACAGGGGTGGGGTAGTGCCTAACGCGCTATCAAACTGAAAGATATAGATACGGGCGAGTACTTCGAGTCGGTCTCAACAGTCATCTTCACGGCGTGTGAACCTGCGCTCAGGGGCACAAAATATGTGGGGTGCGACACCATATTATATCCCGGATTGAACCGCAAATACCCCTCACCAATGGTCGTGGTGTCGGAGAGTGCTTTCATTATGGTCTCATTCACATAGAACCACCCTTTCATCGCGGTGCTGTCCCACTCAACGCGCGTCGAAACCAAGTTATTCCCCTCTGCGTAGAATATCGCGCCAACCATCAGAGTGTCACCTACTTGCATGGTATCCGACACGTATGTCTCGGCGGTCTTGTTGTACGTCAACTGCAGTGTGTCTTTTGCATGCAGCGTGTCCCCCACGTAGTAGGGATTGAGGTACAATTCCGACAAATAAATCTGAGGAGTATAATCCGATTTTACATTATCCAAGCAACTTGTCATCACACAAGCAATCGCCGTTATCATCAAGACCACCGGCGTATTACGTACATTCATTCTTATCATAGTTACACTTTTATTAGGGTGAATATCATCTGTTTACAATAATCGGGACACGTTGCGTCCCGACCATGGTGCGGCATAAAGGACTCGAACCTTCACTCTGCGAAGAACCAGATCCTAAGTCTGGCGCGTCTACCAATTCCGCCAATGCCGCGTAACAACTGCCTCACAGCGTGGGGCTACAAAAGTGCCGCAAAGGTACTACAAAATTCGCATACCTGCAACTTTTATTTGCATATCTCGCCGAAAAATCGTATCTTTGCGCCCTAATACATATATAAGGTGTGTTAGAGCAATTTTTGTATTAACCAAAAAACAGACAGAATATGAAATTTAACGTATCAAGTACGAAGTTGTTTGCACAGTTGCAAGCAGTGAGCCGCGTGATTGCCAGCAAGAATAGTTTGCAGATATTGGAGGATGTGCTGTTCGACCTGCAGGGTGAGCAACTCACACTGACAGCGTCAGACGGCGAGACCACTATCCGCACCACGCTTCCGGTGGAGAACCCGCAGGGCGAAGGCAAGGTGGCATTCGGCGCACGCCTGCTGCTGGACACCCTCAAGGAGTTCCCTGAGCAGCCGCTGACCTTCCTGATTGACGACCAGAACTTCGGGCTGAACATCACCAGTGCCAACGGTACATACAGTTTCGTGGGTGCCAACGGACAGGAATACCCCGAGATGCCCGCCGAAGAGGGCGGGAACACCCTCACGATGCCTGCCAATGTGCTGCTTGATGCCATCAACAAGACCATCTTCTGCACCGCCGACGACGAGTTGCGCCCCGTGATGAACGGTATCTTCTTCGACCTCGCAGAGGACAAGATTACGCTGGTGGCTACCGACGCACACCGCCTTGTACGCTACATCAACACGAGCGTTCACGTGCCACAAGCCACTAATTTCATACTGCCCAAGAAGCCTGCGATGCTGCTTCGCCAGGTGCTGGCAAAGGAGACGGAGGACGTGGTCATCACCTTCGGGCAGAAGAATGCCAAGTTCGCCTTCGGGCAGACGGTCATTGTGTGCCGCCAGATAGAAGGACGCTTCCCCAATTACAATGCCGTTATCCCGCAGAACAACCAGAACAAGGTCATCGTGGACCGTCAGACCATCGTGAATGCCTGCAAGCGTGTGGCAGTCTTTGCCAACACGGGTACGTCGCTGCTGAAACTGGCACTGAGCGAGAACCAAATCAAAATCTCGGCACAGGACATTGATTTCTCGACCTCTGCGGAAGAGACTATCGCTTGCGACTACAGCGGTATGCCGATGGCTATCGGCTTCAAGGCGCCGTTCCTGATTGAGATACTGTCGTCCATCGCTTCGCAAGATGTAATCCTGGAGTTGGCTGACCCCGCTCGTGCCGGACTCATACTGCCCGCCGAAAACGAGGAGAACCAAGAACTGCTGATACTGCTAATGCCGATGCTGCTCAACGAGTAAACCGAACATCAGACATGAAACTCCAACTAACCAAACCGCTGGTATTCTTCGACTTGGAGACCACGGGACTCAATATCGGCACCGACCGTATTGTAGAGTTAAGTTATTATAAGGTCTTCCCTAACGGCACGTCCGAGGGGAAGACTTTCCGCGTAAAGCCTACCCACATCGTCAACGGCGAAGAGGTGCAGATGCACATCCCCGATGAGGCGGCTGCCGTACATGGTATCCACGACGAAGACCTCACTGACTGCCCCACCTTCAAGCAGATAGCGGCACAGGTGGCAGAGGTGCTGACGGGCGCGGACCTCGCGGGCTACAACTCCAACCACTTCGACCTGCCCCTTTTGGCGGAGGAGATGATGCGCGCAGGCGTGAATATCGACCTCAAGCGCATGAAGATGGTGGACGTCTTCACTATCTTCCAGAAGCGGGAACCGCGCAACCTCGTGGCGGCGTACAAGTTCTATTGCGGCAAAGACCTCACCGATGCCCACTCGGCGAATGCCGACACCATGGCTACCTACGAGGTGCTGATGGCGCAGTTGGAGAAGTACGACCTCCCCACGAATGTGGAAGAATTAGCGACCTACACGACAGGAAATGTACGTTTCGCCGACTTCGCAGGACGTATCGCTTACGACAACGAGGGCGTGGAGATATTCAACTTCGGCAAGTACAAGGGGCAGCGCGTGGCAGATGTCTTCCGTCGCGACACGGGCTACTACGGATGGATTCAGCAAGGCGACTTCCCGCAATACACGAAGAACGTCTGCCTGCGTATCTACCTGAACACAAGGAAGTGATATGTCTGCTAGTCCCCTCCCTTGGGGGGTCGGGGAGGTCTCGGGTCAAGAGTAGGTGATTCAGCAAGGGATACGCAAGG
>DLLA01000095.1:0-8356 GCA_002479035.1 Bacteroidales bacterium UBA7574 | reverse complement strand
CGAAAAAGTATATGCAATATGAGTAGCGCGAAACTCACCATCTTAGGTTGCGGCAGTGCGATGCCCACGTTCCAGAACTCCCCCACGGGGCAGATACTGGAGATTTGCGGGCGGTCGTACCTCATCGACTCTGGCGAGGGCATCCAACTGACTATGAGGCAGTTGGGCGTGCGCACGGGTCGCCTGTACTCGGTGCTGATTTCGCACTTGCACGGCGACCACTGCTTCGGGCTGATAGGACTCATCTCCACGCTGGGCATGTTCCGCCGCACGCAACCCCTGCATATCTACGCGCACCCCGACCTCGAGAATCTCCTGCGCCCGTGGCTCACTTACCACTGTGCCGACCTGACGTATGAGGTAATCTTCCACCCTCTGCACCCTCGCAAACAGGAGGTTATCATCGACGACCGCACACTCACCGTCGAGACCATACCCTTGCGCCACAAGGTGCCCACGTGCGGGTTCCTCTTCACCGAGCATCACCGCGACGAACAGCCCCGCAAACGCTACGCCTATTGCTCCGACACCATGTACCGCGAGAAAATCACCGAGCAGATACACGGCGTGGACCTCTTGTTTCACGAGTCCACCTACACCGAGGAGTATGCCGACAAGTGCAAACTGACCATGCACTCCACCGCCCGACAGGCTGCGCAGATTGCCCTGAAGGCCGAGGCAAAACAACTGATGATAGGTCACTATAGTGCCCGCGTGGACGACCATACGGAGTTCTTGCGCGAGGCACAGGAGGTCTTCCCCAACACGATAATGGCAGAAGAGAAGAAGTCCTATTTCTTCTAACACAATAAAAACCAACGGATTATGCTATGAAAATTAATGGTTAATTCGTGGTAATTAATGTTTTATTTCCTCCACACAATGTGGTAATTAATGTTTCACCCACCCCATGAAAGTGACAACCGAATATATATGTTCCAACTGTGGCGCGAAAGCCCCTCAGATGTTGGGGCGTTGCCCTGTATGCGGCGAGTGGGGCACCTACGAGGAATCCACGGTGGCACCCGCAGTGGGCAACAAGCGGGGTATCTCGCCCCGTGGCTCTGCGCAACCGCAACGTATTCAGGATATTACGGCTACCGAGGAGATGCGTATCGACATGCAGTCGGCGGAACTCAACCGCGTCTTGGGCGGCGGATTGGTCCCCGGCAGTCTGGTGTTGCTGGGCGGTGAACCGGGCATAGGCAAGTCCACATTGGCGTTGCAGGTGCTCATGCGCATGGGCGAACGCAGGACGCTGTATGCCAGTGGCGAGGAGAGTGCCAAACAACTGAAACTCCGTGCGGAACGCCTTGCCGGCAGTCCCGACAACCTCTACATCATGGCGGAGACCTCGTTGGAGCGTATCCTCGAGAGCGTCACTGACCTGCAGCCCGACTTGGTGGTGATAGACAGTATCCAAACCATTGGCACAGAGGCGATTGAAGCAAGTATCGGCAGTCTCAGCCAGGTACGTGAGTGCGCCGCGCGGATACTCCAGTACGCCAAAGAGAAAAACGTCCCCTTCATCATCGTGGGGCATATCAACAAGGAAGGGTCACTTGCCGGACCCAAAGTCTTGGAGCATATCGTGGACACCGTCCTCCAGTTCGAGGGCGACCAGCACTACATCTACCGCATTCTCCGCGCCCAGAAGAACCGCTTCGGCAGCACCAGCGAACTGGGTATCTTCCAGATGCAGCAGGACGGACTGCGCGAAGTGACGAACCCCAGCGAACTGTTGCTTTCCGGTAACCGTGAAGGGCTGTCGGGTATTGCTATCGCAGCGGCAGTGGAGGGCGTCCGACCGCTGTTGATTGAGGTACAGGCACTGGTGGCAAGCGCAGCCTATGGCACGCCTCAACGCAGCAGCACGGGCTTCGACGGACGACGGCTGAATATGTTGCTTGCCGTCTTGGAGAAACGTGTCGGCTTCAAACTGTTGCAGAAAGATGTCTTTGTCAACATCGCCGGCGGACTCCGTGTCAATGACCCAGCCATCGATTTGGCGGTCTTGGCGGCAGTCTTGTCGTCGAACATGGACGTGGCTCTGGATACGGACATCTGCCTCACGGGCGAGGTCGGGCTGTCGGGCGAGATACGTCCTGTCAACCGTATCGACCAGCGCATCAGGGAAGCCGAGAAACTCGGTTTCGAGCAGATTATCATTCCCGCAGGACAGAAGTACAACCCGCACAATCTCCATATCCGCATCATCGAAGCCGCCCGCGTCTCCGACGCCTTCCGCCACCTAATCCAAAAATAAATTTGCATATCTCATGGGAAAGTAGTAACTTTGCACGCTTGTATTGGCTTGAACTTGAACTGGATAAAGAACATAATGCTGATAGGCGTGCTGCTGTTGCCATGGTCTGTGACACGGGCAGATACACGTATGTACCATTGTGAGGTGGGTGTGCAAGGCGGCTGCGGATATTATGTGGGCGATGCTACGAGGCATATCTTTACGAACCCGTTGGACGTCTATGGTGGGCAGTTCCGGTATAAGTTTGACAAGCGATGGGCAATCCAAGCCAAGGCACAACGCCAGCGTATAATGTTCCGTGACGATGCCAAGTTATTGTACTACAATCCTTTGTGGAATGTTGATGTGGTGGCGGAGTTCAACTTCTTCCGTTTCGGTGAACGCGGTTACGATATGCGTGTCAAACCTGTCACACCCTATATATATATAGGTGTCGGTACGAGCATTTACAACAAGGCGGCCTCCTTGAGTGACCACACGGTGGCTACTATGTACCCTACGATAGGCAAAGCCAATGTAGGCGTATATGTCCCCCTCGGCATCGGCATGAAGTGGAAATTTGCTGACCGTTGGCAGTTACACGTGGCGTGGCAGCATCAAGTCTATTTGGTGGACAATATCGAAGGCTTGGAGAGTTTGGACGGAGCCCGCAACCCGAAGATAGACGGGAGTACGGCAGGAATGAACGGAACCAACATTTTGAACAATGATTTGACTTCCACACTGACACTTGGCATAGTTTTTGAGTTTGCCAAAGGGAAGAAGGTTTGCAATCATTGTGAATACTAATCAATAGGGAACAGAGACTATGGGCTACAAGCAACAAATACAACCGGATAGGATACCTCGCCACATCGCCATCATCATGGATGGCAATGGCCGTTGGGCGAAGCGTCAGGGCTTGGCGCGTATGTTCGGGCACCGCAAAGGCGTGGAGACCGTACACGAGATTACCGAAGCCGCTGCCGAACTCGGCATCGAGTACCTCACTGTCTATGCCTTCTCCACCGAGAACTGGAACCGCCCCAAAGAGGAGGTGGACGCCCTTATGTCCCTGCTTGTGGACACCATCGTCAAGGAAACGCCCACGTTGATGAGGAACAACGTCCGCTTGCTCACCATCGGCGACCTCGACCGACTGCCCGCTGAGGCACGCCGCAAGTTCAACGAGTGCATGCAGCAGACCTCCGTCAATACGGGACTCCGGCTCGTGGTCGCACTCAGTTACAGCAGCCGTTGGGAAATCATCCGTGCTGTCCGCGACATCGCCGACGAGGTCAAGAGCGGCACTATGTGCCTTGAGGACATCAACGAGCAGACAGTCTCTGCCCACCTCACCACCGCCGATATGCCCGACCCCGACCTGCTTATCCGCACCAGCGGCGAACTGAGAATCAGCAACTTCCTGCTCTGGCAACTGGCATACTCCGAGTTGTATTTCACCTCGTGCCTGTGGCCTGAGTTTACCGTCGAAGAGTTTTACCGCGCCATCGTGGACTACCAGCACCGCGAACGCAGATTTGGAATGACCAGTGAACAGATACATTAACCTCATATTGCTCGCCCTGCTCTGCGCCATGCCCCTTGCCGCGCAGACCGACACCGCTGCCGACACCACGGCAGCCGCCACACCGTCCATCGAATACACCATGCAGCGCAAGACCTACGAAATCGCGGGTATCAGCGTCACGGGTGCCGACAGTTACGAGGACTTCGTGCTCATCGGCTTCTCAGGACTGGCAGTGGGCGACAAAATCGAAATCCCGGGCGACCAAATCACCAAGTCCCTCAAACGCTTCTGGAAACAGGGACTCTTCTCCGATGTCAAAATCAAAGCCAACAAGATTGAGGGCAACAAAATCTGGCTCGAGATAGCCCTCAAGCAACGCCCCCGTATCTCCGACGTGGCATACAACGGCTTGAAAAAGAGCGAGAAAGAGGACATCGAAGTCAAAGTCGGCATACAGAAAGGCGGACAGATGACGCCCGACCTCGCCGACCGTGCGCAGAAAGTCATCTCCAAATACCTTGCCGAAAAAGGCTTCTACCACGCCGACATCAAGGTGCTTCAGTTCGAGGACAAAGACCACCCCGGCTATGTCAAAGTGGCTGTCAACGTGGACAAAAAGGCGAAAACCAAAGTCGGACACATCTACATCTCCGGCAACGAGGCGCTCACCGACAACCAGGTCAACCACGCCATGAAGAAGACCAACGACAACAACATCATCAACCTCTTCCGCACCAAGAAATTCGTGGCTTCCGAGTTTGAGAACGACAAGAAGTTGGTCATCGACAAGTACAACGAAATCGGCTACCGCGACGCGCAAATCATCGCCGACAGCGTCGTCCAATCCCCCGACGACTCCACCCGTGTGGACGTCTATCTCACTATCGACGAGGGCAAGAAGTACTTCTTCCGCGACATCACATGGGTCGGCAACACCGTCTATCCCTACGAATACCTCAACGCCGTACTCGGCATCAAGCGCGGCGACACCTACAACCTCAAGGAACTCAACAAACGCCTCATCGAGGACGATGACGCCGTCTCCAAACTCTACACCGACCAGGGCTACCTCTTCTTCAACGTGGACCCCGTCGAGGTGCGTGTGGACGGCGACTCTATCGACTACGAGATGCGTATGTACGAGGGGCAACCCGCCACTATCAACGAAATCAACATCGTCGGCAACACACGCGTCTATGAGCATGTCGTCCGCCGCGAACTCTACACCAAACCCGGGCAACTCTACTCCCAGTCCGACATCATGCGCTCCCTCCGCGAACTGGCGCAGATGGGGCACTTCGACCAGGAGAAGTTAGTCCCTGATATTCAGCCCAATCCCGAGGACGGCACCGTGGACATCACCTACCAACTCGAAACCAAATCCTCCGACCAAATCGAGTTCTCGCTCGGCTGGGGGGCGACGGGTCTCGTCGGCTCGTTGGGACTCAAATTCACCAATTTCGCCATCCAGAACCTCTTCAACCCCAAGAGTTACCGCATTGTGCCGCAGGGCGAAGGGCAGACCTTCTCCATCAACGCCCGCACCAACGGTATCTACTACACCTCCGCCTCCATCAGTTTCTTGGAACCGTGGCTCGGCGGCAAGCGACCCAACTCGCTGAGTGCCAGCATCTTCTTTGCTTCCCAAACGGGCTATTCCGACCGTTACATCAAGGGCTACCAGAGCCTCTACAACAACTATGCCTCCTACTACTACAACTACTACGGCAACAACTCCTACTACCAGCAGTACCAGGAAATGGAGGCGGACAAGGGCAAGTACCTCCGCACTTTCGGCGTCAGCATAGGCTACGGCAAACGCCTCAGTTGGCCCGACGACTATTTCTCCTTCTACGGCGAACTCAGTTACCAGATGTACATGATGAAGGACTGGCCCTACCTCATCATCACCGACGGCACCAGCCACAACCTCGCCCTCAACCTCCAACTCTCGCGCTCCAGCATCGACAACCCCATCTACACGCGCCGTGGCTCCCAGTTCACGCTCGGACTCAAAATCACCCCGCCCTACTCACTCATCAAGGGCACTACCGACGCGCAGTACGCACAGATGACCACCTCCGAACGCTACCACCTCCTCGAGTACCACAAGTGGCGCTTCTCGGGCAAGGTCTTCACGCCCCTCACCGCTGACTCCAAACTCGTCCTCATGGCACGCGCCGAGTTCGGCTACCTCGGGCACTACAACAAGAACGCCAAATCGCCCTTCGAGACCTTCTACATGGGCGGCGACGGCATGTCCAGTTACTCCAGTTACTCCACCGAATACGTCTCCATGCGTGGCTACCAGTCCGGCTCTCTCACCCCCTACGATGCTACCGTCGGACGCAACATGGGTTACCTGTATAATAAGTACACCATGGAAATCCGCTACCCCATCTCCCTCGAGCAGAACGCCACCATCTGGGCACTGGCTTTCGTCGAAGCGGGTAACTGTTTCGCCGACATCAAGGACTACAACCCCTTCAACCTCAAGCGTTCCGCCGGCGTGGGTGTCCGTCTCTTCCTCCCGATGTTCGGACTCATGGGTATCGACTGGGGATGGGGCTTCGACCCTATCAACGGCTCCAACTCCTACGGCGGCTCGCAGTTCCATTTCGTACTCGGACAAGAATTATAAGCCGTATGAAGAAATATCTCATAATCAATCTCTTATCGCTCATCGGTTGGCTCCTGCCGACCACCCTCTCCGCGCAAAAATTCTCCGTGGCGTACATCGATATGCAGTATATCCTCAAGAACCTCCCCCAGTACGAAACCGCCAACGAGCAACTCGCCATGATTTCCAAACGCTGGCAGAAGGAGATTGACGCCGCCCAACAGGAGGCGCAAATCCTCACCTCCAACTACCAGACCGAACAAATCTTCCTCTCCGCCGACATGAAGACCAAGCGCGAGGACGAGATACTCAAGAAAGAGCAGGAGGTACTCGAACTCAAACGCAAGTACTTCGGACCCGACGGCGAGTGGTACAAGAAACGCGAGTCCCTCCTCAAACCCATTCAGGACGAGGTGTACAACGCCATACAGGAACTCGCCGGCGAAAAGCGGTACGACATCATCAAAGACCGCTCCGCCGACCCCTCACTCATCTATATGTCCTCCAAACTCGACGTCTCTGACCAAGTACTCGAGAAACTCGGAGCCAAGTAACTTATAATCAACCGATAATAATAACAAATAAACGATACGAAAATGAAGAAAATCATTCTTATGCTGGCAATGGTACTCCCCTTGCTGGCAAGCGCACAGAAACTGGGGCACATCAACTCGCAGGAGTTGCTCGCCGCCATGCCCGAACTCAAAACCATGCAAGCCAAACTCGACACGCTGGCGAACCAGTACGAACTCCAGTTCGCCAACATGCAGGAGGAATTCAATAAGAAAGTCGTTGATTTTCAGCAGAGTCAAGCCACTATGACCGACGGTGTCCGTCAGTTCCGCCAGCAGGAGTTGGCTGAGATGGAGCAGCGTATCCAACTCTTCAGCCAGACCGCACAGAAGGACCTCCAAGCCAAACAGCAGGAGTACCTCCAGCCCGTCCAGAAGAAGATGCTCGATGCTATCAAGAAGGTCGGTGCCGCACAGGGTTGCACCTATGTCTTCGACTCCATGGCTACCCTCTACATCGCCGACGATGCCCTCGACCTCATGCCACTCGTCAAGAAAGAACTCGGCATCCTCTAATCACCTCCTCCGTATCCCATCGGAAACAACATTGTATCCCATCGGAAACCGTGTTGTATTGCATCGAAAACCGTGTTGTATTGCATCGGGACCCGCGTAATATCCTATAATTGTTAAAGGCGCGCTTTCCCCTGCCCCCACAGGAAAATTCCCGAGAGAACTCCGAGAGAACTCCGAGAGAATAACGGTGGTATCATAGATGTATTTCGAGTAATTCCCGACCTTATATCGGACAATTATTAAAATACATTCATTCCATCCCCATTTCCCTTTCGACTTTCATTCGGATTAAGCCCCAACCATTCAGCAAGGGATAAGCAAGGGATGCGCAAGGGATAGAATAGGGATAGGTAAGAATTGCCGAAAGCATCCCGCTAAGCAACATTAACTATTAATTATTACTTATTAACTAAAAAGTTGGCTGACGGTTATTTGGAAACGCATTATGCCGAGTACGAGAAGCGCAAGGCAGCGTGGCTCCGCAAGCGGAGCCACCTCCCTTCCCGCAAGCCCATGCCCTCTGTCCCCTCTCGTCCCGACGACGAAGCCTTATAGGCTGGGAGACGACGCGGCTCGCGTCGTCAAAGAGTAGTAAATGGAAAATTAATGGTTAATTACACGGTAATTACATGTTCCACAGCGCATTAACGATATATTAACGGCAATTAACGGAGTCCCTTGCCCACCTTTTTTAATGGTCTTTAATGGAGTCCAAAAGAGACGTTGCGCAGAAAATTAATGGTTAATTGCATGGTTAATTATATGTTCCTTATATTTTAGTGGCTTTTAACGGAGCCCATGATTATTAGACGTTTATATTCACTGATACTTTATGGTAGAAAAACTACAACAAACCCTTCGTGACTCCGCAG
>DLLA01000118.1:6044-8610 GCA_002479035.1 Bacteroidales bacterium UBA7574 | reverse complement strand
ATCTACCGTGACAAGGTAGGAGACCGCACTTTGAGTGATGAGACCTTCCGTGAGTTCTGCCGTCGCTTTCCTCGGGATGAACGCTTGTTGGACTTGTACTATATGCAGTACCTCACAGCCCTCAAAGAGCACCGAGATGCCGATGCAGAGCAATACAAACAGGATATTCTCACACTTTTCCCCGAATCCAACGAGGCTAAAATCGTTTCCCAACCCGATTATTTCGACCGTCTTCGTCACATGGCAATAGAACAGGACTCGCTCTATGAGGCTACCTACAAAGAGTACACGCAGAGCCATTTTGCTGCGGTGAAAGCAAACAAGGCTTATGCCGAGGAACATTACCCGCTCACTCCTCTTATGCCGAGGTTCCTGTTCCTGAATGCTATCGCAGTGGCAAAGACAGATGGTCAGGATGCTTTCATTGAGCAGTTGCGTGATATGGTCGTCCGTTACCCTGAGAGTGAACTATCGGCTATGGCTAAGAATATGCTTGCCATGATGGGACAAGGTATGGAGAGCCAGACAACCGGCGATATGGCATCGCTGCAAGACCGCAGGGCTACCGAGCAAACAGAGGAACAAGCGCAAGACACTGTGGTGCAGTTTGACGCAGACAGGGCGCAGCCTTCGCTGGTGCTGTTAGTAATGCCGCAGGACGAGAAACTATTGAACCAAATACTGTATGAGGTGGCATTATTCAACTTCTCGCAGTTTATGATTAAGGACTTCGATTTGAAAGCGGTGCCGACCTTTGCACCTGAGCAGAGTGCGCTGCAAATATCGGGCTTCGAGAGCATGGACGAGGCGGCGTGGTATGTCGATATGTTGCAGAAAAACGCCGATTTCATCGGTGTCTTCGGCGAAAAAGGCGTGCAGATATTGTGCATCACAGACACAAATCTCCAACTGCTGAATACGCACTTCACGGTGGAGGAATACCGTGCGTGGTTAAAAGAATAGAGATATATAACGTATTAAATCAGTTGCTTATGCAAACCGGTGCCGTAAAGGCGGCACAACAATAACATAATGGAGCATTAGCTATTTATTTCGCACTCAAAGAAAAAAGCCTACGAAACTGTTTTTCTCTGAACAAAGAATAGCAAGCACTTAACGGGGAGTGTCGGACACTCCTGCAATCGTCTGTAAGTCACACTATTGTAGTGTGGACTTTCTTAGACGATTGGCAGGTTTCTTCGTAGGCTTCCTGTGAGTGCGAAAAGAAAGTTCACTTTTCTTTTTATCCCTATCTTGACGAGATTGATGGCTTTGCGATAAAAGTTGTCAGTCTATGAAGTATCAGAAGGAAACGAGTTTTCTCGTAGTATGGGCGTTGCTTACTTGCTTGTTTTTCAGCCCTGTATGTGTGAAGTTTATCGTAGAGCGTTACGATGAGACATGGTTGAGCACGCTACGCGCGTTGCTGGTGTGCGGAGGATTGTCCGCGTGTATCTTATTGGTCAAGAACAAGATAGCGGGAGTGGTGATTGCCTCCTTGTTTGCAGTCATGACATTGGCGGAGTTGGTGATGGTCAACACCTTCCATATCTTTATGGACATCGACCACTACCTTGCGTTAGTAACCACCACCGCCGAAGAGAGCCGTACGTTTGCCGGTAGCAATCTGCAGGCATTGTGGTACATAGTGCCTTTGGTGGTGCTGTCTGCGGGTGTGTGCGTCTGGTACGTGAAGATGCCCGCGGTACCGCGCGGATTTCGTTGGAAGACGTGCGGGGTTTGCCTGTTGGTGGCACTGGTGGGGGTGATGCCCGTGGAGAAGACGGCACAGATTGACAATTTCTATTCGTTCAAGGCGGAGGTGTTCAAGAACACCCTACACCGTCCGCCATTCAACATCCTGCATCTGACCAAGATAGCGGTGCGCAAGATTCATCGGATGAATCAGACCAACGACTTTGTTTTCCACTCTACCCGCACGCGGAACTTCGCGCAGAAAGAGACCTACGTGTTGGCAATCGGTGAGTCGGTGCGCTATGCAAACTGCTCATTGAATGGCATTTACCCGCGCGAGACTATGCCATTGGCAGGCAAACAGAAGAACCTTGTCTTCTTTCACAACTACTACACCGACGGTTGCACTACGTCCATCTCCGTGCCGATGATTGTGACGCGAGCCACTGCCGAGGAGAATGATTTGAGTTACACGGAGAAGAGCATCGTGCAGGTGTTCAAAGAGAACGGGTTTACCACTGTGGTCATCAAACGGGGGCTGTTCAACCAGATTTCCAGCGCGTACCTCTACCAAGGCGTAGATTACACGGTGGACGTGAACTCGGACGCAGAAGTAATGAGCGCAATAGACTCAGTGTCAGCATTATATGACAAGACGTTTATCATGTTTCAGTTGCTGGGTTCACACTTCTACTACGGCAATTTCCCGAAAGAATTTGGCAAATGGCACCCGAACAACCAGTCGGACAAAGATGTGAAAAGCGACAGCCTGCTGATAAACTCGTACGACAACACCATTTTGTACACCGATTATCTGCTGAACAATCTGATGGACACCCTCAAAAACCGCGGTATGGCGGCTCTGTGGTAT
>DLLA01000118.1:0-5987 GCA_002479035.1 Bacteroidales bacterium UBA7574 | reverse complement strand
TGACCACGGGCAGACCATCACCGCCACAACGGGGTGGCATGGGACGCTGTGCAGCAAAGATGAGTATCATGTGCCGCTATTCGTATGGTATTCAGACGAGTATGAGCAGGAAAACAAGGAAAAGACTGCGGCTTTGCGGCAGAATACGCGCGAACCGATGAACGCCGATTGTATATTCTACACGCTATGCGGCATGGCAAATATCCAACTCCCGCCGCAGTACCAACACGAGGATTGGGACATCTCGTCAGCGGCTTTTGCACCTCACCCGCGCAAGGTGCTGATAAACGGAGAGGCACGCGAGGTGGACTGAGCGGCAAGGGGCAGTATTCCTATTTGATTTCCAATAACATACTTTAAGAAAAGCAGGTTTCGGCGTGCTGTATGCTCTCGACAAGAATACTTGAATCACATACTAATCACATACTAATGACATACTAAAAACATAGTATTAACATAGTTTTACTTCAAGGTTATCACGAGGCGATGTCAAGGTGATTGTGTGACTACTTCAATGTTGTCTTGAGGCTATTGTGAGAGGGGACAAGAAAAGAGACTGTCTAACAAGTAAAAAAGAATACAAATTCTTCAGAAAAAGACCGCTTTTGACGACGCGAGACGCGTCGTCCCCACACTACAGCAAGAGGCTGCCTACACTTGTTAGACAGCCTCAGAATGGGTAGGGGATATGATGGGTATTATAGAATGAACACTATTGTGTTAGTGTATGATTATCAGTGCATTAGCGAGTGGCTTGGTAGATAAGGGGGGCTATCTCGGTGTTGTCGTGCCAGCCGGTGAACTGCTCGGCACCCACGCCAATAGCAAAGACGGGAACGGCTGCCGCCGTGTGGCTGTAACTCGTCCAACCCAACATGGCATTGCGGTTGAGAATCTCGTTGGCCTTATCACCGAGGGAGTTGATGTCCTTGTAGAGCGTCTTGACGGTAGAGCGGCTACGCATGATGTTCTTGTAAGCAGCACGCAGTTCGGCATCTTCCTCATCAGAGACAGGGACCTGCGTGTAGAGCCCAAGATTGTCGGAAAGGAAGGTGCGCACCTGTTCCCAACTGAGGTGTTTGCCGTATTGCTTCTGGAGTTCGGCAAGGCGGTCGGAGAGAACCCATTCGGAGCAACGCTGGTGCTGAAGTGCCTGCAGATTGAGGGTGTAGTGGCTGTTGCCGAGTGCCATGCCGCCCGTCTCGTGGTCGGCTGTGACGACGATGAGGGTCTCGTCGGGGTGCTGCTCGTAGAGGGCATAGGCGAGGTGGAGGGCTTCGTCCATGTCGATGGTCTCGCGGATGGCGGTTGCCCCGTCGCGTCCGTGGCAGGCGTAGTCAATCTTGCCGCCCTCAATCATCATGAAGAAGCGGTCGCGGTTGCCGAGTTGGTTGATGGCAGTCTCAACGATTTGGGTGAGGGTGAGGTCGCCGTCGGTACGGTCGATGGCATAGGGTATGGACTCGCCTCGGAGTGTGCGGTCGGCGGTGTACTCAGCGGGCACGAGAATCATCTTTTCGGCACCGCGGAGCCTCTTGGCATCGTTATAACCGCCTGCGATGGTGTAGCCGTTGGCTTCGCAGAGGTCGTAGAGGTTGGGAGCGGTGGAATCGTGCCTGTTAGTGGGTTTGTGGAAGCCCGAGCCGCCGAAGAAATCGAAGTCGGATGTTGCCAGTTGGGTGCCGATATTGTAGTAGTCATCGCGCTTGGCGGCATGTGCATAGTGTGGTGCAGGGGTGGCGTGGTCGATAGCCACAGAGGTCATGATGCCGACAGCCCAGCCCTCACGCTTGAGACGCGTGGCGACACTTTCTACGGGTTCGCCGTCGGGTGTGACACCAATCATGCCGTTGTTGGTTTTCTTGCCGGTGGCAAGGCTTGTACCGGCGGCTGCGGAGTCGGTGATGCCGTTGGAAGCCGAGAACGTGGCGACTTGCCCGGAGTATGGGAATGTGGTCATTAACAATTGGTTACGCCCGATAGTACCGCCCAGTTCGGCGAGGTACATCTCGGAAGCAAGGACTTGGTTGGGACCCATACCGTCGCCGATGAAGAAGAAGACATACTTGGCTTGTGCCAATGTGGAGATGGCGAAACACGTTGTGATGAAAAGCGATATGAAAAAACGTTTCATAGATATGTAATATGAAGTTGTTACAGGTTTGAAAAACAGCGCAAAGTTACGGATTTTAATCGGACATTGCAAGGCGCAAGGTGCAAAATGTGTGATATGTGTATGAAACATGGATGTGCACGAAAAAGTGCGATTTTTTGGATGTATCGGAAAAATAGTGTAACTTTGCGGGCAAAAGAGGTAGAAATTTTACGGACGTGCGTAACAATCGGACATTGTAAATATCTACATGATACGGCTGAAAAATAATGATTAAAGTAGCGGTAAGATGCAGGAGAATGATATACCTTTGTTGGATTGCCCGGTAGATTATATATTGGGTGAGGCAAGCGGCAAACTGCTGAATGAATACGGTCGGTTTCCGTGCAAGATAAAATGCGGGACATACGCGTTTATGGCGCAAGGTTGGGCGCGCGCGACCATCAACATCACGGAGTGTGAGTTCAAGAAAGATGATGTGGTGTATATCGAGCCCGGCAGTTTTCTGCTGATACACGAGTGCAGCGAGGACGCGAAGGCGTGCTATATCATATTCTCGTCGTCGTTTTTAGAGAAGAATATGTACGGCACCCGCCGTCCGTTCAGCCCCACGCACGGACATGCACCGATAATCCACCTGACCGAGGAACAGGCGGGGATAGTGCGCAACTTCAGCGTGCTGATGGCAGATGCGCTAAACTGCACACCGCCCATGCTGACGGCAGAGAGAATGGTGGATATATACAACCTGATTCATCACACCTATATTGATTATTTTCTAGCAGAGAATGGTGCTATAGGGCGTTCGCCGGACCGGAAGACGGAGATTTACCACGAGTACAGCGATATGGTGATGCGCCATTACCACGAGTGGCACCACGTGTCGGAGTATGCGGAGGCGATGCACCTGACCATGCCGCACCTGTGCGCAGTCATCAAGTCGGTGAGCAACCGTACGGCAGGCGACCTGATAATAGACACGATACTGACTGACGCGAAAGCCCAACTGAAGATTAG
Organism: Bacteroidales bacterium UBA7574; assembly: GCA_002479035.1. Taxonomy (GTDB): domain Bacteria; phylum Bacteroidota; class Bacteroidia; order Bacteroidales; family Paludibacteraceae; genus Colicola. The sequence continues at coordinate 2,857 of DLLA01000118.1, read as the reverse complement.
TACGCAGCCAATCAAGGAGATAGCCCTGAATTTAGGGTTCGACAACGTGGGGCTGTTCAACCGGTTCTTCAAGGTGCATGCGGGTGTGACCCCAAAAGTGTACAGGCAGAGTTGACAGCAAGTGCTAATCGGGCATTTGTCCGCCTTGCCTGGCAGTGGAGAAATCGGTGGGCGAGCAACCTGTGATGGCGGTGAAATTGCGCCAAGCACTGGTTCGCGAGCGATAGCCTGCGTCGTAGAAGAGGTTTTGCAGGTTTTGGCGCGGGTCTTGGCAGAGTTGCTGCTGAATATATGCCACGCGGCGACGGTTAATCATATCGGGGTAACTGTCGTAGCCTAAGTGCTTGATAGCCAACTGGCAATAGCGTCGATTGGTGCCGACAATACGTATCAAATCAGCCTGCGTCAGTTCGGGGTTCTGCCATACGTTGGGGTTTTGCATGGCTTCTGTGATGCGGTTTGCCACCTCTTTGATGATTTCCGAGGTCTCTTCTTGCGGTTGATTTACTTCATCAACGATGGGGGCATCGGGTTCTATAACAGGTGGAGTATATGTGTTATTTACCTTATTATCGGGCACGCGCATGCGTATGGCAAGTTCGATGTATAGAATCAGCCCTGTAAGCACCATATACAGCACCATGTGCGCAATCTGCACCCCATGAAGTCGTAATCCGCATCCGCAGAAAAAGGTGACGGTCATGCACAGCGTAATCAGCACAACCGCATGCAGCCAAGGCAAGGGGGCACTACTATTGCGCCAGTTGTGCTCCATCACCAGCAGCCATATTCCATACGGCACGTAGATGAACGTCAGCAATACGCGCAGCCACACATTAGGTTCGCCGATATAGTGCATGACCTCCTCCACGGTGTGCAGCGGGCGTATGGAGGATTGTGACCACCACACGATAAGGATGACGGTGGGTATCAGCCAAGGCAGAAGCATGATGATTGTCCGCTTGGTATTCAACCAATTGGGGCGAAGCATCTCTATAGGATACAAGAGCAGCAGGAAGAAGATGACGAACCCCGCTGAGATAATCATAGGGTCCAACAACAAGGGGCCGTTGGTATAGTAGGGAGTGCACAGTTCGATGGCTAATGTGCTGACTGTGGCTACTGCCGATGTCAGAAAGGATATGGCGATAAAAAGGCGTGAGCGGTCGTTTTGTTGCCCATGTTTGGCGAACATAATACATGCCGCTGTGGTCTGCAGCAGTATGTGCAAGGCAAATAGTATGAGAATTGCGCTTCCGTTCATTGGTGGTGCAAAAGTACAATTTCTGTTTGAAATGTGCAAATATCGCGGGTGAACATTCCGCCTTTTGCTGTTTCTGCCATTTTGTCAGCCGACACATCTTTGGCACGACCTTTGTTAATACCACTATAGACCGCGCAAGCGGAACAAACAACGAAAGGAGATTTAATTAACATGAATATGAACACAAACAACAACCAGCAACAGCAGAACGAGAACCTGCAGAAGTTCGCTATCAATCTTTGCGAGCGGGCGAGAGCAGGAAAACTCGACCCTGTTATCGGGCGTGACGAGGAGATTCGTCGTGTGCTGCAGATCCTTAGTCGGCGTACCAAGAACAACCCTATTCTGATTGGTGAACCGGGTGTCGGTAAAACCGCTATCGTTGAGGGGTTGGCGCATCGTATTGTGCGTGGCGATGTCCCCGAGAACCTGAAAAAGAAACAAATCTACTCCCTTGATATGGGTGCCTTGATTGCAGGTGCCAAGTACCAGGGCGAGTTCGAGGAACGTCTGAAAGGCGTTATCAACGAGGTCGTTGCCGCCGCAGGCGAGATAATCCTGTTCATCGATGAGATTCACACCCTCGTGGGTGCGGGCAAGTCAAGCGGTGCAATGGACGCTGCCAATATATTGAAACCGGCTCTGGCGCGTGGTGAACTGCGGGCTATCGGTGCCACCACTCTGGACGAATACCAGAAGTATTTCGAAGAGGATAAAGCGTTGGAACGCCGTTTCCAAGTCGTAATGGTGGATGAACCCGATGAGGCTGCCACTATATCTATCCTACGTGGCTTGAAGGAACGCTACGAGACGCACCACAAAGTGCGTATCAAGGATGATGCCCTCATCGCTGCCGTAACGCTCTCGACACGTTATATCACTGACCGTTATCTGCCGGATAAGGCTATCGACCTCGTGGACGAAGCCGCTGCCAAACTGCGTTTGGAGGTGGATTCCAAACCGGAGGAGTTGGATAACCTCGACCGTCAAATCAAGCAACTCGAGATAGAGCGCGAGGCTATCAAGCGTGAGAACGACACCGAGAAACTGAAAGGCATTGAGGAGCAACTCAAGACGCTGAAGGCACAGTCTTCCGAGATGGAAGCCCGTTGGGACAAGGAAAAAGGCTATGTAGCCACTATCCAGAACGAGAAAGCCCATATCGAGGAGATGAAGCACGAAGCCGAAGTGGCGGAGCGCGAGGGCAACTACGGCAAGGTAGCCGAGATTCGCTACGGCAAGATTCAGCAAGCCGAGGCGAACATCAAAGCCGCACAGGACGCACTTCATTCTATGTCAGGCGAGAGCATGATTAAGGAGGAAGTGGACGAAGACGATATCGCCGAGGTAGTAGCACGTTGGACAGGCATACCCGTAACCAAGATGATGCAGTCCGAGCGCGACAAACTGCTCCATCTGGAGGAGGAACTCCATAAACGTGTGGTTGGTCAGGACGAAGCCATCGAGGCGGTCAGCGACGCTATCCGTCGTAGCCGTGCAGGCTTGCAAGACCCCAAACGTCCTATCGGTTCATTCTTGTTCCTCGGTACTACGGGTGTAGGTAAGACCGAGTTGGCGAAAGCCCTTGCCGAA
>DLLA01000119.1 GCA_002479035.1 Bacteroidales bacterium UBA7574 | reverse complement strand
TGTACAAGTCCAACAAGCGTTCATCCCGAGGAAAGCGACGGCAGAACTCACGGAAGGTCTCATCACTCAAAGTGCGGTCTCCTACCTTGTCACGGTAGATATAGACCATATTGTACAGTGCATTGGCAATAAGCAGGTTCGATTGCCTGAAGTCTTCATCGGTCTTCGGTATCTGTTGCAGGTAGTATTCGGGCTTATGGTTGTCGGTTTCGGTAGCGACCTGTACGGTATTTTTAATGCTGTCCGTACCGATGGAATCGGTAGAAAGTGCCTGTTCCTCGTCTTCTTCAGGGGGTGTATCCATAAAGGAAGAGGTGGATGCTTTGCTCAACCTGCGCCAGTTGTCCTCAAGCGTACGGTTGCCCCATTGGGTGCGGAAAGCCTGTTTGCCGGAGCGTATGAGTTGCGGGTTATAGAAATACCATGCTGCTGCGCCTGCACCTGCGTTGCCAAGCATGTTGGTTGTATTGACACTACGCGGACCTGTATCGTTCTCTGCATCGCGTGCTGCCTGTTCGGCACGGGCTTTCTCCTCTTCTTCCGCACGGACAAGGCGGGCTATGATAGAGTCCACCACTACTCGTTGCTCCTCCGGTGTGAGCATAGCGAGACGCTGCAACGAGTCCTGCAACAGCACTGTATTGTATTCAACCACCAGTTCGTCCAAGGTCTCAGAGAGCCGTTGAATGCGTGTGTACTGCTCATTCTCGGAGGATATGATTTGTGTAGCCTCCTTATAGCACGGTCCTGCTTTGATGTAGTTCCGCTGTGTATAGTAGATGTCGCCCGCGGTGATGAGTACAGCCGCCTTGTTGAGTCCGTTTTGGGTACTCTTCTCTATAGCCAGTTCGTAGTTCTCCAAGGCACGGGCAGTGTCTTTTCGTGCAAGATAAACATTACCGATAGCCCCGTATATCTGGTCTAATTCGTCCTTGTTCTTGTCCTGCCGTGCCATCTTGGTCAGGTCTTTGACGGCAGTGGACAGGTTGTCTTCCAACTGTGCACGGCGTAGTCTGGCGTTGAAGTCCATCTCATTGGATGGTTGCATCTTCAGCACTTTGGCATACGCATCGCGTGCTTCCGTTCTGTTGCCCTGCATCTGATATATCTGTCCCAGTACAAACATAAAGCGCGGACGGTTGCCTTTGCGGTCTTCGTCCTTCAGTGCTATCTTGATGAACGGTACAGCCTCGTTGTACTGCTTGGTCTTGAGCAGTATATCGGCACTGACAGCAGAGTATAATGAGGCGTGTTTTCTATCAAGGTTGTCCACTTGTACCTTGCGGAGAGCGTCCTCTGCTTCGTACAGCCACCCCATCTCACCATACGCACGTGCTACCCATAGTTGGCAACGCGCTACCATATCCTTGTCGTAAGCATAATGGCGGGCTATGTAATTGAAAGTACTGATACTGCCTAAGAAGTCGCCTTTGTGAAACTCCGCCATACCAAGCATAAGCCATGCGTTGCCCATTTGGTTGTTGAACTCTTCTTGTTTGAGCCATGCTTGGTACTTAGGGTCTTTCTGCTTCTTGTAGTTAATCTTCGGACGTGCTTTGATACTGTGCAACTTGATGCACTTACGGCATTTCTCTATGGTCTTGTCCATCTGTGAGGCAGATGCCTCTGCCGCCTTGTGATTGGAGACCGGATACAGGTTCAGGATGGTGGAATAGTCGTCTTCGTTGGCCTCACGGATAGCCTTTTCGCCCTCATCAAACGCCACTTGCCCGTTGAAATAGATGTTGTATTTCGTTTTCATCTGGTGATAAGCACGAGTCGCCCCCGTATTCTTCTGTGTAGAACACGAGGATAAGAACCCGATGAAAACGGCAAAAAGCAGTATGTATATGTGCGTTTGCTTCATTTATTGCAGACCTTTGACGTGGCTTGGAGCGGGTATAAAGTCTTTCAAGTAGAAGGGTTCGAAGTATGCCATCTGCTTTACGTCCAACTGCCGTGTGGCTGCTTCGGCGAGAGCACCCATATAGCGTGCTTGTGGCACAACGGCATCGATGAAATGTGCGTTTTCTGACGTTAGCACTCCTTTGCACTTGTCTGCTCCGTTGCCGAAGAAATAGACAGAGTGCGCCTGCAATTCGGCTTCAAACGAGTGTTCGTCCACCACTTTTGCCTTGATTTCATCGGTACGCTCCAATGTGTGTGGCGCATAGAATGCCGTATAGACTTCCATACGGCGTGCGTCCAACATAGGACAGAATAATGCGCTATCCTCCACTTTGTTCAATTCTTCGCATTGCGCTTTGGCTGCATAGCACAACACCTGCAGTGTGTCTATCGGAATCAAGGGTATATTCAAGCCGTAGCACAGCCCTTTGGCGGTGCTGGCTCCTATGCGCAGCCCTGTATAACTGCCCGGACCTTGCGACAACGCCACCGCATCCAAATGCCACCCCTTCTGCTTTGCCTCATCAAGCAATTCGCTGATGAATACGGGCAGTTCGCGAGCGTGGTTGGCACTCTCCAAGTTCTCACGCCAAGCCACAGCCTGACCCTCTACCGTGATAGCGGCAGAGCAACAATTGGTGGAGGTCTCGATATTCAGAATAGTCATACGTGCTACCGATTTCTTTTTCAAACCGCAAAGATACGATATTTTTTGCACAACAGAAAATAATTTGTAACTTTGCGCCTACAAATCAGTCCAATATGAAGAATATCGTTGTATTTACAGGTGCCGGTGTTTCGGCAGAAAGCGGATTAGGTACATTTCGTGACGCAGACGGCTTGTGGGAGAAATACCGTATAGAGGACGTGTGTACGCATGATGCGTGGTTGCGTAATCCCCAGTTGTGCGTGGACTTCTACAATGCCCGTCGCAAAGATGCGCTTGCGGCACAGCCCAATGCCGCGCACTATGCTATAGCCCGTTTGCAAGAGGCTATCCCGACCACGCAGGTGATAACGCAAAATATCGATGACCTGCACGAGCGGGCAGGCAGTCATGATGTGGTCCATCTGCATGGGGAAATCACAAAGTTGCGTTCAGAGAATGACGATACCGCCACGGTGCCGCTACAGGGTTGGGAGCAGCACTACGGAGACCGTCATCCCGATGGCTCACTGCTACGTCCGTATATCGTGTTCTTTGGCGAGAGCGTGCCGTATTTTCCCGTGGCATGCAACATAGCCTCGGGTGCAGACATCATGGTGGTGGTCGGTACGTCGCTGAATGTATATCCTGCGGCTTCCCTGTTGGAGTATGCACCTGCTAATGCGGATATCTATGTGATAGACCCAGGGCACCCTGAGTTCGGCATATACCGTGACCGCGTGAAGCATATCCAAGAGAAAGCCACTGTGGGTGTGCCGCAGTTGGTGGAGGAACTGATTGCCCAATACGGCAGCAAAGAATAGGCATATAGTACGCCTAATTCCGGCAAGGCTATTATCTGATATTGGGATACTTGTGGGTTTGGAGGGAGAGGTGCCACTGAGGGTGACGGTGGATGTAGTCAATGGTCTCGGAGGTGTTTTGGCATGTCATGCTGCAAAGGCACAACATTTTTGGCGTTTTTGTTGGTAATGTATTACCAATAATGACAAAAAATGTCACAAACAACAGAGACGCACCTCTTGGGCACGTCTCCATTGCATATCTGTACGATTGTTGTACTATTTTACTTCTCTACCCGTAACGGTGTACGTCTTACCGTTGTGAATGATGTACAGTGTACCATCGCGCACAATCTTTTGGGCAGGAACCAAAGTGTCTGTATTCACATTCTCCACTGCTGTAGCGGAGGCATCATACGTGATGTTGATATCCAAGCCATAGGAGTTCTTGGCTGCCACCTCTATCTTGATTTGCTTGCTGTCGTTGTAGGAGACTGTTACCGTACCCGATACAAGGAAGTACAAGCCATCTCTTTTAAGTGATAATCCTCCGTCTTCTTCCTGCACCAACAAGCCCGTGTAGGAGCCGTAGATATATCCCTCCACTACACCTTCCGATGCTGTTACGGTACCCGGTTGCAAGGTAAGGTCTATCGGATAGACACCGGCGGCAGGCATGGTATCTCCATTGATAACCGCGTCTTTTGTGTTGAACTCAAGGCTGAGCATACGGAGGTCGTCTAACGCCACTGCCTGGAAGTATATCACACCATCTTCGTCATAATCGTCGCCGGCAAAGATTACTATGTCTTTCTGTGTGTAGGTCTTGGACAGGTTGCCCGACTTTGTGTCGTAGTCCAAAGCACCCTCTATGGGTTCTACATACTTGTAGGTGGCATTGAATGTGAATACGTACGCCATACTGTCCTCGCTCAGTATCATTGCCTTGACAGCATATACGGTGTCTATGTCGGTAGCAGTGATTTCGATAGCCGCATCCAAGGTCTCAAGGTAGATAGTATCTCCATTCTCGTATTTCTCTACGAAGGTATAGTAGTCGTCGATGTTCTCGTCCTCAAGCAGCGAGTACGTACCCACGGGGCTCTCCGGTTCTCCCAAGAAGTCTATCTGCACACCATATTGGGCATTAGAGTGGTAGATATAATAGTCCATTGCTTCGTCGTCATACTTCAACGGTTTCACTTTGTCGTAAGCCACACGTATGGTGTCTTTAGCCGTAGGCAGTTCGAACTTGAGGTCTAACTTGTAGCGAATCATATCGTCGCCCAGCATATAGCCCTTGAGGGTATTTGCCTCATAGTCAATGTCTATGGAGCCCCCGATAAAACCGGTAATCGTTTCTCCCTGCGCCAAGAAACTGCTTTGGAAGTCCTGTACGGTGTATGTGCCATTGGGTTCGGTAGCCGACTTGAGCATGATACTCAGTTCGTAATCTGCATTGCTTGCGGCGATGAATACGATACCCATAAACCCTGCAAGGTCTGCGTCAATGCTGAGGTTGCTTGCTGCTACATCTATGGTGTCCTTGATTTCGGGCAGCGGTGAGGTGAAGCGCACATTGTACCACATGGTGTCGGTGCCCATCATGCCAAGGTCAATAACGTAGTTGTCCCCCTCAACAGAGCCGTTCAATGCTGCTTTATCGCCGAAGATTTTGTGATAGGTAGTATCCGTACCGGCAATAGTTGCCACATAGGTCTCTGCCTTGTCCAGTTCTTCCGCGTCATAGTAACTGACAACCTTGATGCCTGACGCAAGTGCAGAAGCCAAGTACTTCTTATCCGCAGTGGCACCTTTGACTTGCCATGTAGAATCCACCGTGTTGATGTCGAGTTGGGCATTCGGAACCGTGATGTTTACGGTGTCCTTGGGATAGAGTTCGAAGTATGAAACCGTGATATATCCTGTTTTATCCACATGGAACTTGCCATCTATCTGAAGTCCTTTGTCTGTGCGAATGAAACTGATATTTACGGAGTCGAATACCACACGTTCCAGTGCAATATCCTCTGTGATGATGTTGGTACCCGTCCAACTGGGCACACAATCATCTATGGTGTATACACCGTTCAGTTCTTTGCCTCCGTTGGCAATGCCCAACGTGATATAGTTCTGTGCATAATTCCCTTGCCCATCACTAAAGATGACGTACCACGCATTGTAGCCATCGTACCAAGCGACCTGGTAGGTCAGGTTCTTGCCTACGATGTCGTTGAACGAGACGGTTCCGATAGGGTTCTTATCGTCTGCCGCTTTCTGGTATGAGGGCAGAAGAGCCGGTTTGGCATCGCGTTGTGCTTTCTTTGCCCATGCTGCCTTTTCGGGCAGTTGGTGGTTAGGATTAACAACCCGCTCTGTTTCTGTTGGGAGAGAAACAACCTTCTTGGTCATTTTCGGACTCGGCACAGCCGAAGCCGCTACGGCAACACTGACTGCCAGTAAAAGAGTAGAAATCTTTTTCATAACGTAGTTAATTAGTGGTTAATTAAATAGTTTGGTAAGTCTTTACCCCATACAGGTGTACCTTACCCATATCGTTTGCAAAGGTAAACCTTTTATTTTATATACACAACACCGTGCGAAGAAAAAACGGTTTTTCTTATGCAAAAGTGTTCGTTACGTGTGCTTTTTGTGTTCAGCGTGAACGGATAATGTCTGTATATTGACGACGCGAGCCGCGCCGTCCCCCAAAAGCGTTGCCTCTCAAGTATTATCGGATATTGAGATACTTGTGGGTTTGGAGGGAGAGGTGCCAGTGAGGGTGACGGAGGATATAGTCGATGACCTCGGCGGTGTTTTGACAGGAACAGGGCTGGAGATAGAGATGGGTGGCAGGGACTTGCGTTGCCCAATGCTCCACGTCTTGGGATGGGGTGCAGGAAGATGCGGAGGAGGTTTGGGGAAGATAGACGATTTTCAGTTCGTCGGCACGGGGAAGGATGACGCGGGTGCCCTCTTTGGGTGAGCAGGTAATCCAGTCAATGCCCGCAGGGAGCGGGTGCGTGCCGTTGGTCTCTATGCAAAGGCGTTTGCCTGTGGTGCGGAGGGCAGCGACAAGAGTGTCGTCCACTTGCAGGGAGGGTTCGCCCCCCGTGAGGATAATCAGTACGCGGGGGTCGTTGCTCAAGCGTTGTACCTCCTCCACGATTTCGGCAGCGGTCATCTCGGAGTAGGTGCCGAAGTCGGTATCACAAAACGGACAGCGCAGGTTGCAACCGCTGAACCGTACAAAAACTGCCGCTTGCCCTGTGTGATAGCCTTCGCCTTGGAGGCTGAAGAAGATTTCGTTTACCCGATACATTTACAAGCAATAAGTAATAATTAATAGTTAATATCAAAGTATTTGCACAGCAAAACTATTTATCCATCATACTACAATATAATGACGCGAGGCATCGAATCTCTCTACAAACAAACATATAATTATCCACGAATTAATCATTAATTTTCAATGGATGCCATGTCATTTGATATTCTCTTGATGTAACCAATATACCACCGACACCATACCTTGACGATGCGAGACGCATCACATTCACAACCGCGGACGAGGCGTCCGCGTCCCCGAGCGAAAAGGAGTCCTATACTCTTGACAAACATCAATTATCCCTTGCTTATCCCTTGCTGAATCACATACTAATCACATACTAACGACATACTAAAAACATAGTATTAATACATTTTTAGTTCAAGGTTTACACGAGGGGGATGCT
>DLLA01000193.1:15412-15583 GCA_002479035.1 Bacteroidales bacterium UBA7574 | reverse complement strand
GATGAATGCCGACCTTGTCATACACATATTATAAATTAGCCAAGGTCACACTTCTATTGTCTTTACAAAATGCACTAAAGACAATGCTTTGTGCGTATGGAAGGCTACTTGGTCATAGAGGGTGTGGGTATTGAGTTGCACAATGGCAGCCTCTACACTGAGTTCTCCGTT
>DLLA01000193.1:11492-15369 GCA_002479035.1 Bacteroidales bacterium UBA7574 | reverse complement strand
TTTCAAACATACTGATAGTTGTATATAATCTATCATTTGCCACCGGTCCTAAAACAATGTCGAAAGAATGTAGCGGTGCACCTCTTCGATTGGCTACTACAAAGTTAAGCCATTCTTCGGTAGCCCCGTGATATTGCATGATATTTAATATGCTGTCGGCAAGTATGGCATCATCTATTTCATAGACAGAGACGATGGCTTTTCCCGTTTTGGCACGTTCTTTTCGAATCAGTGCCCAACGAGCAGCCTGTTCCATATCTGTTGTCGTGTAAAATCCTTTACCGAAATCAGTATTGGCACGACCATATCGTAATGAAGGTTGACGAACTGCCACTGTAGAACCATGATAGATACGCATAATCAGTCGTTTTTGTGATGATAAAGATACACCTCAATATCATGCATTATGTATTCCTCACCCTGTGTATGTAGTACCTCGAAGCCGTGTATCAAATAGTCTGATACTTTATATTTCTCAAATAAGGCATATATTTGCAGTGCACTTTGATTATGCATATCGGCATATCGCTCTACACAGAAATTCCAAAATGCCAATTCTGCTTTTGTCGGTGCAAGCATTTTTCTATTAGCAGTTTCCAGATGGTGATAAAGAGTGTTTACATCAAGGTACCACCACTTGGCATCTTCATTGTATAGTTCTGTATAAAACGGAGACGCATATACATAACCCAACGCCTCTCGCAATGTAATAGATTTCTGTTGAGCCACAAACATAGCCAATTGTGCTACTTTGAGCGATATAATAGAGTTGCTTTTTGCCATATTGCTGATGATTAACCGATTGCAAAGGTACACTTTTTTCTTGAAATATGCAAAAACTGCTACCCCCGAAAACTACAAACAAACTTTAAGGCAAATCGTCCAAGACTGTAGAGGAAAGGGTTGACGATGTGGAGAAAACGGCCGTTTTCCACTTGCGTGCCGCCAAAGCGGGACTTGAAAGTGCGTACGCCATAGGGAGTGTCCGGTGTGCCTGCACCCATAAAATCGAATAAGGCAATGTTGTGCGTGACGGCGTAGTCTATAGCGGCATAAGTGGCTAATACAGATGGATACTGTTGCCGGTACTGTTTGTCCAAACCGCAAATGTACCACTCATATATGTCGCGATTTGCCAAAACAGGGCAGACAATACCGCCGATGACGGCATCTTGATATTTGATTAGCAAAAACTTCGCGTGATGTGAGTGGCAGAGACTGAGGAAGAAACCTGCACTTGGCAAGGGTGTCTTGACTTTGTGGGCATACAGGTCGCTAAGAATTGTATAGAAATCCATTATATCCCTATCCGATTGTGCTTCCGCGATGTATGCGCCGTGGGCAAGTCCTTTTCGGATTTGCCTGCGGCGATTGCTTTTCATTCTTCCCAATACGGCGGCAGGATCTGTGCAATCCACTTGAAAATTCAAGTGCGGCGTATAGTCAAAACCTTGTGCGGCAAACACGTTTTTCCAACGGGAGTAGTCGTGCAGGTTGCGCAGTTCGATGTATATGATTTTCCGTGCTAATTCTCCGCGAACCGTCTGCAATAGGACAGACAATGCCTCGCTGCTGATAGCATCATCTAACAGGGGTCCGCCAATGATAATGGCACGGCGGGTGAAAAACTGTTTGAGACGGCTCTTTTCCTGTGTTACATAGCCTGCCACAACGCCGTATAGTTGCCCTTTCTCACTCACACCATAGACAAACGGTTTGAATTCACCGGGCAAAGAAGCAAAAAACTCATAAGCCTCCGCAGTCTGAAACCATGTAGCCGTATCTGCCTTTTGCACCAACACATCCCATTGCGAGGTATCTATTTCTTTATATGAGCGAAATAATGTCATATACAATTATTCATCTTCCTACATCCCCAACTACACCATTTTAGAAATACTTTTATGTACATTTCCAATCTCAACACTTTAAGCGGCGACTTGTCGTGCCAAGCCCAAAGCCTGCATATGCCCTCCTAATATGACCATACGATGTATCATATTCCATTCTCACCATCAGTTACACAAAACAATTCCTCAAATATGACTTGCAATGACATATAGATATGAAAAAAACATATACGTTTTAGTTGAAAGTCTCTGTATAAATCTCGCTTTACAGTTACCGTTTCGCCACATCTGTCAGAAAATCTATCATTTTCTTCCATATTTCAAATTGTGTGGAGGTGTCAGCACAAGCAACTAACCTATAGAAGTCGTTCTTAGATGTAAATGTTTTTTCTATGTGAAGTTGCTTAAATGCCCTATTGATGATATCTGACACATCATCTTTGGTTGCCATTCGATATACAGGAGTTGTTTTATAGAAATCTTGTAGTGCATACAACAACTCTACATCTTCAATTTTTATTTTCCCTCCTGCTTTTAGCAAATCATTTATTGGATCAATATATATTCCTCTGTACATCTTCACCATCTTAGTGTCAGGTTGCTCCATCATATTTTTTAATGGATATGAATAATCCTGCGCTATTTGTCGTAAAGCACCACACAGAGACTCTTCGATGTCGTCCGGCAAACTAAATGCTTTTACTAAAAGTTGCGCAGTAATTGGAATATCCGTCAACAGAACAGATTCTTGTGTGTACATTGGAGCACAATAATGTTCTATACCTATCACATTCGTTAGCACATCATCTAACTTTTCATAATGCGTATTCAACAATCTATCTCTATCAAAAACCAATGCCGATTTATTCCATAATGTCTTTTTATTCTTAATTTTGGAGAACAAAGACTTATACATCTGAATACTCTTGAGAATATCACCAACGCCACCCAGTACCCAGAAAACAATTTTCTTGTTCTTATTGGCGATATTACTGCAAAAAAGGTGGTACAACAAGCGTGCATCATCATCTCCCTCTACAAAAACAATCAAATCAGATTCTATTGCACTCACAAAATCCATCCCCATTGTAGAACCATTCAATTCACTAATAATGGGAGACAACGCATCCGGATACACACCACTAAAGTGTGCTTGGCGTAATTCTGGCAAATCACCAGAAGACAGACAACGCACGACCCCTTCTCCAGTACCATCTATATGAAAAAGATTTTGCAATGGTGTATTACGAATAAATGACTCATTGTGAGTTGTTATGATAATCTGGTTTCCATCTGTTTTCCGACTTAATATCTCATATAATCGACGCTGCACATCATGATGGATGTGGCTATCCGGTTCGTCTAACAAGATAAGATTAATATCCTTTTTATCATCTGCTTGGTGGTAGATATTCAGTAATATCTCCATTGTTTGCAGAGACCCACTTCCCAATAGCGCAATATCCTTTTCGACAAAATCACTACCTATCGAATACCGGATAATGACATTAGGATCCTTATTTACATCAGAATGTGGAGTAATAATCACGTTAGCCTTAGTTGAGTCTCCAAACAAAATGTAAGATAAGTCTTGTTGGAATTGCGAGAAAATACCATGAGTATAATAAAGTTTATATAGTCTATTCCTCATTACCTCATAAGATTGCTTCTTGGCTAAATAGTTGGCAATCACCGGCATTGTCATGAATGGTTCTGTACGCACTATATTAGCAATAGGAGAAGAATAATATGCGACAACCGGTAGCGGCAGACTTTTGAACATTTTATTAAACCACATATAATCAAATGCTGCCTCATTCTGTAATTCTATAGTATAACGCGTTTGCGTAGAATTACGGATTGTGAAACCAATCTGAATCTCTCCAGGAAAAGTATCACGCCGAACCAATGCTGACAGTGTAATAATCCTCTTCGTATCCAAGTTGAAGAATATATCTTGAAAATTCGGACAATAGATAGAATTAATCTCAGAAAACTCATAGTATCTTTTCTCACCTGTCAAGATA
>DLLA01000193.1:7396-11439 GCA_002479035.1 Bacteroidales bacterium UBA7574 | reverse complement strand
CTTTGTGAAACCGCCCTCTCCGAGATGTCTTCGCTAAATGAACAAGTTTGTCGAAACATTCTGCCCACAATGCCATAGCCTCAATAATGGTAGTTTTACCACTATTGTTCACTCCCGTAAGTACACTCAAGTCCCTATCCAGCATAATTTCCATAGACTTGATAGACTTAAAATTCTCAATACGAAATGATTTGATAAACATATTCTCTCCTTTCTTTAGGCAATTTGCATTTGATTAGCGGACAAAGGTACGTTTTTTTCACGAAATATACAATAAAAACAATAAGCATCTACCTGGTTTTGCAGCCTTTGAAGGCGTTTTTGGAGACGAGGACGATAGGGGGAATGGAGGCGGTGGTGGCGGGGATAGAGAGACTTGCACAGTCACGGAAAGCGAAAGAACCTATCTGCTTCAAGCCCGTGGGGAAGGTGACTCGGCGGAGGTTCCGGCAGTTGGCAAAGGCATAGTCTCCAATGGTTTGCAGACTGTCGGGCAGAAGGAGTTCTCCCAATTGGCGGCAGTCATAACAAGCCCCGTCCTCAATGGTGGTGAGGTGTGCGGAGAAATGTATCTGCCGAAGGCTGATACATTGTGCAAAGGTGCTCTTGCTCAACACTTTGAGTGATGCAGGGAGTGCGATTTCCTCCAACATCTTGCACTCCTTGAACGCCCCTTCCTCAATGACGTGGATATGATCCACGAGGGCGAGTTCGCGCGACTGCTGGCAATTCTGAAAAGCAAACTTGCCTATACGGAAAGTGGTGAACGGTATATTGATACGCTCCAACGAGACACAGCCCTTAAACGCCTCATCACCAATGGCATAGATGCCGTCCGGGAGTGTCACACGGCGCAGGTGTGTGCAGTCGGAGAATACGCCAAGGGGCAGGTTGGACACCTGTTCGGGAATGGCAATCTCCTCGAATTGCGCGCAGCCGGAGAACGCCATGTCTCCGAGTTCGCGCAGCGTGGCAGGCAGGAGGATGTCCTGCAAGGCGGAGCAACCTGCGAAAGCGGCTTCGTCGATTTTGCGGAGTTGTTGGGGCAAAGTTATGCTTTCGAGCGTGCGGCACAGGCTGAAACACCCCTTGGGGATGACAGTGAGTCGGGAAGAGAGTACCTGCTCCTCCAAGTACTCACAGCCATAGAAGGCTCCCATGCCAAGTGACTGTAAATCAGCAGGCAGCGTAGCCTCCTGCAGGAGTGTGCAGCCATAAAAGGCGAAGTTCTCCACCCGCCTGACAGAGGCGGGAATGACAACACGGGTGAGATTCTCGCACTTGTAGAACGCTGCCGTGGGGATATGGGTGAGCCCGTCGGGAAGGGTGACGGTCTGCAATGTGCGGTTCTCGGAAAAGGCTCCCGCGGCAATAAGACGTGTCGGGATTTTGGTCTTGAAGACAAAATTAGCGGGTGCCTGCTCCTTGACGGAGATGAGGCAACCATCTATGAAGAGGGCTCCGCGACGCCACTTCTTGTCGTTGTTCCAGATGCCGGAGTTGGTGAAAGCGTCTTCTCCTATCTCTGTGACAGTCAGCGGAATAATGGCGCGAGTAAGGTTCTTGCAATCACGAAACGTGTCGTGATCTATGCGGCAAACCGAGGCAGGGAACTCCACCCGTGTGAGGGTCTTGTTGCCACGGAAAGCCCCAGCCGCAATGACGCGCGTGCCATCGGGGACGACGAATTTGGGTTTGATGGTCTTGTCGGCGGCGATGAGGCAACTGTCAATATAGAGTGCCCCATTGGTCCAGTTGTCGCGGTTGAGCATGATGCCCGTGCCCTCGAAGGCAGAACGGTATATACGCTCAATGGACGGCGGCAAGACAATGGCTGTGAGGGATTTACATCCCCGGAAAGCGTTTTCGCCAATGGTGGTGACGCGGTAGGTGTCCTGCCCGACAGGAATCTCGGCAGGGATGTAGAGTTCACCGCTCACGTAAGGGTTGAGGGTGACTTCGGCAAGGTGCGTATCAGGGTCAATGGTGTAGTTAATATCCTGATAGACAGCATTCTCCGCCTGCGACAGTGTGACAAGGCAGAGGAAAAAGACAAGGGTGGTGTGACGCATGGAGATGGAAGGTGGTTTGCGTTGTTTACGTAGTTTTCGTTAAGCGTTGGGAGTGCCTTCGGCAGACTTGACCTGCTCATAGAGCGTGTGGAAGATATAACCGTAGAGGGTCTTGATGGTGGCATTACGATGTTTGGCGTAGGCAGTGAACTCCTTCTGCCAAAAAGCAAGGCGTGCGGGGTCTGCCATCTCGGCATGGACTTGGCGAGAGGTAGCAGCAAAAGCCGATGAGTTCGCCTGCTGCTGCTCAGACCGCGGGGCAGAGGATTGCGAGGTCATGACATAGGCATGAGTCTTGCCATTGCGGGTACGGAAAATGACTTTGTGATGGGCCGAGAGCCTGCCCTGAACGGCAGCCAAGGGGTCGTCTAAGATGATTTTTGCCATAATGAACGGTTGTTTTTGAGGTTACTATATCCGCAGGGTACGGAGTGCATAAGGTCAGCACAAGCACCCTGTTATCTTTCGGTTATCCTTCGGTTATCTTTCGGTTATCCTACGGTTATCCTTCAAGATTAACCGCTACAAAGGTAATACAATTTGTTGAAACACACAAGAGTGGAAAGAATAAAACATATAATTAACCGTGTAATTGACCATTAATTTTTCGTCATTGCCCATTAAACAGGCATACAAAAAAGGCTGCCAAGACACGCTTGACAGCCTTTGGGAGATTGTTTGAGAGTTGCGTTACACTACTCCGCTGAAGCCCATGAATGCCATTGCCAGCAGACCGGCAGTGAGGAGGGCGATAGGCGTGCCCTGCATGGCTTTGGGCACTTTGTTCATTGCCAGTTGCTCGCGCATGCCGGCGAAAAGCACCAGTGCCAGCGCAAAGCCGAGTGCGGTAGCGAGTGCGAACAGGGTGCCGGTGAGCAGGTTGTGTTCCGCACCGACAGGCAGTTTGTTGGTGCCATTGGCCACGAGAATAGCCACACCGAGCAAGCAGCAGTTGGTGGTAATCAGAGGCAGGAAGACACCCAGCGCCTGATAGAGCGACGGGGAGATTTTCTTGAGGACAATCTCAATCATCTGCACGAGGGCGGCAATGACAAGAATGAACAGAATGGTCTGCAAGAACTCGACATGCCACTTGACCAAGAGCATCTGCAGCAGGTAGGTAACCACGGTGGCGAGCGTCAGCACAAAGGTGACGGCTGCGCCCATGCCGAGGGCGGTGTCAATCTTCTTACTGACACCCAAGAAGGGGCAAATGCCCAAGAACTGACTCAGTACGATATTGTTGACAAATATCGCCGAGATGAATATCAGAAAATATACCATAGTGATGTCTCCTTACTTTTTCATTACTTTTTGCATGATTGCCATCAGATATGCCAGCACAATGAAAGCACCCGGGGCAAGTACGAAAATCAGCATGCCGTACTGGTCGCTGAAGACGTGCAAGCCAAAGATACTGCCCGTGCCGAGCAACTCGCGGATAGCGCCGATGACAGTGAGCGAGAGGGTGAAGCCCAAGCCCATGCCTAGTCCGTCGAGGGCAGAGAGCCCGACCGTGTTCTTAGCCGCAAAGGCTTCGGCACGTCCGAGGACGATACAGTTGACCACAATCAGCGGGATGAACAAGCCCAGCACCTCGTAGATGCCCGGCAGGTACGCCTGCATAAGCAGTTGAACGATAGTCACAAAGGTGGCAATCACCACGATGAATGCTGGGATACGCACCTTGTCGGGGATGACGTTTTTGAGCATCGAAATCACGGTGTTGGAGCAGATAAGCACAAACATCGTCGCCAAACCCATTGACATGCCGTTGATGGCGGATGTGGTGGTGGCAAGTGTGGGGCACATACCGAGCACCAGCCCGAAGGTGGGGTTCTCGCGCAATATGCCGTTGGTCAGGGTATTCAGAGCCTTACTCATGGGGTACCTCCGTTTCTGTATTTTGCTCGTTATCAATCAATTGGCTTGCTCCTGTGGCAGCCTCGACCTCGCCTTCGGTGTATGCGG
>DLLA01000193.1:6834-7262 GCA_002479035.1 Bacteroidales bacterium UBA7574 | reverse complement strand
CACCGTGAAAGCCCCCGTAGCCTCACGACCGAGGATATTCTGCCCGGGCTTGTCCGCGTTCTTGAACCACTCCACGATATGCGTACCCAAACCCGGGGTCTCCTGCTGCTCAAGGACTTCGTAGTTAACGATGTGATTGTCAGCATCAAAGCCCACCATCAGGCGTATCACACCGCCGAAGCCGTCGGCCTGCGTCTCTACGGCAGCACCCACAAATTGGTCGCCCGTGTACGCCTTGTACACCGTGAGTCCGTTCACGGTCTCGGGGTCTGCAATGCGCTCATGCTCAGGCAGAACGGCACTGATAGCAGCGGTCTGCTTGGCAATCTGCTGCTCTTGGATAGCCTTTTGGGTGAACATATAGACAGCCCCCAGTGCCGCAGCAGCCACAATGGTGATGCTCGTGAGCGAAATCACCATGTTAGGAA
>DLLA01000193.1:0-6802 GCA_002479035.1 Bacteroidales bacterium UBA7574 | reverse complement strand
CTTAGGAAATGTACTTTTCAATTTAGCCATAGTAACCTCCTATTTCTTCTTCTCGCCGAAACGTTTCGGGCGGATATGGTTCAACAAAGGCACACACGCATTCATAATCAGAATGGCGAAGGACATACCTTCCGGGTAAGCACCCCATGTACGTATCACCATGACAATCAGTCCGATACCAATACCGAAGATTATCTTGCCCCACCCTGTCATAGGCGATGTCACATAGTCGGTTGCCATAAAGAAGGCACCCAGCATGATACCGCCCGTGCAGAGGCTCATCGCTACATATTGCAGCGTGGTGATACCCTCGGGCAGCGAACCGCACCAGCCGGTAACGGCAGCGAACAATGCCACTGTAGCCAGTATGCTGACGGGGATATGCCATGTGATAACACGCATGATAATCAGGAAGATACCGCCAATCAGCAGTGCCAAAGCACATACTTCGCCCAGACTGCCGCCTATCCAACCGGCGAACATATCCCATAGTTCGGGCAGTTGGTTGATGACAGTGCTGTCGCCATTCTTGACAATCTGTTTCATCAGTGCCAGCGGTGTAGCCCCCGTCTCGGCGTCCACATACGAGGTGTGGAAGCCCATCGGGCGAGGCCACGTGGTCATCTGTACAGGGAACGCGATGAGCAGGAACACACGCCCCACCAAAGCGGGGTTGAACAGGTTCTGCCCCAAGCCACCGAAGGTCATCTTGGCAATGCCGATAGCCACCAACGCGCCAATCACTACTATCCACCACGGCAGGTTGCAGGGCAGGTTGAACGCCAACAGCAGCCCCGTGAGGATAGCCGAGCAGTCGCAGATAGTGGGCTTCTGCTTGAGCAGGAACTTGGTTATCAGCCACTCGAACAGCACGCAGGCTGCCACGCTGATGGCTGTGGTGATGAGTGCGCCCCAACCGAATGCCGCCACGCTTATCACGTAGGCAGGCAGCAGAGCCGCAATCACCAAGAGCATATTTTTCCGGACACTGTCACCGCTGTGCGCGTGCGGTGCCGGAGATACGATTAGTTGTTTCATAAACTATTTACTTTCTGATTCTCTATTCTCTAATCTCTAATCCCTACTCTCTAACTACTTCTTGGCAGCGCGAGCGCGGATGATTCCGCCCACTTTGGCTTTGCCCATGCGGATGTAGTCGAGCAGCGGCTGGTGGCTGGGGCAAGTGTAGAGGCAGCAGCCGCACTCGATGCAGTCCATCACGCTGTGCTGCTCCATCTCGTCCCACATCTGCAGTTGCGCCTGCTTGCTCAGCAGGTAGGGTTCCAAGCCCATCGGGCATGCGCCTACGCACTTGCCGCAACGGATACAGTTCTCGGGCTCCACGCGGAGGCTCTCCTTCTCGGGCATGAACAGCAAGCCGCTCACACGCTTGTTGGCGGGCATATTGATATTGTTCATAGCGCGTCCCATCATAGGTCCGCCGCCGATAATTTTGCCCGTATCTTCGGGCACGCCGCCTGCCAATGCCACCACGTCGCTCAGCGGAGTGCCGAAACGCACACTGTAGTTGCCTGGCTTGGCGAGGCTCTTGCCCGTGACGGTCATCACGCGCGAGATAAGCGGTTTGTTCTTCTGCACAGCCTCATACACGGCATAGATAGTAGCCACGTTGTCCACCACGGCACCCACCTCGATAGGCAGCGCACCGCTCGGCACTTGGCGACCGATACATGCGTCAATCAACTGTTTCTCACCGCCTTGCGGATATTTCAACTTCAGCGGTTTCACCTCTATGCCGAGTGCTTTGCTCGCGAGATTGCGTATATGCTCAATAGCATCGGGCTTGTTTTTCTCGATGCCGATAATGGCTTTCTGAATGTTGAGGGCACGCATCAGAATCTGAATACCGATGACGATTTCCTCGCCGTGCTCCAGCATCAGTTGGTGGTCGCAAGTGAGGTACGGCTCACACTCTACACCGTTGACAATCAACACTTCTGCCTTCTTGCCCGGGGGCGGCAGCAACTTCACGTGTGTGGGGAAGCAAGCACCGCCCAAGCCCACGATACCGGCTTCGGCAATCTTGTCCACAATGGCTTTGCTCTCCAAGTGGCACTCGCGCACGAGCGCGGGCGTGCGATCTATATTGTCTAACCACTCATCACCCTCCACGTCCATGAAGATAGCGGGCATACGCATGCCCCATGCGTCCACGGTGGAGTCAATCTTGGTGATGGTGCCGCTGAACGGCGAATGGATATTCGCGCTCACAAAACCGCCTGCCTTGGCAAGCAACTCGCCCACCTTCACTTTCTGCCCTTTCTCCACCATGGGTTGCGCGGGCGCACCGATGTGCTGAACCAACGGAATGATGGCTTTCTGCGGTAACGGACACTCTGTAATCGGCTGATGTGCAGAGTATTGCTTATTGTCGTGTGGATGCACTCCCCCTATACGAAACGTATTCATACTTTTGCCTCCTCTTCTTTGGGCGTTGCCGTTGCCGGCTGCGCGATTGTTGGTTGCACGTTAGCGGGTTGCACGTTAGCGGGTTGCGCCGCTGGTGCAGGTTTGGGTTCTGCAGGTTTGCGCGGCGGGAAATTGACTGCGTGAATAGCCCCTGTCGGACATTCCGATTCACATTTGCGGCACAAGCGGCACTTTGTAAAGTCGATGTACGCCAAGTTGTTCTCTACCGTGATGGCATCGAAAGCGCAGACTTTCTGGCACTTGCCGCAGCCGATACATGCGTTGGTGCATGCCTTGCGAGCGATGGCACCCTTGTCTTTGTTCACGCACATCACCACCATGCGGCGGCTCTTCGGACCCTTGTTGCGCAACTCGATGATGTGGCGCGGGCACGCTTTCACGCACTTGCCGCAACTGGTGCACTTCTCGTCGTCCACCTCGGGCAGCCCTGTGGTCGGGTTCATGTGAATGGCATCGAACTCGCACGCAGCCACACAATCGCCGCAACCCAAGCAGCCAAACGGACAATCCGTCTCGCCCACATACAGGTTGTGCATGATTTGGCAGGTACGCGCACCGTTGTATTGGCTTGTACGCGGACGCGCCTCGCACGTGCCGTTGCAGCGCACCACTGCCACTTTGGGTTCGGTGGCACTCACCGCCATACCCAGGATTTCACCCACTTTCTGCATCGTGGGTGCACCTCCTACAGGGCAGAGCAGACCGTCTAACGAATCGGCTTTCACGCACGCCTCCGCCAGCGCACGACAACCTGCAAAGCCGCAACCGCCGCAGTTCGCACCCGGCAGCACTTCTTGCACCTCGTCGATGCGAGGGTCTTCCTCCACCTTGAACTTCTGAGCCACGAGATACAGCAGCACCGCCGCCACCAGTCCCGTCACGCCCAGAACGAGTAAGGAAATCAAAATCAAATTCATACTTTATGTTTATTTTATTCTTTCTAAACCCTAATCCCTATCCTCTAATCTCTACCCTCTAACCCCTATCCCCTAACCTCTATCCCCTAATCCCCCTTAACCGTTAGTGGTTAGTTATAGGTTGGTTATATGTTACAGAGTTATCCCCTACATTACAAATTACACATCACTTCCCTCTAACTTTTTTCGCGGGTCTGTCGCGGGTCTATCGCGGGTCGCCGTTCCCCCTCTCTGAGGGGGGCTGGGGGAGTCTCGCCGTAAAACTGAACTCCCTCTGCAACTTCCCTTTAAACAGACTCAGCACCAAGTAGTACACGCCCGTCGCACATAGCGCAATCGTCCCTGCCGCAGTCTCACTCAGCCACCTACTCAACACAAACACCACGCTCACCAGCACCACAAACGGTAGGATGTACGCCAGCAGCACCGCTTTCCACCCCAATTTCTGCTGCACCAACACCTCCACTTTATCCCCCACCTGCAGCGGCTCCAGCGGAATGACGTCCATCTCTTTCTCCTGACTCTCGGCGGACATACACATCTGTTTGGCTTTGCACGATGCACACGCACTCGCCTGCACTATCCGTACACGCACCACGCCATCTCCTACCGACAGCACTACTCCGTCATGTCTTATCAAATCCTCCATACGCACAAAAACCTGCAAAGTTACTCATAATTTCTCACCCCCGCAAGCCCCCATCCCTAAAAGTAGGTATTTCCACCATGCTATCATCATTTTTTCAGTAACAACAAAAAGAGAGACGCAGTATGAAACCACGTCTCTACAAAGAATATGCTTCTTATTAGTTGTCCTATTTCACCTCTACACCCGTCAATGTGTACGTTTTCCCTCCACAGAGAATATAAACGCTACCTTTTTTGAGTATTTTCTGTGGAGGATTATCATTACTATTGACATTATCCACGGCATCGCCCACAACATCTTCTAACTCTATTGGAGTAATACTCTTACTACCACCGTAGTCGTAATTTTCCTCAAATGCTCTCACATTAGCAACTATATCGAATGTGTAGGTTTTCTTATCTGTTCCAACGAATGACCCGACGAATGAGTATTGCATTTTATCTACCGCCTTTATGGTGACCTCTCCTATTGTGCGAGTTTCTATTCTAATCGAATCTATCTTACTTTCCCAATACTGTGAATAACTAATATGGTATGTTCCGTTAAGAAAGTTCTTGTCTTGCTCTGTAGATACCCATAATTTCAACAAAGGATATGTAATATTTTGGAGAATGGAATCATACGCATTGCATATATCAAATCGCCAACGGCCACCACCGCCGTACACATAGGCAGAATAGTAAGCATTTGCAAACGATATATTGGTGATTTCTGTAGAGCATACACCTGTAGTCTTGAATCGCTCCGTATATGTATGCAGGATATTTTCTTCGTCATTCTTAACTGTCAACACACACTGATATTCAGCACATGGGGTGAGATTATCCACCATATACTGAAAAGCCTTTACACTGTCTGATGCAACATGGTGTTTACTTTGGACTCGCTGGCGATTGTAAATGATATCACCTTTTTTATTGAACTTAATATCACAAACAGAATCGCCCTCATTAGACAAAACCTGCAATGTATATGAGTCGGCTAAACTATTTTTTGCCCATACAATGCATACATTATCATTATGAGGAATCACTGAAATTGAATTACTTACAATGACCGTATCTTCTGCTATGGACAAAGCTCGGAAGTCCCTAAAATATCCCCAACCGATGTTATGGTCTATATAACGACTTATATTGTAATCAAAAAAAGAATAGATGCCTCTGTAGCGATACTTATCATAATACCTTTGGGGAACATATACAGGAACATCCTTGCTTGTTCCAAGCGCACTATAGCCAGAATTATATGCTCCCCTCACAGCATTACATATGTGGTCACCATTATTATAAGAAGTACATCCGCTGGCATTGTAATAACAGTCCTTGATAGATATATCATCGGGATGACATAAGCACGTAATTGCCTTTGGTTTGTCCTTATACCCACGAAACGCATCCTTCTTTATATTTTTGATTTTCCTGCGGAACACAATGGAGTCCGGGACGAACCCCGACAACAGATGTTCGGGGAGACTATCCCAATCCAAGTCTTCGTCGAATTGGAAAGTACTGATGTAGTTTGCCCCGTCAAATGGACCATAGTGCCATTTGGTTGCATAAATATCCCCACACTTACCATCAGAACAACCCCATCCAATTATATATGTTTTTTCTTCCCATTGAGTGTCTGCACATTTTTTTGCATTCCACGTTACATCAAGTAGGCTATTGCATCCCCCGAATGCATGATTTCCTATTCGTTTGATATCCCGCCCGATGGTAACTTTACGAAGATTGGTGCAATTAAAGAATGCACTATCTTGAATGCTATCCACATGCTCTAAAATTGTGACAGAAGTAAGGCATGTGTCGTATGCAAAAACATCAGGAACAACAGAGCGATTGGCTATTGTCAGTTCTTTAGCCAATGTATTATCAATATACACACTTCGTGCATACCGTATGGGATTGCTGAATGTATCTTCAAATAATATATTGCTCCACTCATCAACACTTCCGGCAAACTCTACTTTGGATAACCCCGTACAACCATTAAAAGCATCTACTCCTATCTTTGTCATACTCTTTGGGATAGAGATAGATGTTAAGTTCTCACAACCCTTAAAGACATTAGAATAGATATTGGTAGTTCCATCCTTCACGTCTATGGATGTATTAGGAAACATTTTCCCCTTGTACGCGAACAAAATTTTACCCATGTACAAACACCCTAATCCCTCTCGCACATACCAATCATCATACCAAGGTGTCCTTCGAAACGCATTTTGACCTATAACTTTCACATTCTCAGGAATCGTAACATTCCGTAAGTTCGTCATGCTGTCACACAAATACGCTGGAATGTTCTCTACACTATCACCAAAAACAAACGACGATATTCCCATACGCACATCTGACAACACACCTACCTTACCCCGATCACCCTTACCGTAATAATAGAATGGTGTCTCTGTTTCTTTACAATCCTCATATTTTTTGGCATTCCATATAACAGAAGATATGTCACAACTATCAAAGGCACAAAGTCCTATTTGTGTCACATTTGTACCAATTGTAATCGTATTAAGCCTTGTGCAACCCTTGAAAGCATCCCATCCAATACTTGTTACACTATTGGGAATAGTGATAGAGGTGAGACCGGTGCAACCATAGAAAGCAGCACCTCCAATACTCGTTACACGATTAGGGATAGTGACAGAGGTTAAACCTGTGCAACCATAAAAAGTAGCCCTTTCAATGCTCGTTACACTATTGGGGATCGTGATAGAGGTAAGACTTGTGCAACCCTTGAAAGCAGCACTTCCAATACTCGTTACGCTATT
>DLLA01000020.1:25665-28128 GCA_002479035.1 Bacteroidales bacterium UBA7574 | reverse complement strand
GGGACGACCGCATGGATAAATGGGATAGAACGCTCCACCCTGACAGGACTGCGGACAGGTCTTTCGGGACACACCTCGCCAAGCAGCAAATGAAACAGCAGTTCTACAATCAACTCATCACTGCCCAAACCGAACTGCAACAACTTGAATCAATGTATTAACAAAAAGTTTAATCCTTAAAATATAAAATTATGGAACCAACAACATTATGCTGGATTAGCAGCACTATTGCCGTGGTAGCAGCCGGTAGTTGCTGCTATCTGTATGTTAAAAACAAACGGGCAGTATCCACAAAAGATAGTGATGAATCTAAAAACAAGCCAAAACAGAAATCTATCAAGAAAGTGACAACTCCTATTCATGTCGTTCCTTCTCCTAATGTCCCCGCAAAGGATGCTATATTGTTGAACATTGACAATCTTGTTCCGCTACTTGATGGAGTAGAAGATGGAACATTGGATATTGATGCATGGTCTGATGCTATAATCTCCATCAATAACGAGGAACTTATTTCTATTTGGAAGAAAGTTTATAAAAAGCCAGAATTATGGTTGCATCTTTTGTCTTCATGGGGTATCACGTATGACAATTGTATGCAATTTATCGCTTCTGAATATAGAAAGAATTTATATGAATCCATTGATGGAGAGGTATTGGTCGAAGGACAAACATATAAAGTCATCAAGGGGACCTGGATATTAACCTCGTTAGAAGGTTCAAAAAAAATTCTGTGCAAAGGTAAGGCTCAAATTATAGAAGACAAATGAGTATTCTGAAGAACTATAAGGTATGCTTTATAGGGCGTACAGGCAATGGAAAAACCACATTGATAAATTCAATGTTTGGCACCCAATTTTGTACAGACCCATTAGTGCCTTGTACAAAAGAGTTATATTCTGTGACACTCATTGGATGCTGCCCAAAAGGATACGACAGCATTACAATCTTTGATACACCAGGTATTGGAGAGTTTTCTTCAAACAGTCAGTATCTAAAGTATTATCAATATGCTGTGAACAAATCAAATTGTATAGTACTCGTTTCTACATTTGACAGGACAGATGCCCCTGCACAAAGATTATTATTACAACTCAAATCTTTTATTAAAAATAATGATGTAAAATTTATCGTTGCGCTAAACCATATTGATTCTACCATAGTAGCAGAAGACAGGGAATACATAGCATGGAACAACGATGAAAATATGCCGACACCGCTTTGTTCAGAATATATTAAGTTGCGCACTGATGAGATACATAAGAAATTTGATGGTAAGTTTTTACCATTTTGTGTAATACCGGTCTGTGGCATTCGTAACTATAACATCGTCAATCTATTAAATGAAATAAAACAATGAAAAAAGAAGAACCAAAGAAACAGTTTCTATTAGAGAAACTATTTGAGAAAATGATGGAGGCAGGAAAACTTTCTCCAGAAGACAAAAAAATCCTACGAGATGCCATTAACCATGAGATTAGAGAGAAAAATTTCAAGGTTGCAATTATTGGTCAGTCTGGAGTTGGAAAAACGACTACATTGAATGCCATCTTTGGACTGAATGGCTATGTCCACAACATCAAAGAAGAAACCAAAGAAGTCGAAGAAAAGACATTCCCCATGGAGGATGGTTTCAAATTGGCTGTATATGATATGCCTGGGCTGAATAACGATATCGACAAAGATATTGAGTATGAAAAATTATACCAGCAGATACTACCGGATTGTGATGTCATAGTGTACATCATCAATGCTCATTCAAAAGATTTTGGTGAAGATTGCCGCATACTAAAGAATATCATACTCCCTATCTGTAAAAACAGCATAGATCCAAACAATGGCAAAAATAAATCAGACAACATTGTATTGGCGGTTAATAAAGTTGATACAATAGGAGAAAGTGTTGATCCGAATAATCCAAAGTTAAAATGGGACATACTTAGCAATTTACCGACACCTGAATTACAGCATTGTATACAAACACGTCTTAATGATATTGGAGACAAACTCATTAGCGAAAATTTGGTTGGTAAAGATGCCATTCCTGATGAAAAAGTAGTTTTCTATTCTGCTGTTTTCAACTATAATCTTGTAGCATTTCTCAAGGCAATAGCAGATACTCCCCGTGGTATCTTTTGGGCAGGTACCGTTGGTCCTGAACGTATTGGGAAATGGAAAAATTTTGTAATCAAATAAAGAGAATATAATATATGGCTGATGTATTATTAGATAGGGATTATCGCGATTATATGAGTCTTAATGCCTCACAACAAAAAATGTATGATGCTTTCAAAGTAATATACCCAAACTATACGCATAACCAACTAATCACTAAAGTCCAATGGGAACGTATTTCTGACGAAATGACAGAAAGAGGAACTAAGGGTATAAATATCGGCTTGTTGAAAAAAATATGCGAACGTCTGAATGAATATATGGACCATAATTACCCTCATATATATGAAC